>JAYTNF010000370.1:0-25029 GCA_043748455.1 Cytophagales bacterium
GCTACCGTTGGCGTTGAAGTTGCATTCACAACACTTGTAGGAATAGCTTTATTTTGTGCTGTTGCTCCTGTACTTGTGTGTGAAATATTACCACTTAAACCATTTGTTGCTGCTGCGGTTTGACGAACAAAAATTGTTGTTGCACCTGCGTTAGCTGCTGCTGTGAGTATGTTTACAGAAGTTGCAAAACCTGCACCCGTTGTTAAACTTACTTCAAAACCTGTTGGGGCTGTAATTACCACATTTGCAGTTAAATTAGCACCCGAAACTGTGTAAGTTTGTTCTGCCGAAACTGCACCTGCACAACTTGTAAAAGTTGTTAGAGCTGCTGCTGACAAGGTAATTGTTGGTGTTGCTCCTTGGAAAAAGACTGAATAATCTTCTATTTGACCTTCTTCACCTGCACCTGCACCTACATCACAAGCATTTGCAGGAACTGCTCCTTTCTGTGAAACAACTCTTGCACGTAAACCCTTGTTTAGAGTTACACCTGTCGCAGGCGTTGTAAAGGTAGCTGTTCTTGTTCCTACGGAATTAGAAACAAAAGAAGCAACATTTTCACCAGCATCGCCAAAGTTACCATTATCGTTATAATCAATATAAATTTTTGCACCTTCTGTATTCAAGTTACTTGTATTAATCGTAATGGTATAATTTGTATTCAATCCCAAAGTTGTGGCTTGTGTACAAGTATAATCATTATAAGTACCATCATTATGTGGCGTAATGTTATTGATAGTACCCAAAGCAAATCTTTTTATACCTACATCAATGTTATTTCCATTATTAACATTTGTTGGATTTGTGCAACCTGTTTGGGCAGTTAGCACGGAATTCATTACAATAATTTCATTTGTTTTGGTAACTGTTGCAGCACCATTATTGATAGTTAATTTTACAGAGTAAACACCTGGTGCATTATATGTATGCGTAGGATTACGTGTTGTGTAATCTGTTGAGCCGTTATTATCAATGTCCCAAGCCCAAATATTATTTGCACCTGCGCTGGCATCTGTAAAGTTTACGGTCAAACTGCCTGTGCAGCTAGCTTTTGGAGTCATATCAAAATTAGCAACAGGTACTGTAACAAATACATCAGTTGTAAACATACCTCTACCGTGTGTTGCAATCAATACCAAACCATCTGAGGCTCTGTATTTCATCATATCACAACGGGTATTTGCCAAACTTGCATTGCTTGACCCCCAAACAGGTGTTCCTGTGCTTCCATTATCAAAATCATCTGCCGACCAGCAGCCTACTTCGGTTGCCAAAATTACTTGATTTCTGTTGTTTGGATTATACAAAGCCCAACGAATTGGCATATCAGGTAAATTGCCTTTTTTGTTACGCCAAGTTGCCCCACCATCAGCAGTTTCCCAAACTTGCGAAGCCAAACCATAACTGGTATAAGTTATCAATAATTGATTTTCTGTTGCACCCACTTCGATACAAGAAACAGAACCTACTACAGGTCCTGTAATTGCCACCCCAACAGGTGTTGCATTTGCAGCTGTAATTTTTAATAAATTACCACTTGCCAAACCTAAAAACAATGTATTGACATTGTGAGGTGATTTTTTAAGATGTGTAATTGCATTTGCACCTGGTGTTGCTCCTGTAATGGTAACCGCAGCAATAATAGGCGTAGCAGTACTCAAAGCAGAGATACGGAAAAAATCAGTAGTAGAAAGATTGGCAGTACCACCACCAGTACTACGAATATTAGCATATAAAATATCGGCATCAGAGTCATACTCTGTAGGATTAATGAAAGAACCAAAACCCTTCAAAGGACTTGCAGAGGTTATTTGTTGAAAACCTGTACTTTGCCCTGAATTTGTTCTGTAATAATTACAATTGGTATAAGACGAAATACGAATATTTGGATTAGTTTTGCTAATAAAAGTATAAGCACCATCACCACCTGAAGGCGAAACTGCAGGCTGAATACCTGCACTATTTGTCAATAAAGTTCCATTATCTTGCGTACCTCCAATAATCAACGAACTTCCTGCAGTGGCAGCAAAATCTCCCGAATAAAATTGGGTAACATTGTAATTTTTATTTCTATTAGCCATTGTAGGCGTTGTAGTACCTGCATTACCCGCATCTGGTGAGTAATCTAAGCCACCATCAGAGGCAAAAACTACTTCATTACTATTGCCTGGTCTGAATACAGCGTCATGAATATCGGCATGAATATAGCCTTTTCCACAATTAGCCTGAGGGGGTTGATTAGCCCACAAAGAAATATCATTCCAAGTAGCACCACCATCTAAACTTCTGTTGGCATCAATACCTGCTAATAAAACAAGATTTGCATTGGTAGGGTGAACTTTGATAGTTAGACCCCAAAAAGCCTGTGCTCTTGTGAAATGGTCTGTTGTTAATCCACAACCATCTGCTTGCTGGGCTCTTGTTACAGGAATTGTTAAATTTGTCCAAGTTGCTCCAGCATCTATGCTTTTGCGAAAAAATGACACATCTTGATTACCAGCATTATTATCGCTATTTTGTCCAAGTGCATAAATAATATTTGCGTTATTTGGTGCTACTGCCATTTCTATACGAGTTTGGTTTGTAACGCCTGCAGTTGCATTAGATAAAGCTACCCAGTTTGTACCACCATCAGTTGATTTATAAATTTTTCCAAAAGTATTGAAACCCATAGAAGCATAAATATCTCCGTTTACTGCAATCTTAATATCGCAACCCCAATCCCTTACCATGTCTCCATCTGCTGCTGCCAAACCTGTACCTGTCATTGGTGCTAAAACTCTTGTCCAATTTGTGCCATCAAATTTCATAACGCCACCTCTGTTGGTAAACAAGCCTCTTGTTGTAGCAAGCACCTCACCATTGGCACGCACTACAATTTTTTGGACAAAATTGAAGTTGTCACCTGTTGGTTGTGGTTCTGTACCTGCCATTCTAGCCCAAGTTGTGCCGCCATTTGTAGTTCTCCAAATACCTGCCCCACGCACACCACCTCCATACGCCTCACCTGTACCTACATAAAAAGTTTGTGTAGCATTAGGTGCATAAGCAATGCAAGAAATAGCAATGTTGTCCCATAAATCATCTACTTTTGTCCAACCTGCATCAGTTGTGATGTCATTTGTAAACCACAAACCACCACCAGTACCACCAGCCCAAACTTTTTTATTAGTTGCATCATTAGGGTCAAACATTATTGCACGAGTTCTACCACCAATATTGTTAGGACCTCTTTCTGTCCATGTAATAGGAATAACTGCTTGTGTTTGTGGTCTTTCCCAATATTCTTTGGCATATTGGTTGGCAATGTCTTTGCCCATCAAAGGAACTTCTCCTGTTGCAGGGTTCATAGTCCGCAAAAAGTCTTGTTCAAAAGCCCAATCCGGTCTGTCTTGACGTGGCAAGCCCTTAGCTTTCCAATCTTGTTTATTAGACGCAGGTCTGTTGCTGTACTTGTGCTTGTTTACTAATTCTTCGTAGGCTTTTCGTTCTGCTGCCAAAGGGTCACCGTTTACAGTGCTGACTTCTAAAACTTGGCTATTGAAATTGTTACTATTTTTAGCAACACTTTCGTTAGTAGCAACAGCTAAGTTTTTGCTGGAATTTACTATTTCCTGCTTTTGTTCTTGTGTGGTTACTATTGTTTTTGAGGAACTCACAAATGGACTTGTCCCTTGCGTTTCTCTCACTGTTGTTGGTGTATGCGTGATAGCAGTATTAAAATACTGATAAGACTGATACAAACCAACAGACATGCTTGCCAAAACAAGACCTAAGCCGAGTTTTTGCAAGTGTTTTTTGCTTGATTGTGAAATGTTCATAAATTAGATTTTGATGGGTATTGATATAATATCGAACTCAACGTAATATTAGAGTAAAATAAAGGTATTTACAAATTTTAACATTGATTTTTAAAGTTATGTAAATTAATAATGAAAAAACCTTATTTCGTTGAGTTAAACCAACTTAACGAAATAAGGTTTTAAAATCTAAGTAATAGACTTACAATATTGCTGATAATCAAAGGTTTATCTTTTTAAAGTTCCGTAGGAACGAAATATTCCGTTCCTACGGAACTTTAAAACTCAAAAACACATAAATTTTCTATAAATATTTGTTCCTACGGAACTTTAAAAACGTAACTTACTTAAAATCACCAATATTGTAGGTCTATTTAGCACACATATATAGTATTAATAAAAAATTATGTATTCAAAAAGTCCATGCTATATTTTATTTCATGTATTGTTGCAATTTAGACTTCAATTCGGGAGTAGCTTTTAATAATGGCATGCGTACTTCTGCACCGCAAACTCCTAAAATTTCTAAGGCTTGTTTGACACCAACAGGATTACTTTCCACGTACATTAACTCATTGATTTCCAACAAACTATACAATATTTTTGAGGCTTCAACATAATTTCCTGCTAATGCGAATCTAACCATGTCCGAGAAACTTGGAAAAGCATTTGCAATAACAGAAATAACGCCACTTGCACCAAAGGCAATCATAGGCAAGGTAAGTAAATCATCTCCCGAAATTAACAAGAAATCGGCAGGTTTATCTTTTGCAATTCGCATGCATTGCTCCACATTCCCGGATGCTTCTTTGATGCCGATAATATTTTTGTGATTTGCCAATCGCAATGTCGTTTGAGAAGTCAAATTTGACATGGTTCTACCTGGAACATTATACAAAATAATTGGTAAGGGAGAGTTATCTGCAATAATTTTATAGTGTTGATAAATTCCTTCCTGTGTTGGCTTGTTATAGTAGGGCGAAACCGACAAAATTGCATCAAAACCTGTAAAATCTGTATGTTTCAGTTCTTCCAAAATGTGCTGTGTATCATTGCTTCCCAAACCATAAACCAAAGTCTTTTTTGTTGGATTATTATTGCGAATAAAGGTTGCAATGGCAGTTTTTTCTGCGGCAGTTGTTGTTACAGACTCACCTGTTGTGCCATGAACTACCCAATATTCGACGGTTTCTGTGTGTTTCAACAAGTTTGCAAGTCCTTGAAAATCAACTTGTTGGTTATTATCAAAAGGTGTAATCAAGGCTACACCTGTACCGTTTAAATTCATAAAATAAGTATATTTAGTACATTTGCCTTTAGGCGAATGAATTGGTAAGTTGAAAATGTCATTACCTCACTAACGTATCAGCCCTATGTGAGCCGTATGATAACAAAGTTATAGGAACTTCTAAACTTTCTTCAATAAAACTGATGTAAGTTTTTAATTCATTTGGCAAATTTTCAAAGGATTCAAGGTTTTGCAAATCACAATTCCAACCTTTAAAAGTTTGATATATTGGTGTAATTATGGTTTCATTGACCTCAAAAGGCATTTGTTGTGTAACTGTGCCATCTGGTAATTGGTAATGTGTGCAAACTTTAATTTCTGAAAAAGTATTTAATACATCAGCTTTTAACAAAAATAATTGCGTAACACCATTTAACATGACAGCATAGCGTAATGCAGGTAAATCTAACCAACCACAACGTCTTGCACGTCCTGTTGTTGCTCCAAATTCATGACCAATTTTGCGAAGTGTGCTACCTGTTTCGTCTTCCAATTCGGTAGGAAAAGGACCTCCACCAACTCTGGTTGAGTAGGCTTTCATGATACCAAAAACTTCTCCAACTTTATTTGGTGCAACGCCCAAACCTGTGCAAGCACCCGCAACAGTCGTGTTTGAACTTGTAACAAATGGATAAGAACCAAAATCAATGTCTAACAAAGAACCTTGCGCACCTTCTGCCAAAACTTTTTTACCTTTTTTCAAATAATCATTTATCAAATATTCACTATCAACTAACAAATATTGTTTTACATAATCTAATGCCTTAAAAAAATCTTCTTCCAAAAGTGCCAAATCGTAGGCAATATTATTGATAAGTCCAGACAATGGAAAATTATAAAATTGCAATAATGTGAGATGTTTTGCTTTTAATTGTTCATATTTTGTTTTGAAATCGGGCAGTAATAAATCGCCGATTCTCAAGCCTGCACGACCAATTTTGTCTTGATAAGCTGGGCTAATTCCTTTGAGTGTAGAGCCTATTTTTTTATCACCTTTTGCTAATTCAGAAGCAGCATCTAACAATCTGTGTGTAGGAATGATGATTTGTGCTTTTTTAGAAATTACCAATTTTGATAAATCTACGCCCATTGCAGCCAAAGTATGGAGTTCTTTACTCAAAATTACAGGGTCAAGCACCACGCCATTTCCGATAAGATTTAGCAATTTTTCTCTAAAAATGCCCGAAGGAATCTGGTGCAAAACGTGTTTTGTGTTCTCGAAATGCAACGTGTGTCCAGCATTAGGACCTCCTTGAAAACGTGCAATCATATCATATTTTGGGGCTAAAAAATCAACAATTTTCCCTTTTCCTTCGTCTCCCCATTGTAATCCAAGCAAAATATCCATGTGTAATTGTAAGTTTTTAATTGTAAGTTCTAAGTTTTATAACTTATTGATTATCAAATATTTATAATATTTAAAATGTTATTTTATTTAATTTTTGTTACT
This sequence comes from Cytophagales bacterium, assembly GCA_043748455.1. Classification (GTDB taxonomy): domain Bacteria; phylum Bacteroidota; class Bacteroidia; order Cytophagales; family Thermoflexibacteraceae; genus JAAFKA01. The sequence goes on from JAYTNF010000370.1 coordinate 6,539, forward strand.
GATTAGTAAAATAGTAGCAATAAAATATTACAGACAAAGGTAAGTAATAGATATGAAATATGATTTATGAAATTGGAAATATTTGCAAACTAAGTAATAAGTATGAAATATGATGTATAAAATGTGAAATTAACTTATTGATTATCAAATCGTTAAAACTAAAAAGAACCTAAACTAATTTCAACTTAACAATTAGTGAATCAACAGACGAAGGAATAAATAAACCAGCAAAATTCCAATAAATGAAGCCAGCCAAAAATTTACTCCTAATAGCACCAAAGGAATCCCAAATAATATGATACCTGCCAAAATGGTAAAAATAGCTATGGCAAAAACTAAAAATGCACCAATAGCATCATAATTTCCATAATTTTCCTTCTTTATTTTAGTTATTTTATAGACTTTTTTAAGTAATCTTTTTTCTAAATAGCTAACTTTTCTATGCTTATTACCAAAATTTGTTATATTATTGCCTTGTTGATATGGTTTTTCGGCAACAGCAAAAGTGATTTGACTTGACAAAAATCCAATTAATAATGTGAAAATAAGCATTACATTTTTCATATACGTGGTAGTAAAAAAATAAAGAAGTGTGTTTTAAATACTATCAAAATCAATATATTTTAGAGCTATTGATGTGGTAAAAATATTGATTATCTTTGTATTACTGAAGCTATTAATTTGAGGTGTAATTTACAAAAAATATAAATCTATGGCAATATCTTTACAAGTTTCTACTGCTGATTTAGGTAAAAAATTTGGTACAGAGTGGATTTTTAAGGGCTTTACCCAAAATTTTGAGGTTGATAAGGTCTATGCTTTTGTTGGAAATAATGGCAGTGGAAAATCTACATTGCTCAAGACTTTAGCAGGAATGTTGCCACAAACACAAGGGAATATCTATTATACAAGAGGGAAACGACTGTTACCAATAGATTATTGGTTTCGGAATATGGCATACGCAGCACCTTATATGGAACTTACTGAAGAATTTTCGTTATCAGAGAGTATTGATTTTCATGAAAATTTTAAAAAGCTATTGATTTCAAAACAACAAATTATAGAGGAACTAAATTTTACAAAAACTGCAACGGCAAAACCTTTAAAATTTTTTTCGTCTGGTATGAAACAGAAATTAAAATTAGCCTTGGCTTTATATTCAGATACAAAACTCTTATTTTTAGACGAGCCAACTGCAAATTTTGATAAAAATAATTTGTCATGGTATCAACAACAGCTGCTATGTTACAAGCAAGATAGAACTGTATTGTTAGCATCTAATATTTTGGAAGAGTATGATTTTTTGAGTTGTGAAATATTGGAAATGAAAAATTATAAGTAGTTTGAATACGCAATATAATGTATAAGATATGGTATCAATGTGTTAATTTCATATCTTATACACTATGTTTATTCCTTATTTCATTTTTGTAGAGTCTCTTGTTACAGCTATTTTATCCATTAAATCATATTTAAACTCTGTACCTAAGTGTATTACACGTAAATAATTAGGAGGTAAATTGTCTGCTTTAACAGTAGCTTTATATTCATATTTCCCCAAAGGTTCTAAATCAACGGTAATAGTTTTATAATTATTTATCTTTTTTAATTGGTATTTCATAATTGTTGCCAATGAAAACATATCATTTTCAGGATACCAACCATTTTCTTTATGCACCATGATTTTAAGAGTTTCGCCAGTCAATAATTTAGCTGTGCCTTGATACATAACTGTATCTTTTTGGGTTAGCACCAAATCACTCACAGGAACTCGTACATTTTCTTGAATAAGCCTTGCTGTAACAGAGTTAAGAGTTTCTACTATTTGGGTTTTCCCGTCTGGGTCACCTGTCATAAAGGCTTGTAAACGAGAACTATCAGACATTAAAGCATCAATGAAATATTTATCTTCCTCTTTTTTCATGCTCAAACTCAAACATGTTTTGCCTGTTACCTCTTTAATATTTGATTTAAAAATTCTTTCTAATTTTTGTTGTGTGTCTTTTTCATCTTTGCAAGCAATAAATGCCACCAATGAAAATAAAATAACTAAGAATTGTTTGTGTAAGTGTTTCATGTGTTTAATATTTTTATAACTTTTAGGTGTTTGATAATTTGGCTGCAAAGGTACAAAAAACTACTAAAAATCCCAAAAAAACAGCTTGTTTTAACATTTTTTTAGTACCAAGATAGTAAAAGCACAGACTAAAGTCTATGCTACACACCTTAATTATGTCTAATGATAATATTTTTAGGTTTTAATCTCCCAATGTTAATACAATTTTAGTGCCTTTTGCAATTTTAATTCCTGGACGTAGAGATTGATGTGTTATTTTACCTTTTCCATAGAAAGCAACGCCCAAATTTCTATTTTCAAGTAGATAAATGGCATCTTTTAAAGTCATACCAACCACATTTGGTACTAAACTATCAAATATTTTATTGTTTGAGAGTAATAAACTATCACTTCGTACTCTGCCAAAAACCCAATCAGATTCTAAGCCGCCATCAAATTTAAAACCTAATTCATTGCTAACTGTTTGAATATCAGCCTTGTTTCCTCCACGAATTAATGGAGGTTTTAGATAAGTTACAGTTTTCTTAAATTCGCTATTCATTAAGTAAGAACGGTAAGCAAAATCAGCAATTTCCTTAAAAACAGGTGCTGCTACAACTGCACCAAATTGGCTTGCAGTTTTAGGATTGTCGATGATAACAATGCATGAGTATTTTGGGGCATTCGAAGGGAAATAACCAACAAAAGAAGTGTAGTGTTTTTCTGTATAAACTCCTTTTTCTACTTTTTCGGCGGTGCCTGTTTTACCTGCAATTTTGTATTCAGAGGTTTTTATATTATTTGCAGTGCCTTTTTCAACTACTCCTTCCATCAAAGTACGCATGATTTGCAAGGTTTTATCAGAAACAATTTTGGCTTCTAAGGTTTTGGTAGTAAATTGTTCTACGACTTTATCACCTCTCATGATAGATTTAACGATAATTGGCTGTATAAATCTGCCTTCATTTGCAAGTGCATTGCAAAAAGCTAAGGTGTGAATAGGTGCTAAACGCAATTCATAGCCCACAGACATCCAAGGTAAAGAGGTTGCACTCCATGATTTATCTGATGGTTTTTTAATAATTGGATTTGCCTCACCTGACATTTGAAATCCTAAGGGTTGTGTTAAATGGAATTTTTCAAGGTATTGGTAAAATTTTTCAGGTTTCTCTCTAAAATATTTAAATACCATTTTTGATGTACCAATATTTGAGGATTTTTCAAAAATATCTTTAACAGTAATTTTGCCATAACCTCCTTCTTTAACATCTGTCATTTCGGCAGTTTCGGTAAATTTATATTTTCCGTTCCCTGTCTGAACTGTATCCGTAAGACTGATATTTGTTTCTTCGAGCAACGCTGCCATAGTTGCCATTTTAAAGGTAGAACCTGGCTCCGATAGTCCCATATCACCAACTGCATAATTATTATTTTCTAGATATTCGCCATTTTCCTTACCCAAATTTACGATTGCCTTTATTTCTCCACTTTGCACTTCCATCAAAATCACACAACCATAATCTGCATTATTGCGAATTAATGCTTGTCTTAGAGTTTTATCAACAATTTCCTGCAAATGAATATCTATTGTTGTCACTAAATCAATACCATCTTCTGGTCTAATTTGCTCACCATCTCCAACTGGTTTCCAAGCATCTCCCGAAATCCTTTGGAAAATAGCTTCACCATTTGTACCTGCTAATTGTGCGTGATAGGTATATTCTAAACCACGCCCATGTACCAATCCACCTGTATCTTCTTGAATAAAGCCCACAGTTCTTTTTGCTAAATCTCCAAAAGGTCTTAATCGTTGCTGTGTTTTTTCGAGAATAAGTCCACCTTTTCTCCGTCCTTCTCTTAAAATAGGAAATTTGAGTGCAATATTTCGCTGTTGATATGTAATTGGATTACTAACAAGTTGTTTGTATCTTTTTTTCTCTTGTCTTGCCAATAATAGTTCTGTTTTAAGCTCTTTTGCAGATTTTTCTCCAAATATTTTTGCCAACATGATAGCTAAAGAATCTACACCTTTATTAAAAATTTCGTCATCAGCCACATTAGGGTCTATGGCTAATTGATAAAACATGGTTGAAGTTGCAAGTAAGCTACCATCTTCTGCCAAAATATTGCCTCTCATGGCTGTGATGCTGCGAAAAGCAAGTCCATTATCTTTACCCTTGCGTTTCCATTTATCGCCATTGATATTTTGCAAATAAAAAATACGAACTACAATGGCACTACAAATTATAACTACAAAAAGAAATGCGATACGTACACGCAGTAGGATTGATTGGCGAATACTCATAGATAATTAATATTATTTATAAAATATAAAACTAACTTATTTATAATCAATAAGTTATAAACACCAAAACTTTCTAAATTATTATTTTAGAAAGTTTCAGGGAAAATACATTAAAAAAGGTTATTATTTGAGACTATCAAAGTTTTGTATCACAGACTTTAGTCTGTGGAGTAATTGCTTGATTATCAAAATGTTAAAAGCACAAACAAAAGTCTATGCTACAGACCTAAATAACCTCTATTATTCTAATATGGAAGTAATAGGCATTTCTGTTTCTCTTAAGATATCCTCAACCTCCTCCTGCATATCATCATCTTCTTTGTCTATAAACCAATTTACCTGAACTATTCCACCTTCATCTGTATAATTTTTCAAAATTTTTAGCATCACTAAAATACATTTTGAACTGCTTGTGTTCATGTATCTCAATTTGATGTTAAATTTTAAGGGTTTTTTGGTTAAACTCATATACTCTTTGAGCCATTTATATAATGGGTCATAAAAAGCATAAGTTTCTTCCAGATAGGATTCGCCTGCTATTTCACACAATCCTGATGCAAAGTCAAATTTGACTTCAGGTGTAAAATAAACTTCACTACCCTCAATAAAAATATTTTCCATAACTTTTTGATGTTCTAAGTCGTTTAATTTTAGGTTTAAATCGCAACTATTTCTATTTGCAACCCAGTTACCACAGTAAAATCTTCTATTTCTTCTCTCATGTCTTCGTCAGATTTTCTTAAAAACCACTTGACAGTTACACTTACACCTGTTAGCTGATATTTTCTCAACAGACGTAATAGGTCTAACATAAATTTTGAGCTACTTGTATTGAAATAACTTAGTTTTATGTCAAAAGAGAGTGGTTGTTTAACTTCTTTTATATAACTTTCAACCCAGTTGAAAAGAGGTTTATAAAAATTATAAGGCTGTTCCATAAAAGCCTCTCCTGAAAGTATGCATATACCAGTTTCTGCATTAAATTCTACATTTGGTGTTGATACTTCTGTATGGCTATTTATGATATACAAATTTTCCACTATTTATTATTCTTTTTAGGTTGTTACTAAAAATTTATCAGTACAAATATTAATATAATTTATTCATCTTCTCCAACATCTTCATAACTTTTCAGTACTTTAATACCTAATGAAAAAAATGAATGTGTATCGTTAAGAGGTGTTACTTTTATATCTAATTTACTATGTGAAGTCAGTGCTATTTGTATCAGACCAATATTGCCTTTTTGTAAGTTATCTCCATTACCACGCATAGACCTTTTGTATTCTCTAAGTTTATCTCTATCCAAAGAATTAACGGTTTGAGATTTTAGTACTATTTTGGCTGCATCTTCATTTGTGATAATATTGCCGCTAATAATTTTGTAATAGCTTTCCATTTCTTTAATAATTAATGTACCTATACCTGGCCCATATTGTTCATTACCAATATAATTTCTCTCCGATGAGTAATAAGCCACATTTTGTGCTAACTCAATAAAAATAGAAAATAATTTACGGTTAATCTGTTGGCTTGTAGTCAAGTATTGACGTACAGTTTGACTAATTTCCCCTAAGACCAAGTGAGTTATTGGACCTTTGTAGGCTACTAAAATATTTCCATCATGCAATTCATCATCTTTAAATGAGTGATAATCAAAGAGTATGAAATTGTGGTCATTGTCTATATCCATTGGTTTATACAAAGGGTCATAATTTTGATATTGCAAATTAACGTAAATTTGTGATAAAATAAAATAAAATAAAACTATATTTCTATGGCTACCATAGTAATATCATCTCTTTGAAGAGCATCACCCTGAAAATTTACTAACATGGATAATGTTAATTGGTGTTGTTCTGCCAACGATAAATGGCTATTAGATTGTATTAAGTTAGCTAAACGGTCTACACCTAATTTTTCTTGTTCTGAATTATTTTGGTCGGTCAAACCATCAGACATTAGATAAATTCTACCACCTGCTTCCAAAACCAACTCTTGATTTGTAAATTCAGATTGTTTTTTCTGCATGCCACCAATAGATTTTCGGTCTCCTTTTATTACAAAAAACATTGGGTCATCATGTTTTACAAAGTAGAGAGGTCGTTTTGCCCCAGCAAATATAATTCTTGTATTATTATATCCTATGTTTTCTATACTACACAAACAAATATCCATACCATCATCATTAGATTTATCTAATTGGTGTAGTGAGTTTTGAATGTTAATATGTAATGCTTCTAATATTTTGGCAGGCTCTGTAATACGTTTTTGATTAAGAATTTCGTTTAATAAAGTAATACCAACCAAAGACATAAAAGCCCCAGGCACGCCATGACCTGTGCAATCAACAACGGCTATGAATGTAAAGTTTTCTAGTTTTGCAAGCCAATAAAAATCTCCTGATACAATATCTTTGGGTCTGAAAAGCAAAGAATGGGACTTAAAAACATCTCGCATATCTTTTTCGCTTGGCAATACAGCAACCTGTATTGTTTGGGCATAACGAATACTGTCTGTAATACTTCGTGCTGACTCTTGAATAATATCGTAGGCTTTTTCCACCTCCATTTTTGTTTTTTCAAGACTATGTGTTTTCAGTTCTATTTCATTTTTTTGCTTATGAATTTCCTCATTTTTATTTTCAAGTTCGTTATTTATTTGCTCTAAATAATCTCTCTGAGCTTCAATTTCTTCTTTTTGCTGTTGAATTTCGGCAGTACGGTGCTTAACCTTAGTTTCTAATTTAATATTTTCTTGTTTTTGTACTTCTAATAATTGTTCCTGAATTTTTTTTCTTTCTCCTCGCATTTGTGCATACTTGTCTGTGAGTGCCAAGGCAAGTAAAATTACTTCTATAACTGCACCCACTTCAGATGCATGGGTAGTAAAATTGTTATTAGGTAAAATTCCAACAGTTTTTAAACCTAACATTAGTAAGCCAATTGTATAAAAAGTCCATGCCAATACAAAATATTTTGCACTTCGAATGCCTTTAAGTAAACAATAGACACCACAGAAAATAAGTGTAATTGCACCAAATATATTAACAACCGTTGTTAATCGTATAACAATATTGTAATCAACACCAAAAACTAAAGCAAATAAAATGACACCCAAGACAATAAAAAATACACACAGCTTATACATCCAGGGAACATATTTTTTTGTTTCCAAAAAATCTTTGGCAAAAAGATAAGAGCCAGATAACCAAATGGACAATGCAATATTAACCATGTTGCCAGCTAATTTTGTTTGGGTCGGAAAAATGTGCTGAAAAGTATGTCCTGCTAAGGTTGCAATAAATAACGTAGAGCCAAAAATGGAAATGGTATAGTACAAATAGTTAGAATCTCGCAGTGAGAAATATAACACAATGTTGTAAAAAAACATTACAAACATTACCCCATAAAACAAACCATAAAGGAGTTCTGAAACTGTATTTTGACGGTAGTAATCTTTTGCCCTAATAATCTGTATGGGTACTTGCACCGCACCTTTTGTTTGAACTTTCATAAAATAAGTACGTGTAATGGTGTCACTTTGATGCAAAGGAATTATAAAATTACGATAGGTAATTTCTCGTTCTGCAAACGGAATCATATCACCCATAAGAGTATTTTTCCAAGAACTATCAGGTTTTTGTGCATAAAATTCTATATAGTCTAATAAGGGGTAGCTAATTTCTAGAAACCATGACTCATCTGGTTGCAAATTCTTTACTTGAAATTTTAGCCAAAAATTAGACTGAGAATAGCCAAAATTTATACTTTTCTTCTTCTGTTGTTCAAAACGAATATTATAGCTTGGTTGAGAAATCTCCTCAACAATTAAATTCTTTTCTTTGTCTTCTAAAAAAAATATTTGTTGAATTAAAGGATATGATTTTTGCTCGGGTCTTAAAACAACAAGTTGAGAATTAATATAACTTAATGTATCAGAATCAGCCACATCTTGTGCATAGCCAATCGAGGACTGCAAAAGTCTGAAGATAAATACAAAACTTAATAATACATATCTAAATATGCTCGAAGTCAAGCTATTCATATAAAATAATTGTGATGTGAGTATTGCCTTATTTTATTCTTTCGTAGAACTCAAAAATAAATTAAGATGTGTTAATGGTTAGTATAATTAGTCTGTCAAGGTAATTAATATAAATTAGCTAAACAAATAAATTAGCTAAAAAATTTAAGAACAATTTTTTCAACGAAAGTAGCTAAAAAATTATATTTATTTTACGGATAATCACAGACAAATTACATAAATCCGTGAATATCAGCGTAATCCGTGTTCTAATAAGTTATTGATAATCAGCAACTTAGATAATCATACATTTTTTACCACAATTATTTTTCTATATTTGCTATGTTACTATGTGCTTGGTAATGGTTTTGGTGCGGAAAACCTACAAAATATTTTATTTTTTCAACAAGTTATCAATAAAGTATTAAATTGCATGATTTAGAATCTTGTATTGAGTTAAATTTATGACTTAGATAATTACAAAATTATATTTTTTGCTAAAATTATACTATTATATACTAAGCAACTTACACTAATTATATGTTAATCAACTCAAAAGGGGTAGCTTTATTATTAGCAACTTCTATTTCTATTATCACAACTGCATTTATTTCATTGCTAAATAGCAGTAATATTACAATTTTATTGGTTTCATTTTGTATTTCATTTTCATCAGCTTTTATTCTTATCTATATAAGTTTAGAGTTTTTAGTATTTAAAGAAGTCCGAAATATTTATTCGAGCATAGATAAAATGAACCGAAAAGAGTTTAAAAGTTATACAGAACCTGTTGTGCAAAATGCAGGAAATCCCTTAATGCTTGTTAGTCAAGAGATTACAGCTTATGCAACCCGCAAGCAACACGAAATAGATGAACTTCGTAAATTAGAAACTTTTAGGCGTGAATTTATTGCAGATGTTTCTCATGAATTAAAAACGCCAATTTTTGCTGCCCAAGGTTTTGTACTTACATTATTAGACGGTGCAGTAGAAGATGAAAATGTACGGTATAAATTTCTAAAAAAGGCTGCAAAAAGTTTAGATGGGCTAAATTTATTAGTACAAGACTTGCTGGTTTTATCACAATTAGAATCAGGAGATTTGACGATGCAAATTGATGTTTTTGAGATTCAAGACCTTACAAATGATGTTTTTGAACAGTTGGAAGAAAAAGCACAAAAAAAGAATATTACATTAAATATCAAAAATCCAAATCCCAAAGGTGTGTATGTAAATGCAGATGCAATAAGAATGACGCAAGTACTGACAAACTTAGTTTTGAATGGTATAAAATACGGCAATGATGATGGTTTTGTAACTGTTGAGTTTAAAGATAATGATAACATGATTCTAATAACAGTAGAAGATAATGGCATTGGTATTCCAAAAGAGCATATAAAACGTATTTTTGACCGTTTTTATCGGGTAGAAAAAAGCAGGTCTAAGAAGCAAGGTGGAACTGGGCTAGGGCTTGCCATTGTGAAACATATTGTAGAAAAACACAACTCAAAAGTGCAAGTAAATAGCACAGTTGATAAAGGTTCTATCTTTACATTTAAGTTAGAAAAAGGATTTGCTGGTGAGTAATAAATGTAATAAATTTATTAATTGTATAAAATGTATAAATTTAGTATTTAAAATTCATATACAATTTTATAGTTACCTGTCAATTTTGATACGGTAATCTAATTTATTGCAACCTAATTAAAAATTAATGAAAACCTTTATTCGCTATTTTTTTTATGGAAATACCTGGATTAGTTTAGGAGCAGTTTGCTATTTACAAACTGCTCTTTGGCTCTTTGGCTTGCAAACCACTTTTGCTGTTTATTGCACCGTTTTTTTGGCTACTTATTGCACATACCAACTTAGCTTTTTAGGAACAAAACAAGCCTCTTCTGCCAAATTTGATTTGCCTCTTAAAACACTAAACATTTTCAAAATCTTATTTTGGATTGCCTGCTTTTTATTGGCTATTTGTCTTTGTTTTTTGTCTTTTTTGCAACTTTTGTTTCTTTCACACTTGGCTTTTATTGCTATCTTTTACACAAAAAATTTTTTTTGGAAACATTTGCCTTTGCGAAAAATTCCTTACCAAAAATCATTATTGGTAAGCTATGTTTGGGTGTCAATGTCAGTTGTTTTTCCACTAATTTCGGTGCCATCAGCCCTAAATTTTAACCTATTTTATATATTTTTGGCAAGATTTCTATGTTTTGTCGCCATAGTGTTACCTTTTGATATTCGTGATAGCGAAACAGACAAGCACATGCAATTAGCTACAGTATATAATAAAATGAGTAAAATTCATTATAAATTATTAATTGCAATAGTTTTAGCCATAAGTTTATGTTTGCATGGCTATGCTTTTTCAACCTACATTTTGCTATTTGTTGTAATTCATATTCTAATTTTATTGCTAAATATTTTTGCAAAACCACAAAAGCACGAATTATATTTTACGGGTTTGTTAGATGGTGTTATGTTTTTAGAGTGTTTAGGAATGGCTTTTTATCAAAAAATGTAAGTTTAATAATTTTATTCATATCATTTGTGCAAAATCTAGCAATAACATTAGCACAGATAAAGATTAAAAACTTGTAATATCGATTTATATTCATTAAGTTGTCATCAATATAAAAATAGCCCATTTTATTTACAATGATAAACAATTCCAATAACGAAAATACGCCAACTTTCACCATAAAATCATGGGCAGAAGAAGATAGACCAAGAGAAAAGCTCATGTTAAAAGGCAAAGCAGCACTTTCTGATGCAGAATTATTGGCTATTTTGATAGGTTCTGGCACAGTTTCTATGAGTGCGGTGGAGCTAACCAAACAAATTTTTGCCTCTGTAAACAATAATTTGAATGAATTGGCACAACTCAGCATGCAAGATTTGCAAAAATTTAAAGGAATTGGTGAGGCAAAAGCCATTACAATTTTAGCTGCTTTGGAATTAGGACGGCGAAGAAAAGAGGTAGAAATACAGAAAAAAAGCACCATTACTTGTTCAAAAGATGCTTATTTATTTATGCAAACAGAATTAATGGACTTACCGTATGAGGAATTTTGGGTAATTTTATTGAATAAAGCAAATCAAATTATCAGAAAAGTGCAAATTAGCAGAGGTGGTATTGCAGGAACTGTGGCAGATGTTCGGTTAATTTTCAAATATGCCATTGAAAGTTTGGCAAGTGCTATGGTTTTGGTGCATAATCACCCGTCAGGCAACACAAAAGCAAGTTCTCAAGATATTAGCTTGACGAAAAGAGTGCAAGAGGCAGGAATATTGATGGAAGTTTTGGTTTTAGACCACATCATTTTTACAAATAATGCCTATTTTAGCTTTGCTGATAGTGAATTGTTGTAAAAGATTTGTCATTGGCAATAAATTTTATTACTTAATTTATGCTTGCAAAATCTGACTAATCAAACTTACACTAAAAATACTTAGCAAAAACCAACCTATTAATCCTTCAAAAACTGCTAAATATCGTGCAATTCCTTGTGCCTCAATTTCGCCATAACCCAGAGTTGCAAAAGCATTAAGACTTAAAGCCAAAGCATTGAAACATCTCATGAATAAACCAACGAATATGAAAATACAAAAATGTCCAAGCACTTTTATGGCACCTAATATTTTGCGGTGGCGTGTTTTATATGCCCATGAGTTTTGCTTAAGTTCTTGTATTTTTTGATATTTACGTTCACCCATAAAATATAAACGAGCAATATAGTAAAAAGGAATACTGTACCAACGGAAAAAACGGGGTAATTCATGGCTTGTTTTGTCTAATAAAGCCTTAAATTTATTCAAATTTTCTAATTCGTTATAAGATTTTTGTCTATTCAAATCAGGAACTAAGTCTTGTTTACTAAAATAAGCAATAATTTCTATCAATTTCCACCGAATTTTGACTACATGTAAATTGTCTGTTTCGCTGGGAAAAAGTGCATATAACAAACTAAAAAACAAAACAACTGCAATAGAAAAATTGATAGATTTTACAGGATTTGTGCCATAATCACAAAAATATTCCAAAAATAAATTAATTTGAAGTTTAAAAAAGTTGTTAATTGTTTTGTGGCTGTGATATAAATATCGCAAACGGCGAGTTTGTATAGTTTTCATCTCAATATAACAAGCATTGGCAGATTCCAAATCACTACGACTTTTGTAAATGGACATCAATGTTGCGTAAGAATTGATAAAATTCTCAAAAGACTTCCAATCTCGGAGTTCTGTGGTGTCGGTGGCAGTGTAAATTTCGGCAGTATAATCTTGCTTGCCTAAGTCAGAATCCTTAAAATTTACTAATTTAAAACCATTAAATTGATTCCAATATATAATTGTATTCAAAGTTGTGGCGGGCAATAAGGAATTATTGAAACCAAAATAACTTTTAAAAACATTATCTCTGACTATAATTTTTTCGTCAATAGAAACATTTGTCATGTTTACAGCAATATTTAAAGTGTCTTGTTCTATAAATAATGCTTTGAAATGTCCATCTATTTTCATTTGAAAACCCTCATTCCTTGAGCTAATTATAGAGTTTTTGATTTCTACTGTAAAGGGATTATGTCCAATTTGAAAATCATTGTCAATAACAAAAGATGCCTCATATAATAGTTTTCCATTTTGTCCTAATTGTGATGCTGAATCAATTTCATCAATAAAACGAAACTCTGACCTATTAATGACCAAACTTTTGCCAATATATTCAGGTCTTATGTCAAAAACTTGATTAATCTTACATTCATTAAATTCCATAATATCGCAATAATCATCTTTCATGATAAGTCCTTTCTCAAAATGACAACCAAAAAATCCAAACCAACCTGCCTTTGTTCCTGTATGGTCTTTGAAAGCACAATTATCAAATTCGACATCTTTCCGAAACAGGAAATTACGCATCAATAAACCAACTTGGACAAGGTCAGTTTCGAGAGGTTTTCGTTCCCAAAATTCACAATCTTTAAATACTAACTTCTTCTTTATCAAGATTTTATGTTCTCTATTTTTTGGAACTGCTTTCCCTAATTTCTTTTCTAAAATTCGTTGTAAAGGATAGTTATCAATAAGCGTTGTGTCATTAAAATACTCAGAATCATCTTTGATAATTTTATTCCTAAACTCCACAATACTATCACGTACAGATGCCCGAAATGCCATAATAAACACATCAGACAAGTAGATAGTATCTTTCTTTTGGTCTTGGGCAGTGGCTAAAAAAGGTAGCAAAAAGTTATAAAATAAGATAAACAGTACAGTATATATTTTTTGCAAGGCTTTGTGGATTTAAAATAATGGTATAAGTTGCAAAATGTTTTTAGAAATTAGGTAAAGATGACATCTTTACCTAATTTCTAAAAAACTACAATAACATTTGCAAATTACATAAATTACATAATATTGCAAATGAAATGAATTAAAAAGCCATGAAAATTTGATAAACCAATGAATACATTTTATATTTTACATATCATATACTGGTAAAATATCTACTCAAATTTAGTAGAAAACCTAATTTAATTACTATAACTCAATTATGTCTTTCTGTTCCACTTTTGTCAAAACCTTATTAGTTATTATTAATTGCTGCTTTTTCCTTATCTTGACTTCAGTTTTTCTGTAATTTGCTTTACAAATTTGTCCTTGTTTTTTTTTGCTTCCTCTATCTTAGCCTTCGTTTCTGCTGCCAAATCAAAATATTTGTCCGACCAAATATAAATTTCCATCATAATAGGCAATAAATCAATTCCTTTTTGAGTCAGTTTATACAAAAGTTTTGCTTTACTATCAGGGTGTGCCGATTTTTCAATAATGCCATTTTCTTCAAGTCCTTTGAGTCTTGATGCCAAAATATTAGTGGCAATTCCTTCTTCTGATTTTAAAAAATCGTTGTAGGTACACTTGCTTGTAAAGATTAAATCCCTGATGATTAATAAAGACCACTTGTCGCCAAATACGTCAAGTGAGCAACTTAATGGGCAGTCTGACCTTTTTTTACTTGTTTCCATAAAATAATTTAAAAATATTTTTAAAATTAACTTGCAATTTGAAAGTTGTTTGTATATTTGCACTTGCAATTTGCAAGCAAAATTACGAATTAAATTTAAAAACAGATAAAAATGAGTAAGAATATTTTAGTAACTGGTGCAAGTTCTGGCTTTGGTTTGCTGATTGCAAACGAACTACACAGAAAAGGGTTTAATGTAATTGGTACAAGTCGAAATCCTGAGAAGTATGTATCGAAGTTACCCTTCAAAATGATAGCATTAGACCTTGATTCGGAACAGTCGATAAACACTTTTTCGGACAGACTTTTTAAGGAAATAAGTAAATTGGATATTCTGATAAATAATGCTGGTTTTTTAGTTTCAGGCATTGCCGAAGAAACCCCAATTGAGTTGGGAAGGCAACAATTAGAAACCAATTTTTGGGGAACTATCAAGGTAACTAACACTATATTACCACATTTTAGAAAACAAAAATTTGGGAAAATAATAACGGTGGGTTCTATTATTGGCTTAGTTTCATTTCCTAATGCGGCTTATTATGCAGCTTCAAAACACGCATTGGAAGGTTATTTCAAAGCATTACGCTACGAATTAGATGAGTTTAATATCAGTGTTGCTATGATTGAACCTGCGGCTTTTAAAACAAGTATTTTAGATAATTCATCAGCAACTTTAAACAAAATTGAAGATTACAATTCATTGAGAAGTAAAATTGAAAAATTCACTAAGGATTTGGTGGAACAAGCTGAAGACCCTGCAATAGTTGCAGAAAAAGTGCTGAAAGTAGTGGAAACGGATAAGCCTAAATTCAGAAATATTGTTGGTAAAGGCACTTCTATTTTGCTCAATCTTCAACACTTTGCCTACGGAATTTTAGAAAAAAATGTCCTCAAAAAATTAAATAAAGCTTAAAATAAATAAACAAAACAAATAATTAAAATAAAACAAAAAAATGAAAGCAATCATCTTAAATGAAGCAGGCAGTGTTGGTAATCTACAATTTGTAGATATTGCAAAACCAACTATTAAGGAAAATGAAGTTTTGGTGCAACCAATTTCATTAAGCATAAACCCAGTTGATTATAAAGTAAGATCAAGTGATGGAGCATTAAATTGGATTCTTGGTGCAGATAGACCAGCTATTATAGGTTGGGATTTATCAGGAACCGTAGTAGAAGTCGGAGAAAACGTAACTGATTTCAAAATTGGTGATTCTGTTTTTGGAATGGCAAATTTTCCAGGAAAAGGAAATGCTTATGCAGAATTTGTTGCCGTATCATCAACACATTTAACCTTAAAACCTGCAAATGTTTCTCATCAGGAAGCAGCATCGGCTACCCTTGCAGCACTTACGGCTTGGCAAACTCTGGTAGAAAGAGGTAATCTAAAAAAAGGAGACAAAGTGTTAATTCACGCAGCATCGGGCGGTGTAGGGCATTATGCTACACAAATAGCTAAACACTTCGGAGCTTATGTAATAGGTACTTCATCAGCAAAAAACAAAGAATTTGTTTTACAAAATGGAGCAGATAAACACATAGATTATACAACAGAAAATTTTCAGGACATAGTTTCAGATGTTGATTTTGTGTTAGATACCCTTGGAGGTGATACCATTTTAAAATCATTGGATGTAACAAAACAAGGTGGAACAATTGTTTCAATTGCAAATAGCAATATTTCTAATGAAGAGCTTGAAAAAGCAAAATCAAAAGATATTAATTTATCCTTTTTACTTGTACGGTCTTCGGCTGATGATATGCTACAAATTGCACAGTTAATGGAAAAAGGAATACTGAAATCACACGTTTCAAAAATATTTTCTTTTGAAGAAATGGGTGAGGCTCATTTGTATTTAGAAAAAGGTAGAACTGTTGGAAAAATTGTAGTAAATATTTAAGGACAGGCAGACACCAAAATAAAGTTGTCATAATAATTTTCGCATATATCTCGACAATGGTTTTTAATACAAATAATAGAAACCATTATTTAGATATATGCGTAATTTTTTAAAATTAAAAAAAATGAAAAAAATAATCAATATTTTAGTAGTGCTGGCGATTGTCCCTTTGTTAGTACTAGGTACAGTAAATGTATTTGCCCCTTTAAATACTTTTGACTTATATGGCATTAAACCATTAGGCATAATGACTTATAGCACATTTAGAGGAGCTATAGGTGGTATGCTTATTGGCGGTGGTTTAATAATGCTTATGGGCTTAATCACCAAAAATAAAACTTGGTATCAAGCTTCTTTATTGCTAATAGCTGTAATTCTCATTTGCAGAATGATTAGTGTGGTATTTGATGGTTGGACAAATGATTTATTACCAGCAATTATAACAGAATTCTATATAATTATAGTAATGTTTTTTGCCTCAAAACAAATAGATACCAATAAATAGTAAATTTTATATGTAAATATTTCTTAAAATAAATAATATGAAAAAGTCTCTAATATTATTATTGCTAATGATGGGTTTTATTGGCAATATATTTTCACAAACAAATAATTCAAATACACAAAGTGTAAACTATACTTACGCCACAGTTCCAACTAAATTTATTGAAGCTAATGGCGTAAAATTTGCCTACCGTTCTTATGGCAAAGAAGAAGATATTCCCGTTATTTATTTTAATCACTTAACGGCAAATCTTGATAATTGCGACCCACGAATTATGAATGCTATTGCAGCACAGCGTCATATTATTTCTTTTGATTATCGTGGTGTTGGTGCAAGTACAGGCAAGCAAGGAACAAGTATTCCTGATATGGCAAAAGATGCTATTGCCTTTATTCATGCGTTGGGATACAAACAAGTGGATATTCTGGCATTTTCTATGGGTGGTTTTATTACTCAAGAATTACTTTTGATAGAGCCACAGTTAGCTCGTAAAATTGTACTTGCAGGCACAGGTTCAAGGGGCGGAGTAGGCGTAAGTAATGTGGTTGGCTTAACTTATAAAGATATTTTTAAAGGCATTTTCACATTCAGAGACCCTAAATTTTACTTGTTTTTTACACAAAATAAAGTGGGCAAAAAAGCTGCTCGTGATTTTCTCAAACGACTAAAAGAAAGAAAAGAAAACCGTGATAAAAAAGTAAAATTAAGTGTTTTAAAAGCACAACTTAAAGCTATTAAAGATTGGGGAAATGACAAGCCTGCTGATTTGAGTGTTTTCAAACACCCTGTTTTAGTGGCAAACGGTGATAATGATAGAATGGTGCCAACACCCAATTCTTATGATTTAGCAAAACGGTTTACAAATTCTGATATTGTAATTTATCCTAATTCTGGACACGGTGGAATATTTCAATATCACGAGGAATTTCTTAAAAAAGTAATCCCATTTTTAATTAAATAAAATTCAAAAACATAAAATGAAAGCATACATAGTAAAAAGCTACGGCAAAAAAGAAAAATTACATTTAACAGATTGGGCAGAACCAGCAGTAAATGAAAATGATGTATTGGTGCAAATCCATTCGGCAAGTGTAAATCCATTAGATTTAATGATAAAAAATGGTGAATTCAAATTGTTTTTACCTTATAAACCCTCGTTTGTAAATGGACACGACTTGGCTGGTGTTGTAACAAAAATTGGTTCAAAAGTTAGCAAATTCAAAGTTGGTGATGAAGTTTATTCTCGTCCATCAGATTATAGAGTTGGTACATTTGCCGAATATATTGCTATTGACGAGAAAGATGTGGCTTTAAAACCAAAAAATATTTCAATGGAAGAAGCAGCTTCAATTCCCTTAGTTGGTTTAACTTCTTGGCAGGCTCTTGTTGAAATAGGAAAAATACAAAAAGGTCAAAAGGTTTTCATTCAAGCAGGTTCGGGTGGTGTCGGTACATTTGCCATTCAGTTAGCAAAATATTTGGGGGCTTTTGTGGCTACAACCACAAGTGCAAATAATATTGATTTAGTTAAAAATTTGGGTGCAGATTTGATTATTGATTATAAAACCGAAGATTTTGAAACCAAATTGAAAGATTACGATTTGGTTTTGCATAATAATAAAGATACAAAGATTTTAGAAAAGTCATTACGCATTTTAAAATCTGGCGGG
>JAYTNF010000371.1:0-4633 GCA_043748455.1 Cytophagales bacterium
TCAGTATCAAATTATTTAATAATGCTCTCAAAATTTATTTACAAGAAAATGGATTTTTAGAATAATTTTTCAACAAAAAACCACCTTTTTAGAAAAAGCAATTGAAAACCTAAAAGAAATTAACGAATTTTTGAGAGAGAAAACGCAATAAATATCCATAAAAGCAATAGATTCAATATAATTTCTAAATAATTTGTGTTTGTCAATATTTTATCACAATTTTGCAACCCGAATTTATGGCATTTTTTATATTTAAAATACCAATAAATTCGATTTATTTTATTTCTGGTTTGTAATTATTTTATAATCATGAGTTTAAAGCAATACGAAACTGTTTTCATTTTAAATCCCGTTTTATCGGATGCTCAGGTAAAGGAAGCAGTTGAAAAATTTAAAGCAATTTTGACAAATCTTGGAGCAGAGGTTTATCACACTGAAAATTGGGGCTTAAAAAAATTAGCTTACCTAATTCAGAAAAAAAGTACAGGTTATTATGTGTTAATGCAATTCAAAGGAACTGCTACAAACTTAGTAGATGTATTAGAAGTTGAGTACAAACGTGATGAGAAAGTCATGCGTTTCCTCACTGTTTCTATGGACAAAGACGCATTGAAATTTGCTGAAAAACGTCGTAACAAACAATCACCTAACTAACCTAAACTAAGAATATGGCAACTCCAAATAAACCGTACAACAACAGAAGTGGTTCTTCTATGAACAATGCCTTAATGAATGAGCCTGTTAATAAGCCAGAAGTTAAGAAAAAATATTGTCGTTTCAAAAAATTAGGTATCAAATATATAGATTTCAAAGATTCTGTTTTTCTTTTGAGATTTATCAACGAACAAGGTAAAATTTTACCTCGCCGTCTAACTGGTACAAGCATGAAATATCAACGTCGTGTGGCACAAGCTATTAAAAGGTCAAGGCATTTGGCATTTTTGCCTTATGTGGCTGATGAATTAAAATAGCATTTACTTATTGAAATAATAAGTAAATTTATCACTTTCAATATCAATCCTAAACCTATAAAATTATTAAATTTTATAGGTTTTTAGGAATAAAAATATTTATACAATATTTATCAAAATATTCATAAAATGGAACTTATTTTAAAAGCAGATATTATTGGTCTTGGTTACAAGAATGATATTATCAAAGTAAAAGACGGTTATGGTAGAAATTATCTTATTCCGCAAAGTTTGGCAGTATTAGCGACACCTTCAGCTAAAAAAGTGATGGCAGAAAACATTAAACAAGCTGCACACAAAGCCGAAAAAATTAAAAAAGATGCTCAAACAATAGCTGATGGTATTGGCGAAATGGTTTTAGAAATCAAAGCAAAAGCAGGTGAAAGTGGCAAAATTTTTGGTGCTGTTACAACGATTCAAATTTCTGATGCTTTAAAAGCAAAAGGTTTTGATATTGACAGAAAGAAAATTGCTTTTAAAGGCGAAGTTAAAAATCTTGGTGATTATATTGCTATCATTGATTTGCACAAAGAAGTGAAAAAAGATATTGCTTTCAAAGTAGTAGTTGGATAATTTATCTTATTATTCGCCTAAAAGCAAATATTAAGTAATAAAAACCTCTGTAAAGATTTATTTCTTTGCAGAGGTTTTTTATTTAGCATTTCATTTTGTAATTTAGCGTGTAAATAGATATGAAATATTATTTATGAAACTTGGAATTAAGTTTGAAATTTAATATTTACAAACCCATGAAAAAAAACTCAAAAAATATTCTTTTCCTTTGTTTAGTTTATTTGCTAACAGCTTGTGATACAAATGATGCTAATTTAGACCTTGTGCCGTTGGGAACTGATTATTTTCCTTTGATTATTGGCCATTTTGTGGCTTACAATGTTAAAGAAACTAATTATTTTTTGAATGAACCTCGGAAAACCGAAGCAACTTACCAACTTAAAGAAGTTATTAAAGAGTCATATATAGACCTTGCAAAAAATACAACTTATCGCATAGAAAGATATAAACGAAATAATGGACGTGATAATTGGGTGTTGCTCAATGTTTGGACAGCAAGAGTAGATTATTTGGCGGCGGTAAAAACTGAAGAAAATATACCATTTATCAAACTTGTATTTCCATTTGAAAGGGCTAAAAAATGGAATGCAAATATACTAAATACCTTAAATTCAGATGATTATGAAATAAGGGACTTAGGAAAAACTTATTCTTTTGCAGGAAAAAATTATACAGAAACTGTTACTGTTGCCCAAAATATAGATTCTACTTTTGTTTCTAAAGATGTGAGAACAGAAGTATTTGCAAAAAATGTTGGCATGATTTATAAAAAGTCTGATGTCTTAATTTATTGCCAATCAGATAATTGCAGAGGAAAATCAGAAATAGAACGAGGTAAGGTATTAGAAATGAGTATTTTTGATTATGGGAAAGAATAATAGATTTATTTTTGCAAAGAATTTTGATAACACAAAATAAAGTCTTACATTTGCAGTTCATTGAAAACTGTAATATCACACTCATAACTTATATAATACGATGGCAAATCATAAATCTGCAATCAAGAGAATTAGAGCTAATAATGCTAAACGTCTAAGAAATAGATACCAAGCTAAAACAACTCGTACTTTTATCAAAAGATTGAGAACTACAACAAGCAAAGCAGAAGGACAAGAATTACTTAAAAAAGTAACTTCTATGTTAGACCGTTTGGCTAAGAAAAACATTATTCATAAAAATAATGCTTCTAATAAAAAATCTAAATTGGCAAGATTTGTTAATAAATTGGCAGCTTAATTTAGGTTAGTTTAATTTAGCTAACAAAGTGTACTTAGCAAAAAAACTTTCTTAACAAGATTTAGAAAGTTTTTTTTGTTTTACTCAGTTTTACCTAAAATATAACTAAGTAATTTTTAAATTATTTATAATCAATTGATTATATTTATTTTATGCTCAATACCTTATTATTTAGTAGTGTTACTTATTAAGTAAATAGCCACAAATACATTTTTTTAAATTCCGCACCCCAAAATCTTTCATTGTGTCTTCCTCTGTCTCTTAAAACTACGTGTAAATGATTATCAGTCAAGCCTCCGTTTCGTAAAGACCAATAAATAGCTTGCAGACTATTTTGCATAAAACGACTTTCTGTCTTGCTACCAACAATATAGACTTTATTTTGAGGTTGGATATGATGTTGTGCAAATTCATAAATCTGTGAGTTAAACCACAAGGAAGGTGATAAAACACCTGCTTTTCCAAAAATATCACCACATTTTAACATACCATATAAAGCAAAAAGTCCTCCCATTGAGCTACCAACCAAAGCTGTGTTGTGTGCTTGCGTTAAAGTACGGAAGTGTGTGTCTATATGAGGTTTTAGGCTTTCTACAATAAATCTTAGATAATTATCAGCCTCACCACCACCCAAACGGCTGTGGTGCCAAGCTGCATATTCGTTATTGCGATTGGCACCATCATTTGCAATTCCAACAACGATAGCCCCATAATCTTTACGTTTATGAAGTTGGTTTAAAGTTTTGTCAATTTTCCATTCTTTTGCAAAAGCTGTTGCCTCATTGAAAATGTTTTGCCCGTCTTGCACATATAAAACAGGATATTTTTTATGGGTTGTGTGATAATCTGGTGGTAAATAAATATAAATAGTTCTGTGCCGATTTAATTGAGGCATAAAAAAATGCGTATCCAGAGTATATACATTCTGTGAAGCTGTGTGAGTTTTCATATAAAATTATTACAAAATTCTAATTTTGAGATTTGTACTTTATTCTAAAAGCCGCCTTTTCTATTTCTCTTTCTATAATTAAATTTGCTATTTTTACTGAAGCCTCCGAAGCCTCACATCTTATAGCTTCTTCAAATTTTTTTTGTGAAATATCAATACGATAGGCAAGTTGCAATAATTTTTCAAAATCAGTAGCCAATAAACCATATACAACATCGGCTAATTCAGATTGAAAATCTGTTAAATCTATGGGATTACTAATTATTAAATCTGTTTCATCATTCATTAATTCAGCATGCTCTTGCAAAAGTAATGAAAGAAGTTGTAAAGTTGGAGTGGTCATAATTTTATTAAAGTATATTGCAAAATTACAAAAAAACATGATTATATTGATACTTAGACTATAAAGTCACATAACTTTATTAACTTGCAAAAATATAAGATTGTATTAAAATCAAATTCCAACCCAAACATGAATCAAACAACGTCTTTTATAAAATTGGTAGGTGCTGCTGTTTTGGGTGGCGTAATTACGCTGTTGTTATATAAATTGTTTGTAGAAATTACTCCACAAGTTACAAGTCAAAGCAAAGAAATTAACGGGGAAACCAATAAAAACCCTATCAAATTATCAAGCTATTTTGAAAATTTGAAAAATTATACGGTTCCTGCGGGCTTAAACTTTGTATTGGCTGCCGAAAAAGTAACTCCTGCTGTAGTTCATATCAAAACCTATAACAATGGTTTGCATCATGCAAATTCTACATTTTTGGATTGGTTTAGAGATAAAGAACACGAAAAAAGTGAAGCAGAAAATGGTGAAATTCAAGAAAACCAACAAACTTCGTCAGGTTCTGGAGTTATTATTAGTGAGAATGGTTATGTGGTAACCAATAATCATGTG
>JAYTNF010000372.1:0-1946 GCA_043748455.1 Cytophagales bacterium
CAAAAACTTACATATTGTTACGCCAAGCTATTGGCTGCAAAAAGAAGCCGAAAAAAGTAGTGTCTTGGCTCATGCAAAAAGTTTTCATACCATTTCAAATGGCATAGATTTAGAAGAATTTAAACCACTAAATAAGCAAGATTGCAGAAAAATATTAGATATTTCCCAAGATGATTTTGTGATATGTTTTGGTGCAGAAAAATTAGATACCACTCGGAAAGGCTTGCAATATTTGTGGGAAACTTTGAGAATTTTGATGACTAAAAACCTTAAAATTACTTTATTATTATTTGGTAAAAACTTTTTTGTGCCTCAAGAATTTAATAAAACCGTTAATATCTGTTATGTGGGCGAGGTCAATAAAAGTGTATTTCAACGCATCATTTATTCGGCGGCAGATGTTTTTGTATTGCCTTCATTAGAAGATAATCAGCCCCTAACTTGCATAGAATCAATGAGTTGTGGAACTCCTGTATTAGCTTTTCATACGGGAGGTTTGCCAGAAATGGTGCTTAATCATGAAACAGGTTTTACCGTAGCCTTAGGAAATGCCCAAGATTTGGTAGACAAAATATGTTATCTTTATAATAATCCTGAGATTACAAAACAACTAAGCAAACAAGCACGCAATTTTGCGATACAAAATTTTGATGTATTGCAACAAGCCAAAAAACATTGGGAATTGTATGAAAGAATTTTGTAAAAGTAATTCTAAATTAAGATTTGTAGCATAGACTTTAGTCTGTGCTTTTAACATCTTGATAATCAACATATTAAAAGCACAGACTAAAGTCTATGCTACAGAGCTTAATAACCTCTATTAGTAATCTACTCTATCACGATTTTTTTAACCTGCCTCTCTCCTCCTCTATTCACACTTTCTAACAAATATAAACCTTTTGCCAAAGTTTCAATATTCAAAATTAAGGTTTGATTGGCTTCTAATTTTGTGTTAAAACCCATATTTTTACCTACATTTTGACCTAATAAATTATATAAATCAATTTGCAAATTTTGGTTAGATTTTAATTGTATGGAATGTGTTGCTGGATTTGGAAACACTTGTAACTCAATGGTTTGCAAGTTATTTTGGGTATTATTTTGGGTATTTTCATGCTCAATTCCTGTAATCACTTCGCCAAAACGCAAATATTGTAAACCTCCTGTACTTGTGCCGACGAGAATATTTTTGCCCAAAATTGCAGGACAAGTAGCACGACCAAAGGAATAATTTAATTGCAAATTACTAATTTTATGTCTGATGATATTGGTAATTTCTGTGAAATTTTCATTCATATTTCCGTTTATATTGCTGATTATATTGTCTGCAAAATTTTCATAAACTCGCAAATTTCCACTTCCATCTCCTGTTATCAATTCTAATTTATTGTCATTTGTCAAATCTGCAACCGCAAGACTTAAAGCTGTTTTAGTTGCACTTGTCGTAATGCCACCCACACGTGCATTACGCAAAACAAAGTTTGGATTTGCTGGATTTGCTACGTTTCCCAAATTGCCTACATTCTCCCAATATTCCAAGTTTCCATTTAATCTTCCAATCAACAAATCTACCAAATTATCGTTATTCAAATCTACAAAAAGAGGTTCGTCTAATGGTCTAAAAGTGCTATTAATATTCAAGTTTTGTCGTTTTGCAAGGTCAAAATTTAGTGGCTGATTTGGCAAATTTTCATTCAAAACATATTGCATAGTTGTTAAATTTTGCTGTGTTGATATGCTAAAAATCAAGTCTAAGGCATTGTCATTATTCAAATCTGCAAAAGTAGGACGAAGATTTAAACCGTTTAAAATCAAGAAGTTATATAAATTTTCATCTTGTAATTTAAAAGAAGGTTGTTGATTTGTGCCTGTATTTTGATAATAAAATAATTGTGTTTTAAGGCTTTTATCTGTTTGCAAACTTGAACTATTTGCCAGCAATAAAT
>JAYTNF010000373.1:0-11669 GCA_043748455.1 Cytophagales bacterium
GTAGATTTTAAAATCTGCGAAAGTCCCATTTTTGTTCCGACTTATTTTAAAAATGAGTTAATTAAGGCTTGCAAAGATATTTTGGCACAAATGGACAGCCCAAAATATCGTGAGCAAATCCATAAAGCTGTTCCTCCACAAATTTTTGTGCCAAATGACACCGAAGAACCTGTATTTTTGACCCTTGATTTTGCGGTTTGTGATGTTGGAGGTGATAAAGTCATGCCAAGACTGATAGAAATGCAAGGCTTTCCGTCTTTATATTGTTTTCAAAACTTTCTAAATAAAAGTTATCGTAAACATTATGACATTCCTGATAACCTCACACATTTTTTTGGAGATTATACAGAAACAGATTACATGAACATCATGCGTGAGGTATTGGTGGGTGATACGCCTGTTGAGAACACCATTTTGTTGGAAATTGAGCCTGAAAAGCAGAAAACTCGCATAGATTTTACATTTACAGAAGCATATTTTGGTATTAGGTCGGTTTGTATTACAAAATTGCGTAGCGAAGGCAAAAAATTATATTACGAAAGAGATGGCAGAAAAATTTGGATAGAAAGAATTTATAGCCGCCTAATTTTTGATGAATTGTTGCTCAAAAAAGAAAAATTAGACATCAAAGTTGATTTAAACCAAGAATGGGACGTAAAATGGATAGGTCACCCAAATTGGTTTTGCAAAATGAGTAAGTTTACGTTGCCTTTTATTGATAGTGAATATGTGCCAAAAACACAGTTTCTGAATGATGTAAAAGTTATGCCTGATGATTTGGAAAATTATGTCTTAAAACCGTTGTATTCTTTTGCGGGTTCAGGAGTAAAATTTGATGTGAAACGTGAAATGATAGACGAAATTCCTGATAATCAAAGACATAACTTTATTTTAATGAAAAAGGTAAATTATGCACCAATCATTCAAACTCTTGATGTGCCTGCAAAAGCCGAAATGCGAATGTTGTGGTTACGCCATAAAGGCGAAGATAAAATGCTAACCAATTTAGTAAGGTTAAGCAAAGGCAAAATGTTAGGCGTTGATTTTAATAAAGGTATGGATTGGGTAGGTGGTTCTCTAGGGTATTTTGAGAAGGAATAGTTGTGTGTAGCTTTGCTATACACACGCCTTATAGTGTGCGGAGTTTGATACTGACATTTCAAATTTGTTTAGAACGACAAAACAAATTTAAAATGTTAGTGTCAAAGGCTTTGTTGCAATGCTTAATATTGTTTAAATGGACTTTTGTATAACTTAATGTAAGTTATGTAGAATGTACCACAGACTTTAGTCCAATGCTATTAAGCTAAGAAATTTCAAATAAGTCCGTTAGGACTTCAACCTTGGTAGAAAAATAGGTCAGAAAAGGTTTTTAACTCCGTAGGAGTTTGACTTTTTGACATAAAGTTTAACTCCTATGGAGTTCTGATAGAGTACACTAACTTTTTTCTACCAGGGTTAAAGTCCTAACGGACTTAAAAAAAAGTAATTACTTGACTATCAGTAATTTATACCACGAAACTTATATAAATTAGTTTAGTTTTTTTGTTAGTTTATATGCTTGTTTAGTGTCTATGTGGCTAAAAAACTGTGCTAATAATTTATCTTTTCTGCGGTTTTCTGTAAAATCTTCTATCAGACCTAAATATTTATCTTCTTTTGTAATTTTATATAAGGAAGCTGAACAGTAAATATTCACATTTTCATTTTTCAAACCTTCTTCTAATGCTAAAATTGCGGCAGGGTGATTAAAGGCTGACAACGCCAAAGCTGCACGTTGGCGTGAAGCCTGAATACCTTGCCCCAAAGAAAAAGTTTCTAAATCTTTTGCCTTATAATGTTGGTCTATCATCTTGGGGTTTAGCTCTTTTATCAAATATAACATGGCTCTATCATCTCCTAATTGTGCCATGTAATCTGCAATATTTATGTGTTGAAAAGGTTGTTTATCTTGGGGTAATAATGAAACCAATAAATCAAAAGTACCAGGGACTTTTAGTTTTACTAAATGTTGTACGGCTTGAGAAATAACGAAAAGATTGTCTGAACTTTTAGCAATTTCACTTAATAACCTTGCTCCATGTAAGCCTCTTTTTGATAATATATTGAATATTTTTGTAGATATTTCAGTTCTGTCTTCATCATACCAAACAATGGCTGCCAAGAAATTAGTATGGTCATCTGACTCTGTCTTCATTAAAGTTTGTACCATTTGCATGTGTGCAGAGGCAGAATCTAAATAATTATCCTCGGTTTGGTGTGTTAATTTCTCAAAAATTTCGTATCTTTCATTTGTATAAGGCAAATCAATAAAAGTAGGCAGCCATTTATAAAACTCAGATTGTTGAATGGCTAATTCTGCGGCTTGAACCTCATCTTTTTCTAACCAATATTCTGCTAAACCTGCATAAGCCACATATAATTTAGGGTTTAAAACCAAAGCTGCTTCAAATGCTTTACGGGCTTCAAGCAAATGCCCCATTTGTAAACGACATTGCCCTAACTTGAGTTTGAAATTATCGTGTTGTGGAAAAACTTCGTTTAAATGCTGCCAGCAAGCCAATGACATTTCAAAATGATTAAGCTCTTGATAAGATGCTGCTAAATTTTCCCATGCATCACTTTCATAAGGGTAAAAACTTGTAGCTTTTTGAAAAGCCACAACCGCCAAATTGAGTTGTTGTGTTTTGAAACGTAAATCTTCCAATGAATCCATTTCTGCAAGTGGTTGCAAAACTCCTTTTACATATTTAAAATTGGCTCCTTGTGTGCCTTGTCTCAAACGTAATTCGCCAATACTCATATATAAAGCATAGTCGTCTTCTGTATTATTTAATCCTGCCGACCAAGTACGAATAGCCTCATCAGCTTCTCCCAAAAAATCATTCACTGTACCTAACAAAAGTCTGCTATCTATATCAGTCTGGTCTTCTTGCACATTAGCTTGAAGTAGAGTTTGGGCAGCGGCAACTTCGCCTTGATTAAGTAACTCCACAATAGATTGTATGTTATGAGGTTGTGCTAATGTTTTCAAAGACAAACCTATACACATAATAACAAGAGCAAACAGACGTTTCATGGCTAAAGAAGTTAATAAATTGGCTAACTATTTTACTTTTTAAATGTAACGAAAAATATATGAAAGTAGTTAGTTTTTTAATATATTTTTTTCACAATCATGAAACATCTGATTAAACTTATTTGCATTGTATTTAGTTTTTAACACCCATCAATAAAAACATAAAAGCATATTCTAAGGCAATGTCATGTAACCGTTGAAAACGTCCAGATGCACCTCCATGACCTGCTGACATATCTGTGTGTAAAAGCAATAAATTATCATCTGTTTTTAATTCTCGCAATTTTGCAGTCCATTTTGCAGGCTCAAAATATTGCACTTGTGAATCATGCAAACCTGTGGTTATCAAGGTATTAGGGTAATTTTTTGCTGTAATATTATCATAAGGCGAATAAGAAAGCATGTAGTCGTAATATATTTTTTCGTTAGGATTTCCCCATTCGTCATACTCAAATGTTGTTAATGGAATGGTATCATCGAGCATTGTTGTTACGCAATCTACAAAAGGAACAGCCGCCAAAATTCCTGCATATAAATCTGCTCGCAAATTCATAATAGCACCCATTAACAAGCCACCAGCACTGCCTCCATAGCCAAAAAGTTTTGATTTTGAAGTGTAATTTTGTGCAATTAAATATTCTGAAACTGCAATAAAATCACTAAAAGTATTCATTTTATTAAGCAATTTGCCATTTTCATACCACTGCCGACCCAGTTCTTGCCCACCTCTAATATGTGCAATCGCATAGACAAAACCTCTATCTAATAAACTCAAACGTGCAGAAGAAAAAGTTGCATCAATCGTAATACCATAAGAACCATAACCATATTGCAATAAAGGTGCAGTTCCATCAAGTCTTGTGTCTTTATGATAGACCAAAGAAACAGGAATTTTTACAGTTTCATGAGTCTTTTTTTCATCTTGACTTGTTAAATTATTTGGTATTTCTACCCAAATTCTTTCTGATTTATAATTTCTTTTATCAAAAATTCCGCCTACAATTTGCACAACTTGTTCTTTTAGCAAAGTTTTTTGTTGGCTTTGCATATCATATTCAAAAGTAGAAATTGGCGTAGTTAGGGAAGTATAACCAAATCGCAAAACTTGTGTTGCTAAATCTGTATTAATATCCAAATATGCCAAATAAGTATTTTCATCAAAATTTACATAATGTCCCAGATTATCTTTCTTGTCTTTGCTATTTTCCCAATTTATTATCCAAAATTTTATCAAGCCTTGTTCTCTTTCTTCTACAACTAAAAAGTTTTCAAAAACATCGAAACTTTCAATAAAAACGTGATTTCTATGTGCAATAACGGTTTCCCAATTTGATATTTCAGGTTTTGTGATTAGCGTTTTGACAATTTTAAAATTCTCGGCTTCTAAATTTGTACGAATATAAAAACTGTCTCCAAAATGTTCGGCACTATATTTTAAATCTTGTTGGCGGCTTTGCAACAGTTGTAATTGCCCATTTGGATTGGTTAAATCTAAAAATCTTACTTCATCAGTCAAGGTACTTAACGCATGAATAAACACATAATGTTTTGATTTTGAAAGACTTAGGTCTAAATAAAAAGTTTCATCAGTTTCTTCAAACAACAAAACATCAGTTTCAAAATTAGTTCCTATTTTGTGCCTAAATACCTGATAATCACGCAAAGAATCGACATCTTTTTTAATATAAATCAAAGTTTCATTATCTGCCCAAACCACACTGCCCGAAGTTTCTGGAATCTGGTCTGTTAAAGTTTCACCTGTTTCCAAATTTTTTATATAAATTGTGTAGATTCTGCGACTTACTGTATCGGCAGAGTAGGCAACGAGTTTATTATTTGGACTAATGGCTAATGTGCCAACAGAAAAATAATCATAATCTTTTGCTAAATCATTGACATTCAATATAATAACTTCATTTTTTGCGGTTGTAATATCTCCTAAATTTGCAGGTTTTTCGGCAGTTCTGCAATATAAAGGATACTCCATCGCAGTTTCATAACGACTATAATACCAAAAACTTTCCCAAAAATAAGGTACAGAAGCATCGTTTTCCTTGATTCTACTTTTCATTTCCTCAAAAAGTTGCTGCTGAAATTCTTTTGTGGGTTGCATGATATTTTCTGTATAAGCATTTTCAGCTTCGAGATAAGCAATAGTTTCTGGATTTTCTTTTTCGTTTAACCAATAATAATTGTCTATTCGTTTGTGCGAATGAGTAATAATTTCTTTTGGTTTTTTAGTTGCAATAGGTGGTTTTTGCATTGGATTTCGTATAATTTTATGAAATATAATCTTACAAATTTACAACAAACCATTGAAAATACTTTTACTATTGCCACTTTTTTAATTAATATTTTTTAAACAATAAATTATTTAAACAACTTTTACTATGTTTGTGCTAAGAAATTGTTTATGAAAAACATAGATTACTTTATAGCTATTTTACTTAGCTTTTGCTTTTTTTCGGTTACGGCTCAAGACAAAAAAGTTTTGGATAGTTTGAATCATTTTTATAATAGCCAATTAAGTGATAGCACAAAAATACTTGTCCTTGCTGATATAGCCAATGAATTTAGGGCTTCAAATCCTGATACTGCTATAATTTTAAGTAAAAAAAGTTATTATTTAGCAAAAAACATACATTTTAAAAAAGGCGAGGCTTGGGCTGCTGTTCGAATGGCTGATGCTTTTAGACGAAAAAATAATTTGGACTCTGCCTTAATATTTTATCAAGAAGCAAAGGTTCTTTTCGATAGTATTGTTAATACTGACAAAGGTAAAGGCATTGCTTATAATGGTATAGCAAGTATTAGTTTTAGTAGAGGAGAATATTTAACAGCTTTAGAAAATTTTGAAAAAGCCTTGTTTTTTAGACAACTTACTGATGATAAAATGGGAATTTCAATTAGCTTAAATGGCGTTGGAAATAGCTATTACGGTATCGGAAACTATCCTGTTGCCTTATCTTTTTATCAATCTTCATTAAAAATGAAAGAAGAAATCAAAGATAAATTAGGTGTAGGTATATCTTTTAATAATATTGCACAAATTTATTATCAACAAAAACAATATGATACTGCCTTAGTGTATTTAAAAAAATCTATGGCAATAAAAGAACAAATGCAAGATAAAAGTGGTATGACATATAGTTTAAATAATATTGCAGGTGTATATTTTGACCAACAAAAATATGATTTAGCCTTAGAATATTATCAAAAATCTTTAGCCATAAAAGAGGAATTAGGAGATAAACAAGGCATTGCAACGAGCTTTAATAATTTGGCACAGGTGCAAGTAAGCCAAAAAAAGTATCAAATTGCAATAGAATATTACATGAAGGCACTTGTATTAGAAAGGGCATCAAAAGATAAGCAAGGCATGATTTATAGCCTAAATGGATTAGCAAAAGTTTATAAAGATACTCGTAAATATGATGAAAGTATTAAAAATGCTCTCGAAGCTTTGGCTATTGCTAAAAATATTAATGCACTTTCTGAACTCAAAGATGTGTATGAAACTTTATACCAAACCTCCAAATTACAAGGAAATATAGCAAAAGCATTGACTTATTTTGAACTTCATAAATTTATTAGTGATAGTTTGTTTAATGGCGAAAAAATAAAAGTGCTGAATAATTTAAACTCCTCTTATGAGTTGAGTAAAAAGCAACAACAGATTATGTTATTGCAAGAAAATAAAATATTGCAAGAGAATAAATTTTTATTGCAAGAAGATGAGGCAAAAAAACAACGCATTTATACTTTGTCGTTTGCAGGTGCTTTTTTATTTTTGGGGTTGTTGGCTATGATTTTATACCGAAATAATAAACAAAAACAACAGGCAAACTTAGAATTAAAGTCAAAAAATGAGCAGATAAATTTACAAAAATTTGAAATAGAGGCAAATAATGAGGAATTAAAGCAAATTAACGAGGAATCCAGAATAATGCTTGACATACTTGCACAGCAAAAAACAGAAATAGAACGAAAAAATGATAATATTACATCAAGTATAAATTATGCTCGGCGTATTCAGAATGCTGTTTTACCTTTTCAAGACTATATGAATATGAGTTTGGGGGCAGCAAATTTCTTTGTTTTTTATCAGCCGAGAGATATTGTTTCTGGAGATTTTTATTGGATGCATGACACCTCTGCAAATTATGGTTTAGATGATGTTTTGGTACAAGGTGCTACAGAATTATTATTGCTTAATGAACCAGATTATAAACATAAGATTGTACTTGTGGTGGCAGATTGCACAGGGCATGGCATTCCTGGGGCTTTTATGAGTATGATTGGGAATGAATTGCTAAATCAAATTGTAAATACTAATAAGATAACACAACCCGATATTGTTTTACAAAACCTACATGTAGGCATACGTTATGCGTTGCAACAAGAAGTTACCACAAATCAAGACGGTATGGACGTTTCTATTGTTACGCTAACTAAAAATAAGGAATATAGCCTGCCAAATAATCCAAAATTTGAAAAATTAGAGTATGCAGGAGCAATGAATCCTTTATGTTTTTTCAAAGAAGATAAAAAACTAATAGAGATTAAGGCAACAAAAAAATCTATTGGTGGCAACAGAAACACAAAAAATACGCTATTTAATTTATATAGTTTAGATTTGTTTGATTTGCAATTAGCTGTTTTTCAATCACTTAGCTTTTATTTATTTACAGACGGTTATCAAGACC
Source organism: Cytophagales bacterium (assembly GCA_043748455.1). Taxonomy (GTDB): domain Bacteria; phylum Bacteroidota; class Bacteroidia; order Cytophagales; family Thermoflexibacteraceae; genus JAAFKA01. Next base: position 7,786 of record JAYTNF010000373.1, read on the forward strand.
AATTTGGTGGCGAAAATCATAAAAAATTTATGAGCAAAAATTTTAAAAATATATTACAAGAAAATCAAACCAAAGATTTTCAGGAGCAGCACAATATTCTAAACAATACACTTAATAAATGGATTCAAATGGGAAATGAGCAACAAACAGATGATATTACAGTTTTGGGAGTTAAAATTAATATTTTTTAATCAATCATAAAGCCTGATAGTTATAGTTTTTAAACTTCCTAAAGTTTGCCCCACTTTTAATCTGTTTTTCTTTTTAGAGAAAAATTACAGATTTACAATAATTTCTAATACTTTTGTTGCCAATATCAAAAATAAGATAATTGTTACAATTCATTAAAACTTGATACTATTATTAATAAAATTATGTCAGACGAAAAAGAAATGTCATTTTTAGACCATTTAGAATCTTTGAGATGGCACGTCTTGCGTGCAGTAGCTTCGATTTTTGTGTTTGGAGTGGTGGCTTTTATTTACAAAGATTTTTTTCTTGGAAAAATTGTGTTGGGAATGACAAAACCTGATTTCCTTACCTACCGTTTATTGTGCCAGCTTTCAGAGGCAACTTGTATAGACAAATTAAATTTTAAATTGATAAGTATTACCATGACTGGTCAATTTATGATGCACATGACTTACTCTATTGTTACAGGTTTTATATTGTCATTTCCTTATGTTTTTTGGGAAATTTGGCGTTTTATCAAACCAGCTTTGCATGATATAGAACAAAGTGCTGCCAATGGAGCAGTATTTTTTGTGAGTTTGTTATTTGCAATCGGTGTAGTATTTGGTTATTATATGGTTGCACCGTTGGCTGTGAACTTCTTGGTAAATTATCAACTTGACCCAAGCATTGAAAATCAAATAGACATTGCTTCTTATGTTTCAACGGTTGTAATGTTGATTTTAGCTTGTGGATTGATGTTTCAATTGCCCGTTGCGGTTTATGTATTGTCAAAAATTGGCTTGCTTACTCCAACCATGATGCGTACTTATCGCCGACATGCTATTATGACAATTTTAATTATTTCTGCATTTATTACACCTTCGCCTGATGTAATTAGTCAATTATTGGTGGCTTTACCCGTATATTTTCTTTATGAAGGCAGTGTATTTATTTCTGCTTATGTTTGGAAAAAACAAACTGCAATTTTAATAAGTTAAATAAAGTTTTTTGTCATTCTGAGCCTGCGAAGAATCGGAGGTTATTAAGTCTGATGCTCAATAAAGTCAGATTCTTCGCAGGCTCAGAATGACAAATTAATTTCATAATTCATATTTATAATGACTCCACAAACTGCCCTCAAACAATATTTTGGTTATGATAATTTTCGCCCAATGCAAGCCGAAATTATCGAAAACCTTACAAAAGGTAATGATACTGTTGTAATTATGCCCACAGGTGGCGGAAAATCTGTATGTTTTCAAATTCCTGCCCTTATTTTGGAGGGAATTTGTATTGTCGTTTCGCCATTGATTGCCCTAATGAAAGACCAAGTTGATGCCTTACAAGCCAATGGAATTGCTGCTGCTTACCTGAATAGTTCGCAATTAATGGCTGAACAAACAGTTATAGAAAAATCTGCTTTGAATGGAGAACTCAAATTATTATATATTTCTCCCGAAAAATTGCTAACTCCAAACACACTTTATTTTCTAAAACAATTGAAAATCAATTTGTTTGCTATTGACGAAGCACATTGTATTTCTTCTTGGGGACATGATTTTCGTCCAGAATATACACAACTTAAAATGCTCAAAAAGCATTTTCCAACAATTCCTGTTGTGGCTTTGACTGCAACCGCCGATAAAATTACCCGCAGAGATATTGTTACACAGCTTGCATTAAATGAACCCGAATTGTTTTTATCCTCATTTGATAGACCAAATTTGTCTTTAAATGTTGAAGTTGGCAAAGATAGATTTAAAGTTATCGAGCAATTTGTGCTACAACGTCCTCGCCAATCGGGAATTATTTACTGCCTTTCTCGTGCAACTACGGAGTCAATGTCGGAAAAATTGATAGCCAAAGGCATAAAAGCTGCCGCATATCATGCAGGCATGACTGCACCACAACGTAGCAAAGTTCAAGAAGATTTTTTGAGAGATGAAACACCGATAATTTGTGCCACTATTGCCTTTGGAATGGGTATTGATAAATCAAATGTACGTTGGGTGATACACTATAATTTACCAAAAAACATAGAGGGATATTATCAAGAAATTGGTCGGGCAGGTCGTGATGGTTTGCCAAGTGAAACGGTTTTGTTTTATACAATGGGTGATGTGATGCTGTTGCGAAAATTTGCCGAGGAAAGTGGGCAATCTGAATTGCAATTAGCTAAATTGGAAAGAATGCAGCAATATGCAGATGCACAAATTTGTAGGCGAAAAATATTGCTTAGTTATTTTGGCGAAAGCTTGGCTGATGACTGCGGAAATTGTGATGTTTGCAAAAACCCTCCTGCATATATAGACGGAACTACAACTGCACAAAAAGCACTTTCTGCTATCACTCGTTTGAAAGAAAAAGTAGGAATTGGTATGTTAATTGACGTTTTGCGTGGTTCACGAAACAAAGAATTGCTCGAAAAAGAGTACGATAAAATTAAAACTTACGGTGCAGGTGCAAACATGAATCCCTTTGAGTGGCAGCAAGCCTTGTTACAAATGCTAAATTTAGGTTTGGTTGAAATTGCATACGATGACCATAATGTCGTTAAGATTACAAATTTTGGCAATGATGTTTTGTTTGGCAATCGCAAAATAACTTTTGTGCAATTCAAAAGATTTGAGTCAAAACAAGCAGAAACACGAGTTTCAAAATCACAAAGTGAAGCAGAAAATCTTAGAGATGAATTATTTGAGGTTTTGCGAACTTTACGTAAAAAAATTGCAGACAACCAAAAAGTGCCTCCTTATGTGATTTTTAATGACGCAACTTTAACAGAAATGGCGGATAAAAAACCACTAATTTCACAAGCCTTACAAGCAATTTCGGGTGTGGGTGTAAAGAAAATGGAAAGTTATGGCGAGGAATTTTTAGAAACTATTGTCAATTTTGCGATAGAAAAAGTCAAACAAGGTGCAAAAATTACAGGTTCTTCTAACATCATTACATACGATTACTACAAAAATGGCATGACAGTAGAACAAATTGCAGCAGAACGAAAAATGAGTCCTGCAACTATTGGTGGACATTTGATTTATTTGTATGAAAATGGTTATCCGATTGATATTATGCAACTGATAACAGAGGAGGAATATCAAAAAGTCATTGCTGCCATTAAATATTTAAAGCATGACGACATCAGTTTAAAGCCAATTTTTGATTACTTGGGTGGCGAAATGCAGTATGATAAAATTAGGATTGCGGTAAATCAGTATAGAAAAATTGCATAAGTAATCACAAAATAACCATAAATTCGCAAAAAATTACTATCTTTGTATGCCATAAAATCTGAAATATTATGATTATTGCAAACCCTATTTATGATGTTGTATTTAAAAGGCTGATGGAAAATGACAAAGTTGCCAAGTTTTTCATTGGTACACTTTTGGAACAGACTATCGAAACTGTTGAGGTAAAGCCACAAGAGTTTACATACGTTGATGAACTTGCAGGGTTAGCCGTTTTTCGACTTGATTTTATTGCCACTATCAAAACTGAAACAGGTGAGTATAAAAAAATATTGATAGAAATTCAAAAGGCAAAAAACCCTATTGACCTAATGCGGTTTCGCAGTTATTTGGCAGAGCAGTATAAGAAGGAGGATAAAATTAATAACGAAAATGTGGTATTGCCTATCACAACTATTTATATTTTAGGTTTTAAATTACCTGAAATAGAAACTCCTTGCATTAAAGTAGAACGAA
>JAYTNF010000374.1:0-13522 GCA_043748455.1 Cytophagales bacterium
TGTGGTCAGAAATAACTACTTTTATTCTTTTATCTTGAATATAATTTAAAGAGTATTTCATATCTTTCTGAAATATAGGGCTTTCTAATCTATAAAAACCTTTCCAAAAAATAAGAGATGTATGCGAAATTTCTTGGCGCATGTCATAAATGGTGCAAAATTCACCATCATAAACTTTGGGATAAGTTGCTAATATTTCATTTGATATCATAGCTAATTGAACAAAAATGTAAAGGTTATTTCTAAAAATAGGTTGTAGAATCAAGGCACAGACTAAAGTCTATGCTACAAATAAATTAGTGTTGTTTGCAATGCAATTTTAGCAAATATTGTGCTAAACAGTTTTAATTATTAATTTTTATACTGTAATTTAGCGGAAATAAGTAAATAAATTATTATAGGCTATTTATGAAATACGGAAAAGAACTTTTGCAATTTCTCGCCGAACTTAGTGAGAATAATAATAGAGAATGGTTTGAAACCAATAGAAACCGTTATCAAGATTTGCGAAACAGTTTTACTGCAACAATGGAAAATTTGCACCCGTTGTTAATAAAATTTGATAAAGGTTTGGAAACTATAAACCCAAAAGGTGCGATGTTTCGGATTAATCGTGATATTAGATTTAGTAAAGACAAATCTCCTTATAAAAATAATTTCGGAAGTTATTTTGCTGAGGAAAATTCGCACTCAGAATTGGCAGGATACTATGTTCATGTTCAGCCAAAAAATTGTTTTGTGGGTGGTGGAATTTATATGCCAGATACAAATGCACTAAAAAAAATTCGTCAAGAGATAGATTATAATAGTGAGGAATTTCTCGAAATTATTAACGAAACGAATTTTCAAAAATATTTTGGCACTATACATGGCGAGAAACTTAAAAACACACCAAAAGATTACGAAAAAACTCACCCAATGTCTGAGTATTTGAAACTCAAAGGTTTTTTTGTTGTCGCAAATTTCACTAATGAACAAATTTGTAATAATGATTTTGTAGCAGAAATGGCAGTAAGATTTGAAACTATGTATCCATTAAATGTGTTTTTAAATAAGGCAGTGAAATAAATAGACTTCTTGCGAAATTTTTTGATATTAAAAACTAGGTTTTGTCATTCTGAGCAAAGCGAAGAATCTGGTTTTTTGGAAATCAATTAGTCATTTCAAACTCAGATTCTTCGCTTTGCTCAGAATGACAAAATAAAACTTTACACTTATGACAACGACAAACTCTATACAAATTAGCACTTCTGAAATACAAGCTATTTTTAAAACTCAAAAGCAACATGCGGCTAAAATAAAATATACTAATGCCCAAGAAAGAATAGCAAAACTTAAGAAGTTAGAAACATTAATTCTTAGTTTTCAAACAGAAATAGAGCAGGCTTTATTTGCAGATTTGCGAAAAAATCCTTCTGAAACAGCTTTAACAGAGATTTTTTCTGTTGTTGGCGAAATTCGCCATGCTGTAAAACACCTAAAAGATTGGTTAAAACCCAAAAAAGTTGGACAAACATTAGCTTTATTAGGCACAACAGGTTATATTCACACAGAGCCAAAAGGCGTTGTTTTAATTATTGCACCTTGGAATTATCCATTTAATTTGGCAATCAATCCATTAATTTCAGCCATTGCCGCAGGAAATTGCGTGGTTGTCAAACCCTCAGAACTTGCACCAAACACGTCTGCAATTATCAAAAAAATACTTAGTAATTTAGCAACTGATGACGAAATTTCAGTTATTGAAGGCGGTGTAGAAGTTTCGACAGATTTGTTAGCTTTACCTTTTGACCATATTTTTTTTACAGGAAGTCCTCAAATTGGTAAGGTTGTGATGAAAGCTGCTGCCGAACATTTAACTTCTGTAACCTTAGAACTTGGTGGAAAATCTCCTGCAATTATTGATGAAACTGCTGATTTACAAGATGCTGCCGAAAAATTGGTTTGGGGAAAATTTGTCAATGCAGGTCAAACTTGTATTGCACCCGATTATTTATTGGTAAAAAATGAGGTAAAATCGCATTTTATTGAGTTACTTATCAAACAAATTGAAAAAGTTTATAATGCTACCCAAAAAGGTATAGAAAAATCAGATTCCTTAGCTCGAATTATCAATGACCGAAATTTTAATCGGCTGGTTGCTTTGTTAGATGATGCAGTGCTAAAAGGTGCAACAGTTTCCTTTGGTGGACAACATATTGCAGCCGAAAAATACCTTGCACCAACACTACTTACAGATGTTACAACACAGATGAGGGTCATGCAAGAAGAAATTTTTGGAACATTATTGCCAATAATTGGTTACAAAAATTCAGATGAAGCCTTAGAATTTATTGCAACACAACAAAAACCGTTAGCAATGTATATTTTTAGTCGTGATAAAAGTCGTATTGAAAAATATATCCAACATTCAACCGCAGGTGGAACTTGTGTAAATGACTGCATTATTCACATTGCTCACCCAGATTTGCCTTTTGGCGGCGTAAATAATAGTGGTATGGGAAGGTCACATGGCTTGGCGGGTATGTTAGAATTTACAAATCAACGGTCAGTTTTGAAACAACGCACAGGTTTTACAGCCTTAAAATTGGTTTATCCGCCTTACACAGATAAAGTAAAAAAGCTGATAAAAATGTTGGAAAATTTAGTGTGAGAGTTTTATTTAATTTTATTGTAGTTAAGAAAAATAATTGCGTAATTTTGTAATAAACAATTCCTAAACAATAATTTTATGGCTTTTAGTGATTTCAAAACTACTTTTGATGTGGCAAATGATTACCAAACATTATTAGAGAAAGATAACATATTTATTGATATTCCTTCAATGCCTTTACCCGATTGGTTTATGGAAGATTTGAACTATTCTTTAAAAACCAAAAAGCCAAATCCCAGCGAAATAGCTATTTGTGAAAACTTAATTTCGCCCATTATTCGTTATGTTGTTCAGAAACACCAACATATTAACTTTTGGAGTCGTGAATTTGATTTAAGAGTAGATGAAAAATTATCAGGAACTCCAGATTACTTATTCACTTATACAGAAAAACAAACAAGATTATCAAATAATATGCCTATTATTTGTGTTTCGGAAGCAAAAGTAGATAATTTTACAACTGCATGGGGTCAAACCTTAGCGGAAATGGTTGCTTGCCAAAAAAAATATCCTAATATGATTATTTATGGTTTTGCAAGTAATGGTGAGATGTGGCAGTTTGCTAAATTAGATAATAATGTATTTATACAAGATACTAATAGCTATAATATTACCACGCAAACTGAAAAAATTGCAGGTTTGCTAAATTATATTTTTATAGCAGCAGTGGCAGAAGCAGAAAAATATTTAAGGTCTGTAGGGAAGTTGGTTTAGTGAAAATATAAGTTAACTTTTGGAAAGTTTAACCTGCAATGGTATTGTTTCCAAAAGTTAAATAATTACACTTATTTTATCTTGAAAATAATAGGTGTAGATGCATAGCTAGTTACATTTTTTCCTTTATGAACTGCTGGTTGCCATTTTGGAGATTGTTTTACAATCCGCATAGCTTCCTCATCACAACCTGCACCAATACCCTGCGTTACCTTAATATGTGAAACAGTACCATCTTTGCTTACCACAAATTTTAAACTTACACGACCTTCTACACCTTCTTTAAGAGCTTGTTCAGGATATTTTAAGTTTTCACGCACAAATTTATAAAACCCTGGATAGCCACCTTCGGGCAAAGACCCTTGGTCTGGATTTTCTACCAAATCTGCTGGCAAAGCTGCTGCTTTTTGTTTTTTATTGCCTTCACCTTGATTAGGTTTCGGTGGCTTAGGCGGTTTCACTTCCTCCACAACTTTGACAGCCGCAGGTGTGTCTATTTTAGGTTTTACGGTATCAATAGTAACAACATTATTTGTACCGACACCTTTTTGTGCAGTATCAACAGAAATAACTGCCAAAGTATCTGTTGGAGTTTCTACTTTTGTAGTTTTATTTTCACAAGCCGTTAGGCTAAAAATACCAATACAAGCTACTATGAGTAATTTGTAAGTAGTTTTTGAGTGATGTATAAATGGATTTTTCATAAAATAATTTTAAAATTGGTTTGGATTTAATATTTGACATATCATTTTCAAATTACACGCCAACTTTATAAAAACCTGCAAAAATCGTACAAAAATTAAAAAAAATGTGATTAGTTTATCTGCAACAAAATTTTAGATATAACCCATAATTTTATACACAACGTAACCTGTAAGTTCATGAACAATTTTGCCCCAGTTAGCAAAAGCAGATTCTTGTGGAATAAGAGTAATATTTGGGTGAAATGTACGTTTTTTAGCCACAAAATCGACACTAAAGCTATTGACTTTAAGACCTACTTTTTGAAAACAACCTTCTGCACGTCTGATATGAAAAGCAGAAGTAATAAGCAAATATTTTTGTTTTGGGAAGATTTTATCCAATTTTTGTTTGCCAAACAACGCATTTTCTCTTGTATTGCGAGAATTATTTTCAATAAAAATTACAGAATCAGGAACTCCTGCCAACAAAAGTATCTCTTTGGAACTTCTATATGATGCTTTCGTTTTTACAGTATCTGCAAAAAGGTCATGCTCTGCCCCACAAATCAAGATATTTTTTATCTTTTTCTCTTTATACAAACGTATGGCATGCACAATACGGTCAGCAGCTTGATTAAGGTTTACTCTATCTTTGATAATTGCACCGTCATTAGTATAACCTGTTAAAATGATACCTACATTGTATGTTTTCATAGTTGCAAAAGGCGTAGCAGGTCTTTCCCACCATAAAAACATTTCATTTACCAAAAAATTATTATAAAGTATAAAAAGTAATGTAATTAAAGACAAGAGTATCTTTTTTCGCCTTTTTTCGAACTTGCTAAAATATGCCCACAATGCTAAGGATAAAACCCAAGAAGTTGGCATCAACAGCACGTAAATTGTTTTGGATAGGAAGAAAAACATTTAAGGTAAATATGAAATATGAAATTAAGCTATTGATTATCAAATGTTTTGATAACTTGGCAATAACGAATATTAAAATTTAATACTGACATTTTCAATTTGTAGGAAACTACAGTTTTGTACCACATACTTCAGTCTGTGTTTTAATCAAAGCACAGACTGAAGTCTGTGGTACAAAAAAACAATGTCAGTATCAAAATATTATTGCAAAATGTAAAATTTAAGTTGTAATTGCAAAAAAATATGTCTATTTTACTGTAAAGTAAGTTAAAATCCAAAATTAATTTAGCTTGTTTTATCTGTAATCTATTGATAATCAATAAGTTAATTTCATATTTCATACATAATATTTCATATCTACCATTTAACCATGAACAACAAATTACTTATCATCAACATCAAAGGTTTATTGCAAGCCTACAATGAACAACCAACTTTGCGAAAAGGTGAAGCAATGCAAGAATTACCTTGCATAGAAAATGCGTTTTTGCAAATTGAAAATGGTGTCGTTACAGACTTCGGGAAAATGGAAAATTTGCCTGTTGGTAGTAAAGCAAGTTCTATGGTTATTAGTGGAGAAGGTCGATATGTGATGCCAAGTTATGTAGATTCGCACACGCATATTGTGTTTGCGGGTAGTCGTGAAGGTGAATTTACAGACAAAATTAAGGGTTTGAGTTATGAAGAAATAGCCCAGAAAGGTGGCGGGATTCTTAATTCTGCAAAAAAATTACAAGAAGCAACCGAAGATGAATTATTTGAAAGTGCTTATCAACGGTTGTTAGAAGTTGTGTCTATGGGAACAGGTGCTATTGAAATTAAAAGTGGCTATGGCTTAACAGTAATAGACGAATTAAAAATGTTGCGAGTAATTCAAAAACTCAAAAAAGTTTCACCAATTACAATAAAAGCTACATTTTTGGGGGCACATGCTATTCCAAAAGAAATTGAACGAAATACTTATATAGACTTGATAATCAACGATATGATGCCAATAATTGCGGCTGAAAACTTAGCAGATTATTGTGATGTATTCTGTGATAAAGGTTTTTTTACGGTTGATGAAACTGATAAGATTTTAACAGCAGCCCAAAAATACAACCTTATTCCAAAAATTCATGCCAATGAATTAGACAATTCTGGTGGTGTGCAAATTGGGGTGAAACACAAAGCATTGAGTGTTGACCATTTGGAAAGAATTAGCGAAGAAGAAATAAAAGTATTGCAAGACTCTGAAACTTTGCCTGTTGTGTTGCCTGGTACGGTCTTCTTTTTGGGCTTGCCACACCCACCTGTTCGCAAAATGATAGCAGCTAATTTGCCCGTTGTTATTGCTTCAGACTATAACCCAGGTAGCTGTCCATCAGGAAATATGCCTTTTACAGTTGCTTTGGCATCTATTTTATTGAAAATGACCCCTGAAGAGGCTTTTCATGCTGCAACTATTAATGCGGCTCATGCCTTGAATTTAGAAGCTACACATGGACATATTCGTGTGGGAAACCCTGCAAATGTGTTTATGACAAAAGAAATTCCAAGTTTTGCTTATATGTCCTATCATTTTGGCACTTCTCCAATAGAAATGGTAATTGTTGGGGGTAAAATTTTTGAGAATTAGTTATTTTAATAAGGAATGAAAATGAAATAAAGTACTTTTGTTAAATTGTGTTTTTTAAGTCCGTTAGGACTTTGACCTTGGTAGAAAATATCGCATGCTATAATATAATTAACTCCTTAGGAGTTAAACTAACATCAAAAGTTAAACTCCTAAGGAGTTTTTGGCTGGTGTTTATCATTATTTTCCGTATCGACGAACCGCAAGGTCAAAGTCCTAACGGACTTAAAACACCACTTTATTTAATTTTTTATTACAATAAGTGTAATTTGTCATTCTGAGCAGTGCTACCACCAGCAAAACGAAGAATGACAATATAAATATAGTTATCAAAGCATCAAATTTTAACTTCCAAAACCAATTTTTTTCTTAGTTTGGTGTCCTACTGCAAAATCCATTTCATTTTGATTATAAATATCACTCAAAACCATCTCTTCAGAAATTTTATTTGCAAAGCCCAATTTATCAGACAAACTTTGTGCTTTGTTAATTTCTAAGCCTTTAAATTCATATTTTGCAATAATTCTGCCTTTTCGCAATAAAGCACTATCTACTGAAGAAATTGCAGTATTGAAAGTACAAATAATTTGAATACTCAAAAAATCAGACAATAATCCATCTGCCAAATTCAACAAATTTGAAACCGCAGAGCCACCACCTTGATTACGGTCAATAACGATATTTTCAGCATCTTCAATAACCAAAATCGAATTTTGATTATCAACCAACAAATTCACAAAATCTGGATTTGCAATATTTGCAGCAATATTTGGAGGAACAAATAGCACCCGTTTTTTAATTTTGCCTGTCAAATGTCGCAAATATGTGGTTTTACCTGTTCCTGGAAGTCCATGCAATAAAACAATTCCTTTATCATCACGTTTGTTAAGACGTTGAATAATTGTTTCGTGAATTGGTTTAAAATCGTCATTATAATTCAGTTCTAAATCTAAATTAACTTTTTTAACATCTAATTTAGTAAGCATAAATCCATGAGAACTTGCTGTTATGAGGTTTATTTTGTAGTAATAATCCTCTTTTATCCTAAATTTACGTAAAATAACCTCTATTTCTTCAATTAATGGCGTTTTTTCACCAACATATAAAAACTGACAGGCAGTATAATCGTGAAAAAACACAATTAAATTATCTTCCATTAAGAATATTACATCACTAAACGAATTATCTGTTACACGTTTTCCAGCAAATTCTTTGGTAATTTTTTTAATAATTTTTGCTTTAAAAGTTGTTTCAAATTTTACTAAAATATCTTTTAAACGCAATTTATCATGTTCTAAAATATTAGGTACTTGACGAAAAAGTTTGTAATAAAGTCGCTGAACATCAACAAAATAATCATTAAAAATGTAACTTAAATCTACATTATCCATGCTTGTTAGATAATTCTTATGAAGTTCATTTTGTTGTTTATCTTCTTGTTTAGGATATTTTTCTTCTTTTTTGGTATCTTGTTGTTTGTTAAGCTCCATAGTTTGGTTTGTTTTTTTTAATAATAGCAAACCTTATATACGCAAATAGTACTAAATAAGTTGTATAAAAACTAAAAACTACATTATTTTGTAAAAAAATATGTGTTTGGGGCTGTTAATTTTCAAAAAAATTACATCTTTACGCAAAGTTAATTCATATTTCAATGAAACAGCCAATACGTCGAATTTTGTTACTTTGTTGCACTTGTGCTGCTATCTTTTTTTTTATAGCTGCCTATCAATTTGTATTATGGAGGCAATTTAAAAATGAATATGAAAAAGCTATGGGTATTATTGTTAAAAATAAAATTGATAAAAAGAGAAAATTTTATCCTGTCATTCGTTTTAAAACTCTTGATAATCAGAAAGTTACATTTACAGCCACACAATTATCAAGCAAAATGAAGTATAATGAAGGCGACACTATTTCGGTTTATTATGATTTGTTAAATGCTGATGATGTGCATATTGCAGGTGATGAATATCGTGGTTTGTTAATTTTTGGTTTACTAAGTATGCTTTTTGCTTTTATTGGTGGTTATGGTTTTTGGTATATTTTGCAACTTAATCAGGAACGAAAAGAGTTAATTTTTTCAGGCAAAATTTTGTCTGCAAAAGTAATTGGTATTAAAAATGATACGATATTAGGTGGCTTAATAAAGACTTATCAAATTGTTTGTGAATATGAAAATTTGAGTGGCGAAAAGCAAAATTATGAGAGTCAATTTTTTACACAAAATCCTGATAATCAATTTAATAATGAAACAATAAAAGTATATTTAGATAAAGAAAATCCTAAAATATATTTTGTTGATACAAGTAATTTTCCAAAAGATAGTTTTTTGTATTAATGTATGAAATATGATGTATGAAATATTAAATTAACTTATTGATTATCAAGAAATTGCAAATCCATAAATTTCATATTTCATACATCATATTTCATATTTATTTCCGTAATTTCTTAAAAAATAATTGCAATAATTCTTTACATTCTGTTTCTAAAACTCCTTTTACAATTTTTGTGCTTGGGTGTGTAATTGTTGTATTTAATCGGCTAAAACCATATTTTCCATCACCTGCACCATATACAATTCGCCCAAACATAGACCAATAACAAGCACCTGCACACATGACACAAGGCTCTAAGGTTACATACAATACACATTCATGCAGATACCGAGAACCTATAAAATCGTAGGCAGCCGTAATAGCCAACATTTCGGCATGTGCTGTTGCATCATTTAATAAAACTGTTTGGTTATGACTTCTTGCAATAGCTTGATTATTATATACAATAACTGCACCCACAGGAACTTCACCTTTTTCAAAGGCTTTTTGTGCCTCTTGCAAAGCTACACGCATAAAATATTGGTCTTGTTCTTCTGAAATTTTCATTAAAAAATAAGTTAATAAACTTCTAAACACTAATTTACAACAAAACCTATCAATAATTGGAAAATGTAAAGAAATATTGCTATTTCACATTTTATTACAGGATTACAAAATTAACAGGATTTTCACATTTTGTTACAGGATTTTCATAATTTATAATTCATAATTCGTCATGTCTGTTCATCAAGAAATAAAAAAAATTACTACGCACCAACTCCAAATGATGAAAAATCGAGGAGAAAAAATATCTATGCTTACAGCTTATGATTATTCTATGGCAAAAATTATTGATGCTGCAGGAATAGATATTATTTTGGTGGGAGATTCTGCTTCAAATGTTATGGTTGGCAACGAAACTACATTGCCCATCACACTTGACCAAATGATTTATCATACAATTTCGGTAACAAAAGCCGTAAGTCGAGCTTTTGTAGTAGCTGATATGCCTTTTGGAACTTATCAAGGAGATTCTTTGGAGGCTTTACGTTCCGCAATTCGTATTATGAAAGAAGCTGGTGCTCATGCTGTCAAAATGGAAGGCGGCAGTGAAATAAAAGAGTCTATTGATAGAGTTTTAAGTGCTGGTGTGCCTGTTATGGGACATTTAGGTTTAACACCGCAGTCTATTTACAAATTTGGGACATATTCTGTTCGTGCAAAAGAAGAAGAAGAAGCACTAAGATTATTAGAAGATGCACGGATTTTGCAAGAATGTGGTTGTTTTGCTATTGTTGTAGAAAAAATTCCCTCAGAATTAGCAAAACAAGTAGCACAAGAAATAAAAATTCCAATCATTGGTATTGGTGCAGGGCAAGATGTTGATGGACAAGTATTAGTAATTCATGATATGCTTGGCATTAATAAGGAGTTTAAACCTCGTTTTTTAAGACGTTATGCAGATTTGCATACCATAATGACAGAGGCTGTTCAGCAATATATTGTAGATGTACGAAGCAAAGATTTTCCAAATGAAAAAGAGTGTTATTAACATTTTGATATAAATTTTAGCAAAATATTAACAGTTTTGTCTTAGTGGAATATCTTTTGCTTATATCAAGCATAAGTTTTATATTTTAGACAAACAACAACCTCATGCTTCATAACAGTCATACACGCAAATATACGCATGATTTACGAGTAGCCGCAATACTCTCAACGGCAGCAGGTGCAGTAAATTCTGCAAGTTTTTTTGCTTTTGATGTACTTACAACCAATGTTACAGGACACGTTGCGGTGTTAGCAAACGAAATTGTGGCTTTCCGATGGCAGGCATCTTACATGAAAATGGTATGGATGTTTGCCTTTTTGTTTGGTTCTTTTTTATCGGGAATTTTAGTCGATTTGGTAGGACGCAGACAACCACGTTTTGCGCACACAATTCCTTTGGTGTTGGTGATGCTTATTTTGTCAGGTGTGGCGTATTTTGGCGACAAATATTATGATTATAGTGATGGCATGATTCAACTTTTTGCAGGTAGCCTACTGTTGGCTATGGGACTTCAAAACGGAACTGTTACACAAGTTTCAGGCTCAGTAGTTCGGACAACACATCTTACAGGTTTGTTTACAGATATTGGTATTGAGGCTGCAAAACTTATTACACGACCAGCAGAAGAAAGCATGCCAAAATTACAACGAAAATTTATCTTACATTTAGTTATTATTGTATGCTTTTTTTTAGGTGCTATTGGTGGTGGGTTTCTATATTCTCGTTATCTTTTTAAGGCTTTTATGGCTCCACTATTTTTATTATTGGTTGCAATCATTTATGATATTATAGATTTTCAAAGTTCTAAATTGCAAAAAGCAATAGTTCAAGAACATACAAAATAATAGATAGGAATTTTTTTAGCATTTTAGTTGTTCAATTCATAGTTTGATTTACAGACAGGTTTATAGTTTGGTTTTTATTTCACAAATAGTATTTAACAACTTATGAAAATTGTAATTATTGCGGGAAGTCCTCGCATTGCAAGTGTGAGTTATAGAGTGGCAAAACATCTTAATAACCATTTAACTACACAATTTCCAACGCATGAATATACTTTGGTTGATGTACGGAATTATGCACTTTCTTTTGTGCAAACAGTATTTAATTCTATTGAAAATACACCCAAAGAATGGCAGCCATTAGCCGAAATAATGTTTCATGCTGATGCTATTATATTGGTTTCACCAGAATATAATGGAGGTTATTCACCTGCAATGAAGAATTTATTAGACCATTTTCCTAAGTTTTCTCGCAAGGTTTTTGGTATTGCCACAAGCTCACCAGGTGCTATGGGTGGCATGCGTGCAGCCCAACAAATGCAACAATTAATCTGTGGTTTATCAGGTATTCCTTCGCCTACAATGCTTATTGTGCCTGCGGTGGATAAAAAATTTAATGAACAAGGAGAATTAATTGATGAAACTTTTGCTAAAAGTGTTGGCACATTTGCTAATGAATTTATGTGGTTGGCAGAAGCAGTCGCAAAAAAATAACGACTTATTCTTATAATAACATTCTTAGCAAGTTTTAGAAATTTGCTAAGAATGTTAAACCTATTAAAACTCCGCATTATTTGGAGTTCTTGGAAATGGAATTACATCACGAATATTTGCCATACCTGTTACAAACATAATTAACCTCTCGAAACCTAAGCCAAAACCTGCGTGTGGAGCAGTGCCAAATTTCCGCAAATCCAGATACCACCACAAACTTTCCAAAGGCATTTTCTTATCTGTAACAACTTTTAGCAATTTTTCATAATTTTCCTCACGTTGAGAACCACCAATCATTTCGCCAATACCAGGGAATAAAACGTCCATAGCTCTTACCGTTTCTTTGCCAATTTCCTCATTTTCATTTTGTTTCATATAAAATGATTTGATATTTCGAGGATAATTATAAAGAATTACAGGCTGTTTAAAATGTTTTTCTACCAAATATCTTTCGTGTTCAGATTGCAAATCCATTCCCCATTTAATATCGTTGTATTGGAATTTGTCTTTTTTGTGATGATTCGAGTTGAGTAAAATCGTAATAGCTTCGGTATAAGAAATGCGTTTAAAGTCATTTTCAACCACAAATTTCAGTTTTTCTAACAACGCAAATTCGTTTCTATCTTCGGCTTTCTTTTGGCTATCTTCTTTGGTTTGTCTTTCGTCTAAGAATTTCAAATCATCTAAGTAATTATCCATTGCAAATTTAATTAGATATTGGATAAATTCTTGTGCCAAGTCCATATTGTCTTCCAATTCATAAAACGCCATTTCAGGCTCAATCATCCAAAATTCTGCCAAATGTCTGGCAGTATTTGAGTTTTCAGCCCTAAAAGTAGGTCCAAAAGTGTAGATTTCGCCCATTGCCATTGCTGCAATTTCGCCTTCAAGTTGTCCAGAAACTGTCAAATTAGCTTGTTGCCCAAAAAAATCTTGGGTATAATCTACTTCTTTATGCTCGTTTAACGGTGGATTTATGGCATCAAGTGTCGTAACACGAAACATTTCACCTGCACCTTCGGCATCAGAAGCTGTAATAATTGGCGAATGAAGATTATAAAAGCCTTTTTCGTGAAAAAACTTGTGAATGGCAAAAGCTAAACCATGACGCAAACGCAAAACAGTGCTAAAAGTCTTTGTACGTGGGCGAAAATGTGCATTATCACGCAAAAACTCCATGCTATGTGCTTTGGGTTGCATGGGATATTCATCAGGATTTGCAGCACCCAACACAATTACTTCGTTTGCCTGCACTTCCATAGTTTGTCCTGCACCTTGCGATGCAATTAACGTGCCTGTAACCGACAAACAAGCCCCTGTATGTGCATTTTTGAGGGTTTCTTCGCCTAAATTATCTAAATTTACAACAATTTGAATGTCGTGGATAGTGCTACCATCATTAAGTTGCACAAAAGCAACGCCTTTGCTACCTCTTTTTGTGCGTACCCAACCTTTTACATTTACAGTTGTATCTATTGTGCCTGACTTTAAGATGTCGGCGATTTTTGTTCTTTTCATATCAAGAGTTAATAATTTTGAGGGCAAAAATAGTAAATTTTCA
>JAYTNF010000375.1:0-6942 GCA_043748455.1 Cytophagales bacterium
GAAATTGTTACAGTTTCTAATGAAGCAGATGATATGTTGATACAAAGTTATGTAGAAATAGATGCACATAGTCAAGGTAAAAACCCACAAATTCCCTTAAAGAAAGGCGAAAGTGCCAAAAATATGGGTAAGAATGATTTGTGTATGGCAGCAACTGCACACAGTTTACAAGCAGATTTGATAACAACAGACAAAGATTTTTTGCATCTTGATACTATATTTTTTAAAGTGCATTATGTAGAGCAAAGATAATTTCCTTAATGGAAACAAAACAAATGTAAAAATATTGCTACATTTACTAAAATTTTAGTAAAAATGATAACACAAACCATCAACATAGAACAATTACAAAAGATAGTAGGCAAACAAACCATAAAACAACCTGTGGACTGGCTTGTGGGTGAATATTTATTGTTAAAAGTGGCTTATTTGGAGTTGCAAAATAACTTTTTTGAAAAAATATATCAAATGGATTTTGCAAGTTTTGAAAAAAAATGCCTTTCTAAACCTGAACACGAATGGGAAGAAGAACAAATTATTATGGAATGGGACAAAACACTTGCTTTATTAGCAGATTATAACAAACTACTTTTTCAATGGAAGCAAGAGAATTTGAAAACCAATTAAGAGCAGCAATTAACAAGTTAGATTTTGTCGAAAATATCGATGTATCTGTTGAGGAAAGTGTACTTGATGGGCGTATAAACTTGCAATATGCTTGTTACGTAAAAGTTTATTACAGAGCAGAATGGCTAAAATTTAGTTTCAGTCTTATCGTAAATAATGAAAGAAAGTGGGCGATAGACAAGGACACAATAAATGGTTGGCATCGGCATTCTTTGGAAAATCCTAAATTTCACGAGCCGATAGCAGCACAAAATATTACTCAAATTATAGCAGAACTTAAAGATGTTTGGGATATAATTACCATAAAATCAAAGATTTAGAAAATGCTAATACAAAAAAACCTTCTAAGGTCTTAAAGACCTTAGAAGGTTTTGCAATTCCCTACATATTCCTCCGATACTGTCCACCCACCTCATACAAAGCCTCCGATATCTGCCCCAAGCTACACACTTTTGCAGCTTCCATCAGACTTTCAAACAAATTTCCGTTGGCAATAGCAACTTTTTGCAAGTTGGCAAGGGCAATTTTTGCAGCACTTTCGTTGCGTTTGTGGAAAGCATTTAAAGACGAAATGGCAAAATCTTTTTCCTCTTTGGTGCTGCGAATAACCTCCTGCGGAATAACCGTTGGACTACCTTTTGGGTCAAGAAACGTATTGACACCAATTAAAGGCAAACTGCCATCGTGTTTTTGCATTTCATAATACATACTTTCCTCCTGCACTTTGCTGCGTTGATACATTCTTTCCATTGCACCCAAAACCCCACCACGTTCAGAAATACTGCGAAACTCTTTCATCACAGCCTCCTCAACCAAATCTGTCAATTCCTCGATAATGAAAGCACCTTGAATGGGATTTTCATTTCTTGCCAAACCTAATTCATTGTTGATAATCAACTGAATAGCTAAGGCACGTCTTACACTTTCTTCGGTAGGTGTCGTAATTGCCTCATCGTAGGCATTGGTATGCAAAGAATTACAGTTGTCATAAATGGCATACAAAGCCTGTAAAGTGGTGCGAATGTCGTTAAAAGCAATTTCTTGTGCGTGTAAACTTCTGCCCGAAGTCTGAATATGATATTTTAATTTTTGACTTCTTTCGTTGCCTTTGTACTTATATTTTATGGCTTTTGCCCAAATTCTGCGTGCCACTCTGCCCATTACCGCATATTCTGGATCCATACCATTAGAGAAAAAGAACGAAAAATTTGGTGCAAAATCGTCAATATTCATTCCTCTACTCAAATAATATTCAACAAAAGTAAAGCCATTTGACAAGGTAAAAGCTAATTGCGAAATCGGATTTGCACCTGCTTCTGCAATGTGATAACCCGAAATAGACACCGAATAAAAATTACGAACTTTCTCTGTAATAAAATATTGTTGCACATCTCCCATCATTCGCAAGGCAAATTCTGTACTGAAAATACAGGTATTTTGGGCTTGGTCTTCTTTCAAAATATCGGCTTGCACCGTCCCACGAACCGAAGATAAAGCCTTTGCTTTGATTTTTTCATACACTTCTTTTGGCAAAACTTGGTCGCCACTTACGCCCAATAATTTTAAACCCAAACCTTCATTTCCAATAGGTAAAATTTTGTTATAAGAAGGTCTTACAATACCTAATTTTTTATAAATTTCGTCAATTTTGGAATTTACTTCTGCTTGCAAATTGTTTTCTTTGATATACATTTCGCATTGTTGGTCAATGGCTGCATTCATAAAAAACGCCAATAACATAGGTGCGGGACCATTTATTGTCATTGAAACCGAAGTATTTGGATTGCACAAATCAAAACCTGAATACAGTTTTTTAGCATCATCAACCGTTGCAATACTTACACCTGAATTGCCAATTTTGCCATAAATATCTGGTCTGTAATCTGGATTTTCGCCATATAATGTTACGCTATCAAAAGCTGTTGAAAGACGTTTTGCGGGCAAACCATTTGACACATAATGAAATCTTTTGTTAGTTCTTTCAGGTCCTCCTTCACCTGCAAACATACGTGCAGGGTCTTCGCCCTCACGTTTTAATGGAAAAACTCCCGCAGTATATGGATAAAACCCTGGTGTATTTTCGGTCATAATCCACTGCAAAATATCTCCCCAATCTTGATATTTTGGCAGAGAAATTTTTGGAATACGGTTGTGTGCCAACGAAATTGTGTAAAGGTCTTGTTCTATGATTTTATCACGAACTTGAAACTGATATTTGTCTGCTTTATACAATTTTACAGTTGCTTCCCAAGTCTGTAATTGTTGTTTGCAGTCATTATCAAGGTGTTTTTCGAGGTTATTATACCTTTCTATGAGTTCTTTAAGGTAGTCAGGTTCTCCTTGAATGTATTGGACTGCCTTTACGACAAGCCCCTCACTAAGTCCCCCAGACGTAAGCCCCCCAACCCCCGAAGGGGGAGTTTTTGACGTATTTATTCCCCCTTCGGGGGTTAGGGGGCTTTTGTTTGAGGTTAATTCTGTTGTTACTTTTGTTTTGCCAATATCTGCTCTTAATTGTGCAATGACACCGTTTAATTGATACATTTTGCGGGCAATTTCGCATTGTTTAAGTACGAATTTATCGTATTTTTCGGCATTTTCGGCAATTTCTGCCAAATAACGCACACGACTTGGCGGAATAACATAAGATGCTGTTGCAGTTTCGGGATTATAGTTTTCTAAGGTTTTTGTTCCAATAATTGCAGTAAAATTAGTAGGCAATAAATTAGTCAAATTGGTTTTTTCCACCAACTTTTCCATTAATCTCACATACAAAAGATTTGTACCCGTGTCATTAAATTGGCTGGCAATCGTACCATAAATTGGGAGTTTGTCATCGGGAGTTTCCCATAAATTATGGTTGCGTTTGTACTGTTTTTTGACATCACGCAAAGCATCGAGACTGCCTTTTTTGTCAAATTTATTAATGGCAATCATATCCGCAAAATCCAACATATCAATTTTTTCGAGTTGCGTAGCTGCCCCATATTCCGAAGTCATCACATAAAGAGAAACGTCTGAATGTTCCACAATTTCGGTATCTGACTGCCCAATGCCCGAAGTTTCAACAATAATCAAGTCAAAACCTGCTGCTTTGCAAATATCAATACTTTCTTGTACATATTTGCTCAACGCCAAATTTGACTGACGAGTAGCCAAACTACGCATATACACACGTGGGTTGTCTATGCTATTCATACGAATACGGTCGCCAAGCAAAGCACCGCCTGTTTTGCGTTTTGAAGGGTCAACAGAAACAATGGCAATGGTTTTGTCCTGAAAATCAAGCAAATAGCGGCGTACTAATTCATCAACCAAAGACGATTTTCCACTTCCCCCTGTGCCTGTTATGCCCAAAACGGGAATTTTTCGAGTGGCAATTAGCTTTTCTATTTCTGCGTGAACCGATTTTGACTGTTCGGGTTCATTTTCCGACAAGGTTATCAGTTGCCCGATAAGTTGGTGGTTTTTTGGGGTTAAAAGTGTTTCGAGCATATTGGTTATGGTGGTTATTTTTGTGGGGTAAAGATAGGGAAAAAATTAAGGGTTGCAAATGTTTTTTTGCAACCCTTGCAACCTAAATATTATTTTATTAACATTTTCTATTATTCATTTTTGAGAAACCTATTGTCTAAAATATCTCTAAATTTTCTCAACACAGCAATAATTTGTAGCATTTCTTCTTTATTGGTGCAGTCATAAGAATTAGAAACACAATATTCTTTTTCTTCCATTGTAACAAAAGTCCATTGTTTGCCAATTACTTCGCAGCCATATAAAGGTTGATTTGTTTGGTTTTTGCTTTGGGCTATCAAAAAAGCCTCTAAAAGTTGTGCCATCGAGTCTCCTGATGGTTTCTTATTAGGCTTATATTCCTGAAAGTGAAAATAAGGTATTTCTAAATAATCTAACACACCTTTGGCTATCACAAAATCGCAACGCACACTTAAATGTTCGCCAGCTATTTTTGCTTCTAAATTTCGTTCAAAAAAAGTTACAAATTTTGTATTCCGCCCCGATAATTTGCCTAACCGCAACATCAAACTAATAAATTTCATTTTAAGGTCTTCTTCATTCCAATTACTAATATTATAACGGGCATCTTCATAAATATCTTCAAAAATTTCTTGTTCTGTTGCCGAAAAATTAGGGGCAGCTACTGAAAGCCACTCCGACATAAGTGGAGTAGGCTCTATAAGTTTTTTAAGCTGAAAATGAGCACCTAATTCACCTTCTGACCATTCTTTTTTCTTTGCCATTTTAGTAACCTGCTTTGAGTGATTTTTTTGTGTGGTAAAGATAGGGAAAAAATAAAGGGTTGCAAATGTAATTTTTGGAATAAACTTAGTAGGTTTGTGAAAACGTAATATTTACAATAATGGGAAATAGAAAATTTTGGAAAATTGCTGCAGGATTAGGTGGTGATAAGTGGGAAGAATTTAAAAGAGAAAATCGTATAAAAATAAATTTTGGTTTGGAATTAGATTTACGTACCTTGATTACTACACAATCTTCATATAAAGATTTTAGAAGTAAAACAAGAGAATTAAAAAAATCTGATAAAGCAGCCACTATGTTGTGGGATTTTTTAAAAGACTTACAAGTGAATGATATTGTAGTAATTCACGGTGGAGCAAGTGAAATTTATGATTTAGCTGTTGTTACTTCTGAATATCAATTTAATTCTCATAGTTTTGATGGTTATTGGCACTTTCGTGATGTAAAATTTCTTAATTTAGGTATCAAAAAACTTGCTATTCCTTTTGAAAGGCTGTTTACAATTTATGAATTAAAACATCATCAAATAGTTGAAATTTTATCTCTCTATGGTCTAACTTTGGATATGATAGAACAATTAGTTAGCGAAAAGCCAACTCAAATACTTGAAGTTGTCATAAATCAAGAGGAATTAGCAAAATATGAACCTACTGAAATTATTGGAATGGAGGGTAAAGTTAGAGAGGCATTAAAACTACATCTTTATACAGAAAGAGATAGAAGTTTTGTAGAAAGATACAAACAAAGACATATCATAGAATTAGGAAAAGTAAAATGTGAAGCCTGTTATTTTGATAGTGAAAAGTCCTACACATTTGGATTAAAAGCTGAAAACTTTTTACAACTTCATCATATAGAACCTCTTGCTAATAGAAAAAGTACAGAAAATTCAGAAACTCGTGAAGAAAATGTTGTTTTACTTTGTCCAAACTGCCACGTTGCCATTCATAGACTTATGACAAAGGAGGATAAAGTTATAAGTGTAGAAGAACTGCAATTACATCTTTTTCCATATTAGGATATTTATATTCCTTGTATTTCCATTTTTCCCGATAAGTTGGTGATTTTTTTGGGTTAAAAGTGTTGCTAACATATTGGTTAGGGTGGTTATTTTGTGGGGTAAAGATAAAATAAAATGCTTACATTAAAAGTATAGCTATTTATATTTTGTATATTTGTGTAAACAAAATCACAATGGCAACCGAAAGAAAAATACCCTCGTCTTATCGTTATTATAAATTGGCTGATTTATCAGCTATTTGTAATATTCAAGCATTTGGTGTAGTAGAAATGTTAGAACCAGTGCATCCTTTGCCTCCATCTGATATACTTAGCTTTATTATACGTAGAAATCTACGACTACCTATGTTAAATGAAAAAGCTAAATCTGAATTATTGGTAATGCCAATTTTAACAGAAATATGGGATATAAATGACAATTTTAAACCTCTTTCGGGGCTTACTTTCAATATAGAACCCTCGAAAGGTTTAAAGGGAATAGCAGATTTTTTAATATCAAGCAACCCAAATGCACAAGAATTGGAAAGTCCAATTATGTGTGTTTTTGAAGCAAAAAATGATGCCATTGAAGATTGGTATGGGCAATGTGGGGCAGAAATGTATGCAGCAAGAATTTTTAATGAAAGGGCAGGTAACAATATTAAAACAATTTATGGTGCTGTTACAAATGGTATTGCTTGGCAGTTTTTGAAATTAGAAGGGCAAAGTTTATTCATAGATAGCCAAAGATATGGAACTGCAAACTTACCTCAACTTTTAGGGGCTATCCAAAAAGTGTATAATTTTTATAAGTGAGAATAAGCCCATCACGACAAAGTTATCAGTTGCCCAATAAGTTGGTGGTTTTTTGGGGTTAAAAGTATTTCGACCCTATTGGTTTTGGTGGTTATTTTTGTGCGTACAAGACTTCTTTCAATTATTATTAAGTCGTAGAAGAACTGAGGACTTGAAACTTTTTGTCTATCAAACAAATATCACACTTATCTAAAACCTCTTTTAAGTTCCATAAACCGTCAC
>JAYTNF010000376.1:0-20590 GCA_043748455.1 Cytophagales bacterium
ATGAACAAGGACAAGAATTAGATGAATTACTCTACACAATTCATCGTCTGCCTTATTCTATTTTATGGACTTTATTTGCAACAGCAACCATGTATGTAGGTATGAGATTTAAAATTAAAGATTTACGTATGATTTCATTAGCAATTTTTGGAATCATGTTAGCTAAATTCTTTATTATGGATTTCAGAACCATTACCATGTTTGCAAAAGTTATGTCTTTGTTATTCTTAGGCGGCATTATGTTGGTGGTTTCTTTTATGTACACACAAGTCAAAAAAGTGGTTATGGAAGGAGATATTTCAGACATAAAAAATCGTTTTGACCGCAATGCAGAGTTTCAAGCTCCAACAGAAGAAGATGAGGAAAATGAAAATGACGAAAAAATTAGATAAAACTAAAAGGCACTAAAAATACAACTTTGGGAAAGTTTTAAACTTCACCAAAGTCATATTTTATTTAATCAAACCACTTATGTTGTATTTAGACCCAAAAAATGACCTTACTTTTAAGAAAATATTTGGAGAACATCCTAATTTATTAATGAGTTTCTTAAATTCGTTATTGCCCTTAGAAGACGATGCCTTGATTGTAGATATAGAATATCTAAGCCCAGAAATGGTGCCTGATATTCCTTTATTTAAAGATTCGATGGTTGATGTGCGATGTTTAGATAAAAAAGGACGTAATTTTATTGTTGAGATGCAAATGTTATGGACAGATAGTTTTAAATCTCGTGTGTTGTTTAATGCTGCAAAAGCATACGTAAGGCAATTAGAAAAAGGCGAAAAATACAAGGCTTTACAACCTGTGTATGCGTTGAGTATTGTGAATGAAAATTTTGAAACCTCAGCCAATTTCTATCACCATTACAAAATTGTTTGTACCGAAAATGATAATCAACAGCTAAAAGGCTTAGAATTTGTGTTTGTAGAATTGCCAAAATTTAAGCCCGAAAATATGATTGCCAAAAGACTAAACGTACTTTGGCTGCGATTTCTAAAAGAAATGAAGGATAAAAAACGAGATATTGACATTCCTCAAGAATTTTTACAGGAACCTGAAATTAAACAGGCTGTTGAATGTTTATTAGAAAGTTCTTTTACGCCACCTCAATTAGATTACTATGATAGATATTGGGATTTTGTGAGTAGAGAAAAAAGTTTAAGAGGCGATGGTGAGGAAAAGGTCTTAGCAGCAGAAAAACTTGGACTTGAAAAAGGTGAAAAACTTGGACTTGAAAGAGCAAAAATAATTGGTATTCAAAAAGCAATAGAAAGAGGAAAACTCAGCTTAGAGGAAATTGCCGAAGATTTTGAAGTAAGCATTGAATTTGTGCTAAACACAAAAAAAGGATAAATATGAAAACTAAATCAACATTTGTATTGCTAAGTCTGGTATTTTTTGCGTGTAAAGAGCAAAAAAAAGAGGCTAATATTCAAATAAAAAGTGAGACAGCCGTTGAAGCAAAATCTGCGTCAATACTAGCAGTACCAGAGATTGAGTTTGCTAAAATTCAATTTGAAAATATTGAGCACAAATTTGGAAAAGTACCTGAGGGAACTATGATAAAACACTCATTCAAATTCAAGAATATAGGTACTATTCCTTTGATTATCAGCGAGGTAGCCCCTCAATGTAGTTGTACAACAACGGATTTTCCTAAAAAAGCAATATTTCCAAATCAATCAGGAGAAATAACATTAGAGTTAGACACAAAAAATAAACGAGGTGAAGTAGAAAAAAATGCAAGAGTTGTAGCTAACATTGAGGGTGGCACAATTTTTATATTTTTTAGAGGCGAAGTAATATCCAATGAATTGCCAGGTCCGGCTGGAAGTCCAAGATAAGGATAGTTATTGCCTATATAAATGATAAATTAACTTTATAAACGTCATATTTAATACTTTTCAATGAACATACATATCGAAACACTTGTAAAACAAGACTATAAAACCGTTTGGCAAGGATTCACAAAAGAATTATTTTTAGCCTTAGCGCCACCATTTACGCCTGTGGAAGTTTTGCGTTTTGATGGCTGCAAAAAAGGAGATGAAGTACATCTTGAAATTCAATTTTTTCTATTCAAACAGCAATGGCAAAGCAAAATAGTAGAACAAAAAGAAACAGAAGATGAAATTTATTTTATTGATGAAGGTACAAAATTACCTTTCTTTTTAAGTTATTGGCATCACAAACATCGAATCTTGAAGCAAAAAGAGGGTGCTTTGATTATTGATGAAATTCATTTTGAAAGCCTGCATGGATTTGGTAGCTTTTCTGTATATCCAGCTTTGTACATGCAATTTGCGTCAAGAAAAGCCATTTATCAAGACTGGTTTGATAATGATTAGTGCAACTAAGTTAAGTAAATGATGTTTTTAATTTGCCATTTTGATTTATCAGCAATGGCAAATTAAAAATATTGGCTTATATTTTGAAACCCATAACCAAAATATCATCAATTTGATACTTATTGCCTCTCCAATTTTCTATAGTTTGATTAATAGTATGCTGTTGTTCTTGCATTGAATTAGAGTGTATTTCTATAAAGAGTTGTTTCATACGTTTTATCATAAATTTACGGTTATCTACGCCACCAAATTGGTCTTGATAACCGTCTGTAAACAAATATACAGAAGTAGGTTGTGAAGTTGCAATAATATGTTTTGTAAATATCCGTGCGTTATCGTTTTTATCTGCACCACCAATTGGGTATCTATCTCCTTTAATTTCTTGTAACTCTCCGTTTTGAATGTAAATCATTGGGTTTTTTGCACCTGCAATTTCCATTGTTTGTTGTTTCTTGTCAAGTGTACAAAAAACCATGTCCATACCATCATTATTTTGTCCGTTTTCTTGGTGTAATGCAAGTGTAATTCCATGATGTAATTCTTGCAAAACTAATTCTGGTGAGGTTATATTGTCTGCCACAATTTGGTTCAATAAATTAGAGCCAATCATAGACATAAAAGCCCCAGGAACTCCATGACCTGTGCAATCTACCGCAGCTAACAGAGTTTTTTTATCTCCTTTTTCATTTTTCCACTCTTTAAACCAATAAAAATCACCACTCACAATATCACGAGGTTTGAATAAGATAAAAGAATGAGGTAGTAATTGTTGCAAGTTTTTGGTATCTGTGAGCATGGCAGCTTGTATACGTTGTGCATAAGTAATACTAGAGGTAATGTGACGATTTTTATCTTCAATAATATGAAAGTTTTTTTGTAACTCATCTTTTTGTGTAACAATTTCCTCTTGCTGCTCAATAATAGCTGCATGTTGTGTTTTAAGTTGTTGATATGTTTTACGTTTTTCACGATAATTATTGTAGAAAAACACACCAAAAACACACATAAACACAAAAATACCAACCATAATATAACGAATCTGCTTCTCCTCTTTTAGTTTATCATCATTTTGCTTTTGTTTTTGCTCAAACTGTAATTGTTGGATTTTGGTTGCCATTTCTTGTTTAGTCATGGATTGGACAAGAGCCTGATTTGTTGAATCAGATGAAGTCAAACTTTTTTCTTGGGCTTTAATTTCTTTGTTGGCAGATATTAAGGCAAGTTCCTTGTTGAGTTTTTCGGCTTCTGCAAGCTCCATGCGTAGGCGTGATTCGGCAGCAGATTGCTTATAAACCAACTCTTTATCACGTTGCAACATCTCATGAAAAGTACGATACATTTCAAAATATTTCTTTGCTTTTTCAGATTCGCCTGCTTTTGTATAAGTTTCAGACAACATGCCATAGCAACTTTTCATTTGCTCTACATTGTTATTTTCTTGTGCCAAAATTAATGCTTCCTCCAAATACATAGCTGATTTTTCATAACCTTTAATATTATTTAGGGCAACAGAAGCATTTACATAAGACGAAATTAAACTCTCTTTATCTTTCCCTTTTTGTCTATATTCTAAGACTTTATCAAAATATTCGACAGCTTTTACATAATTTTGCTTATCAGCATAAATCATGCCTAAGTTGCTATTAATACCCGACATGCCTTGTTCATTGCCAATAGAAGCATTTAATTCGAGAGATTTTTCAAAATATTCTATGGCTTTGTCAAACTCTTTCCGTTCCCAATGTACAGTTGCAGCCTCATTCAAAAAACGTGAAGCTTCTCGTTTATCTCCTACTTTTTCTTTTTGTGCAGCTATTTCTAAAAAATCAGTTAAACCTAACTTTTTGCCACTTCCTGAGATAAAATCTTTTTGAGCATAGCAGAAATTTGTCAGAATAGAAAAAAATATCACTAAAAAAGATATATGATGCGTTGAATTTCTCATATTTGTTGTTTGTATTGCACAAATATAGATAATCAAAATGTTATTTTCTATTTTGAATTACAATAATTTCTAAATTAAACACTTTACGTTTTACTTGATAATGTATATTTCAATTATGCCAGACCAAAAAAATAATCCTTTACATGGAAAAACTTTAGAAATGATTTTAGAACATCTGGTAGCTTCTTATGGCTGGCAAGAATTAGGAAGCCAGATTAATATCAAATGTTTTAACGAAAATCCAAGTATCAAGTCAAGTTTGACTTTTTTACGCAAAACTGCGTGGGCAAAAACTAAGGTAGAAAGTTTATATATTTACACATTGCGAAAAGAAAAACAGGCAGAAGCAAAAAAAGATGATAAGAATATTTAGTTTAAATTATCATTGTAATTTATTGATTATCAATATTTTACATAATTTAGAACTTACAACTAAAAACTTACAATTTCTTAAATGTCCATGCAACAATACGGCTTGTTTTGTTGCCTTGTCCCATTGAAATCGTTTTTATTTCTGTTGCACCTACTTTTTTAAGTGTTTTATAAATACTTTCAAGAGAATTGTGCTTAGAAATCAAGGAAGAAAACCAAAAACATGAATTTGCAAATTCTTTACTTTCCATAACCATTGTATTTACAAATTTTTCTTCGCCACCTTCGCACCATAATTCGCTATTTTGACCTCCAAAATTTAATATTGGATTTGTAATTTTTTTGTTATTAATTTTACTATTTATTTGCTTTAAATTAGTTAATTTGCGAATTGTTCCTGCTTGTGCCTCTGCAAAAGATGCATGAAAAGGTGGATTACAGATAGATAAATCAATAAATTCTCCTTCTTTTATGATGCCATTAAAAATATTTTTTGAATGAGTTTGCAGTCTTAATTCAATTTTTTCTATCAAAAATGGATTTGTTGTAATAATTTGATGAGCAGATTCAATAGCAATTTTATCAATATCTGTACCTATAAACGACCAACCATATTCTTTATTGCCAATAATTGGATACACACAATTTGCACCTACGCCAATATCAAGACATTTTATTTGTTCTCCTGTTGGAATTTTTTTGTGATATTTTTCGCAATTCCCCAACAAATCTGCCATATAATGAATATAATCTGCACGTCCTGGAATGGGTGGACATAGATAATTTTGTGGAATATTCCAATTTTCAATCCCATAAAAATACTTTAACAAGGCTTTATTTAGTATTTTTACAGCTTCAGGATTAAAAAAATCAATAGATTCATCATCATAAACATTTACTTTAACATATTGACTTAATTCAGGACAACTTTCAATCAGTTGTTTAAAATTGTATCTTTCACGATGTTTGTTACGTACATGTAACTTAGATTTTTCTTTTGGGTGTTCTTTCTTTTGATGAATCATGATTTGTTTATCCTTATATATTTTAGTTATTGTAGTAAATATAGTATTATTGAAACAAAAAAGGTAAAAACTAAATTTAATTTTATGAAAACTATACACATATTTTTTCTAGCTTTATGTCTTATTGTTGCTTGCAATGTGTTTGCAAAAACGATAAAACCTATAGCACATAAAGAAAAACTGCAAAAAGAAGACGAGGTTTTAAACCAAAAACTTTGCGATTGGATATTAAAATTACCTATAAAAAAAGTTTCAAAACAGAGTAATAATGCTAAAAATAAGACATTAAATGCTCCAACAGAAAATTTAGCAGCTTTACAAACAAGTTTAGATAGCCTTATCAATGCAGGTGCAAATGTAGATTGTAAGTGTGGAGTTACAAAAAATTATAGAAATTTATTGCAGACTTTGGGAAATACCATGCTTGGTGGAATTACAAAGTTTTTATGGGGAGATTCCAAACCTTTTAATGAAACCCGCACTGCCACCGAATTTTATACACCTGTGCATTTATTGCTCAATGTTGAACAAAATGAATTAGTAATTTATTTGGCTAAAAATCATAAGGCAGACCTAAATATTCCATCTTCAACCAATATTTATCCCTTAGACGAAACCTTAGAGAACAACGAAATTGCAAACACTAAATTACTAGTTTCTTTGGGAGCTTCCTTACAAAAAAGCCATTTATGCACAACTGATATGGTTTTATTAGCGTGGATTTTGGAACAAGGCATTAAAGTAGAAAATCTAAATTGGTCGTGCATGAACAAAAATGATAAAAGTTACGAATTTGTAGAACAAGTTTTGACAAAATATAAACCTAATTTGAAGGATAGAACAGATATTTCGTTAACAGATGATTATTCTCCTTCAACCTTAGATGCTTTTTTAAATTGTGGAATGTCATTAAATAACTCTGTAATTGACCATTATTTCACCTTTAAAACCTCTACTTTTTTGCAATACGCAGAGGTTTTTGTCAAACATGGAGCAGATTTTTCAGAATGTGGTTTCTTTGGTTGTCCTTTAGAAAAAGCTGTTTCAACAGGAGATATGAAAGCTATAAAGTTAATTGCTGAACATGGAGGTTTAAAAAATAGCAAAGCTATTTGTGTGAAAAAGCCTGAACATTGGAAATATTTAATAGAATCAGGGTTGCCATTATATAAGATAGATATAAAATGCTTATTTGATGAACCTGCAAATTTCAAATTATTTGTTGATACTTACAAACCAAATCTTAGTGTCTTTTCCCAAACAACGGATTTAGAACAAGCAAAACCTCAAACTTTAGCCATTTTATTTGCCGCAGGTGTTAAACCACAAGACGAATTGTTATCTAAATTTTGCATGTTTCAAACAGAAGAAATGTATGATTATGTAAAAGTTTTTGTAACATATAAGCAAAATATACAAAATTGTGGCTTTTATGGTTGTCCTCTTGAATTAGCTATCAAAAATGATAACTTATTGACAGTCAAGCTGTTGGTAGAAAATGGAACTGATGTAACAAAGCCTTTTTCTAATCAACTCTCTAATAAACAAACACCTTTAGCTTATGCAATAAGTCTTAGTAAAACAGAAATTATCAAATATTTGAAAACAAAATAGCAAAGTATTTGGCAATATAATGAACTTTATTCAGTAGTGTTTTTCTTCTTAAATAAAGCTGCAAAAGCCACCACTGCCCATGTGCCTTCTAAGATAACGAAGGGTAAAAAATCAATTAAAATGGCTGCATAACATGATAAACCTCCGCCTAATAAATTGAGAAAAGCATAAAGTTTACTTTCTTGTGAAAGATAACCAAAAACACTAAATAAAAAAGCAACTAAGCATAAAGTTACACCTATTGCACCAACTATTTCTGAAAATTTCATTGTTCTGATACTTTAATATTTGGCAAGTTGGGAAAAAATATGCTATTTGCCAAAATAAACGAAATTTTAATGAAAACAGTACAAAATGACGAAAGTGTTGAGAAATTTATCGCAGCAATTTCCAAAGAATCACAACGCGATGATTGTGTTGATTTAATGAATTTAATGAAAGAAATTACCCAAGAAGAACCCAAAATGTGGGGCGAAGGCATTGTCGGTTTTGGCAAATATCATTATAAACATGATGAAAAACGTGAAGGAGATTGGTGCTTAACAGGTTTGTCGCCTCGCCAAAAAGTTTTAACGGTTTATATGAATGCAAGACCTGATGATTTTAGTGAGCTTGTTAAAAATTTGGGTACTTATACTTTAGGAACTACTTCTATCTATTTTGTAAAACTTTCTGATGTGAACATAGATGTTTTGAGAGAAATTATAGAAAAATCAGTAGAGAAAGTGAAGAAAATCTATGTGTAAATGGTTGAAAAATATTTTACAGATGATAAATTGTTTAAAAAAGCAAAAAATTTATTCATTTTTTTACTTGTACCATTTTCGCTAAATTGTAACCATTTCCAAAGTTTGTATTTGCTTTTAGAATAGCAAATACAAGCTTTGTGAGTTATTTTATCATTGCAATAATCTCGTGTACTGCAACCTCAATGACTGAAATACTGGTTATTTTTTCAAATAATTGTTTGTAAGTTTCATTTTTAGGCATTTGGCTTCCTTCCAAGCCTTTAATTTGCATGTAAAAGTTCAAATGTGTTGTCAAAAGACTTGTAACTGTCTTATTGCGATAGGTTGAAGGCAGAAAAGACTTTTGTAAGTTCAGTAGCATTTTCGTTACTTTTTCAACTTACGAAGATAATTTCTCTGTGTTTAATTATTTACCTACTAAAAGTTATAGTGCATTTAGGAAGTTAAAAATTCGGCTAATAACTGTGCTAATAAGAAATCTGCAATGAGAACAGCAATGCAACTATTTGTTACAGCTTGTGTACTTGCTACACCAACCTCCAAAGCTCCTCCTTCTGTGTGATAACCTTTATAAGCGGAAATACTTGTTACCAAAAATGCAAAAACTACAGATTTTATAAATGCAAATACGACCCCAAAAGGTTTAAAATCACTTCTTATACCTGTAATATACTCTTCTGGTGTGATAAGTCCTGCAAAAGTTCCTGCAACATAACCTCCAAAAATTGCCAAAAAACCTGCAAGTATTACCAAAAGTGGATACATAGTTAGCCCTGCAACAACTTTTGGCAACACCAAATATGATGCAGAGTTAATTCCCATAACTTCCAACGCATCAACTTGTTCTGTAATTCGCATAGTGCCTAATTGTCCTGCAATATTAGAACCCACTTTGCCTGCAAAAACAATGGCAGTAATGGTTGGTGCTAATTCTAAAATTGTCATATCACGCACAATAACACCCACAATATATAACGGAATTAGCGGACTAACCAAATTATAAACTGTTTGCACCGCAGTTACAGCACCAATAAAACTAGAAACAATAGATACTATAATTAGGGAATCTATGCCAATAATCATGCATTCGTCCCAATATAGCTTCATATATACACTAAATTTTTCACGATTTGTGAAAACTCTTGTCATAAATAATAGGTAACGTCCTAAGTTTTTCATAATTTAGTAAACTTATTTTATTTTGCCAAAGGCATAAAAATCGTCAATATAACGACTTAATTCTAAAAGTTGTGTTTCTTCAATCGTATTATACTGTTGCACATCAGCAATTAAACCAAAAATACGTTTTGTTTTGTTGAGTTCATAACCCGATTTTGCAGACAGACTTTCAATAAATTCTTTGTCTAATTGGTTAGTATTTAAGTAAAAAACAGTACGAATGTACTCTAAAAAATAGACAATTTTCTTTTTTGCTAAATCTGTGTCATCACGTCTTTGAAAATAAAGTTGTCCAACTGTTTTTGTAAAATCTAAGGTTGTGTTTTGTGGCAATTTCATAATTGGCATAATACGTTGTGTTCTTTTTGCCTTAAAAAACATAAACAATCCCACACTCACCAATAAAACCCACCAAGCATATTTTAATGATTCATGTTGCAAAATAAACCGCAGTTGATTTTGTGATTCTTTGCGACCATTTTTATAATATTCGTCCCAAATAATATTCTGTGTTGGCAAATAAGACAAAGCAGTAGAAATATACTCATTATTATCAGATAACATATTATAATTTGTAAAAATTAAGGGGCAAGTATGTAAATAAAAACCACCATCACCATAAGGAATGTAGATAAAGTTTACTTGATTTCCTTTTTTTCCTAATATTTTTATACTTTCTTTTGCAATAAGCTTTTTAATTTCTAAACTTTTAAAGGCAAAACTAATCATATGTTCATAAAAAACATATTGTTTTTGTGCAAAAATAGGGTTTGCCAAACTAATAGCCACTTTTTCATCTTTCTCACTATAATCGGACTTCCAAGCAGCATATTCAGAAGTTTCAATGCCCAAAGTGTCTGCAAAAGTGCCACCAAAATATTGCGAGGCAATAAAAAAATAGCCTCCTTTATGTGCAATATCTAATATTGTTGATGTTTCAGTTTCATCAGGTGTGAAGTTTTCGTTGAATAGTATAAAGTTTGTATGATATTTTTCATAAGAAATTTTATTGCTATCTTCTTCAAAAATACCTATGTTATCGTGTTGGGCAACTTCATAAAAAGTTTTGTAATTTGGTTTAATTGTTTGATTTTCAAATAGTTCTGACAATAATTCAAATACAATATAAGAGCCATAAGGAATTTTATCGTCTTTGGAGTAAGTCCGTTGCCAATTCACAGGTTTTGGAGTTATGTATTCGATGAATACCAACACTGAAAAACAAATTAAGATGATGACGATATAAAATGTTTTGTTTTTAAACATAACATTGTGAGTAAAATGATAAGGCTATTGATTATCTTTATTCTCAGCTAATTTAACAAAGTTAAAAGCTGGAAGTACAATTGGATTGTATCCACTATTTAAGGTAAGATTAGAAATAAAAGTTCTTACATAAGGAAAGGCTATTGCAGGTGCATTAATTTTTACAAATGGAGATTGGATAAATTCTTCATCAATATCCTGGTCAGTAGAAAATTGTGCAACAGCTTTTAATTTTAGCTTAAAATCATTATTTTCTAATGACATTGTGAAAATAATGTTAAATTTTTTCTTATGCTCACCATCAAACTCTGGTACAATGTTAAGAGAAGTGTTGGGGTCTATTGTTATGGCTTGATTTAAAGAGATTACTTTATAGTCAATATCAGTAAATTGGATATTTCTGAAACGAATTTGTATGCTCATGATTATATTTTTATGTTGATTGATTATATTATGCTGCCATTGCATAAGTTTTTGTTTCTTGGATTGCTATAATATAATTTTCTTGATAACCATGAGGAATATCATAAATAGGAAAAATTTTGTATTTTAATGGTATATGATAAGTATCATCATCCAAGTTTTCCAACATTTCTTCCAGAGCTTCATCTGCAAGACGTTGCTTGTCAAAATCTATCCAGTCTTGTAAATCCTGAGCAGTAAAAGTAGCAAGCAGTTTATCAAACTGTATTGCAAGAGCATCATAATCAAGCATTTGCGTATATTGAGTTGTGTATTATTTAGTTTTGTTTTTTTAAATGAAGTTCAAAATTATGAATATTTTTTAAATCAAAAATTACAATTTGAATACGTTTATGGTAATAGAAAAATTGTTTCTTATGATTTTCTATGTATTCTAAATTTGAAAAAAATCTATTTTTATCATCTCTATTACGTGGTAAGTCGTCATAAATAATGCCTGTAACACCTAATTTCTTCCAATAATCAGCTAAAAATCTGTTTACCTGTTCTAATGTTACTAAAACGCCATTGTTTTCAAAATACTTAATTGCAGATTCTATACTATTTTTAAAGAAATAATACCCTTTTTCGTCAAAAGTTGCATTAATACATTTTTCAGTGTCCAAATTGCCTTGATAAACATCATAGAAACCTGACTTTCGGTTCTTAAAATCTTGCCCCCAATTGTGTGCAAAATTTTCTTCTACCCAAAAATAATAACCTTTACCCAACCAAGCATCTTTGGCTCTGCATTCAATAGGGGTCTCTAAAACTTTATGATACCTAAATTCCTGAGTGTGATAGCCAATAATATAGGTTTTAGCTTGTATAATTACTCTTTTCAAGTTTTGTATAGTATTTAATATTATGCAAATATATATTTTTATTGTTTAAAACCAACCAAATCATATAATTTATTTTTTACAAAAATCTCACTAAAACCATTGTGCAGTCATCTACTAATTGCGAATTTTTGCTAAAATCTTCCATTTCTTTTTGCACACCTTGCACTAAGTTAGCTAAACTTGAAGTTGCATTTGTTGCTATAAACTGTTTCAGACGGTCATAACCATACTCATCGCCACTCGCATTGGCACATTCTACAACGCCATCAGTATAGAGCATGAGTAAATCCCCTGTTTGATAATTTTGTACACAAACCTCAATATAATTTACAAACTTGCTATTTCGCATAATTCCTAACCCTAAACCTTTGCCTTCTATATAATTTACAGTTTGATTTTGTGCATCATAATGTAAACTTGGACAATGCCCTGCACGTGCATAATAAATTTTTTTGACATGTGTATCAATGAGAAAATAAGAAGCTGTAATGAATGAACTTCGTTCTAAACAATTACTAACTGCATCATTCGCATATTTCATAAACAAATCGGGACTTAAATCTAATTGCACCAAACTCTGAAAAATACCTTTCATTTGTGCCATATTAAAAG
This sequence comes from Cytophagales bacterium, assembly GCA_043748455.1. Lineage (GTDB taxonomy): Bacteria > Bacteroidota > Bacteroidia > Cytophagales > Thermoflexibacteraceae > JAAFKA01. The sequence continues at coordinate 12,421 of JAYTNF010000376.1, forward strand.
CCGCAGAAGTTCCTTTTCCTGAAACATCAGCAATAATTAAGGCGTATTTATTTTCGCTAATCTTAAAATAATCATAATAATCTCCACCAACTTGGTCTGGGGAAGTTGCGTGTGCAAAAAACTCAAAATTATTTTTAAAATATGTATTTTTGGGCAATAATTTATCTTTTACGCCTTTTGCGGTTTGTAATTCACTCTTATACTTCTCATTTTCAACGGTTTGCGAAATTAAACTAAAATTTTCTAAGGTAATACTTGCTTGCGTTGCGTAGGTATTTATTAGGTTTAAAACCACATTGTCAAAGGCATTGTTTGTTTCTTTTAATAAAAACAATGTGCCAAGATGATGCTGATGCGAAATTAGCGGAACAACTAAAATAGACCGAAACTCGGTGTCATAATTCATGGCTGGCAAAGTTTTGGTCGTAAACTTCTTTGAACTCAAATAATTATAATTGACCTGTTGCAACATTTTTTTAATATTTCGAGCATCTTCTGTCGTAATATTTGCACAAAGTAATTCGCCATTTTTTAATACTTCAAGAAAAGCTGCGTTAGTTTTTGCAATACCCATTGCACTTTCAAGCAATACTTCATAAACTTGTTTTTCGGTTCTGCCTTCTAAAATAGATTCGCTAAGTTTTTGAAAATTAGAAATTTCCGCAAAACGTCTTTCAAAAACTGATGAAGTTGGCAAGTTGAAAAACAATACCAAAGTTGTAAAAATTGCATAAATAAATAAGAAGAAAAAGCTACCATACATAAATGGACTTTCTGCCAAATGTATGTCTATTGGGTGTTTTTCAGAATATACAGAAAGTACATCAAAGAAATAACTAATACAAGCAATGATAATTGCAAAATAAAGCATTAAAAAACCTTTTTGTTTCAGATTTAAAAATGCTATCCAACTTAAATTAATTGATAAAACAGTTGCAGAAATTCCTAAAATAATAACAATAGGTATCCTAAAATTATAAAAACTTTCAACAGGAAAGGAATGTAACAACAAGGTCATTGCCAAACCATATTCAAAGAAAGCCCATAATTTTTGTACCCAAACAGTTTTTTTATAGAGTATTAATTTTTTCCACTTGGTAAATAATGAAACAAGAAATAGCAACATTAATCCAAGTTCAAAATGATATAAAAAATTGATTATCAGAGAGTTATTAGCTTCCAAAACATCAAAACGGCTTTGAAAATAACGTATTAATGGAATGAGAATAATGGATACAAAAGTTGTGATAATACCTGTAACAAAGGCTTCCCAGATAAGTTTATAGAAATCGCCACCTTCTTCCTCGAGGTCAATCTGTTTAGAAAAAAATAGGTACAAGCAAACAACGAACACATTAAGAAACACACCTTTAACCCATAAAGGAATTTCCAATGGTGTTTGTAGAGAAGTTTGAAAAAGTTGTTCAGTTAAAACTAAAACTACCCACAACAGCCAACTTGTTAGTCCTAATGAAGCAAATAAAAGTTTAAATCTTTTGTCAGTTAGCATGCCTTGTACGACTTTTTATGAAAAAAGTTTTACAAAAATAATAAAAAATCGTATCTTTGCAAAAAAAAATTATTCTTATGATTTTTCGACAAAATTCTTCTTTTTTCCATCTTGTTATTTATTTTATTGCTGCTTTATTGTTTTTACCGTTTTTGGGCAATGTCCATTTATTTGATTGGGACGAAATCAATTTTGCAGAATCTGCAAGAGAAATGTTATTGACAGGTAATTATCGTAAAGTCCAAATAGATTTTGAGCCTTTTTGGGAAAAACCACCTTTGTTTTTTTGGCTACAAAGCCTTGCAATGGCTGTTTTCGGGGTCAATGAATATGCAGCACGTTTTCCAAATGCCATTTTTGGAATTATTACAATAGTATCAGCCTATTATATTGGCAAAAAACATTACAACCAACATCTCGGAGTTTTATGGGCAATGTGTTATACAGGTGCTATTTTGCCACATTTTTATTTTAAATCGGGAATTATTGACCCTGCTTTCAATTATTTTATTTTTATGGGTTTGTACTTTTGGACAAGGACTTTATATCGTATTACTCAAAATCATATATCCCAAAATAAGCAAAATCATAGCACTAAATCTTTAAAATATGCTGCAATTTCTGGAGTTTTTATTGGTTTGGCAATTTTAACTAAGGGGCCTGTTGGGTTTTTAGTACCTTTTCTTTGTTATATTGTTTATGCAATTACTCAAAAATTTCGAGGAGTTTTTGAGTGGAAAACTGCAAGTGTTTTTTTAATTTGTGTCTTTATCATTAGTTTGGCTTGGTTTGGCTTGGATTTGTTGGAAAATGGAATTTGGTTTTTGCAAACATTTATAGCTTATCAAATTGAGTTATTTACACAGCCTGTTGCAGGACATGACCAACCATTTTATTATCATTTTGTAGTTTTGTTTTTTGGTTGTTTTCCAATTTCTATTATTGCATTGCCTTATCTTTTTCCTAAAAAATATCTTCCTTATAATGTTAATGGTACTATAAAATGGGATTTTTGGCGTGAAAATAACTCAAATAATCAAGTAGCAAATCTCGGAAAAACTTCTGAAAAAGCACATGAAATTGCCGATGAATTTTCTGTATATTTAGAAAAAATGATGCTAATCATGTTTTGGGTTGTGTTAATTTTATTTTCATTAGCCACTACAAAAATTGTTCATTATTCTTCATTAACTTATCACCCACTCGCATTTTTGGCAGCACTTCGCCTTTGGAAATTGCTATATTATAAAGATAGTTGGACAAAAACAGATAGCATTTTATTAACTGTTGTTGGAGTTTTGGTGACTACAATTTTTATTGTTCTGCCTTTTGTGGGCATGAATACTGCCGCAATTACGCCAATGATAAAAGATGATTTTGCAGTTGCCAATATGAAAGCAATAGTTTCGTGGAATTGGTATGAATCTTTGGTTGGTATTCTTTATTTATTTGCAATTTTGTTGGCTGTGCGGAATTTTAATAAGTCAAATTATCAAAGTGCCACAAATATTTTGTTAATATCGACAACAATTTTTATGTTTATTGCTTTGTATTGGGTTGTGCCAAAAATAGAAAGATACACGCAAGGCAGCATAATAGATTTCTACAAAACTTTATCGGGCAAAAATGTCTATGTTCATGTCTTGGGTTTTAAAAGTTATGCACATTATTTTTATCCTCAAATACAACCAAATTCAGACAAAATAAACGAAAAACGAAAAAGAAATTCCCAATGGTTGATGAAAGGTGATATAGATAAACCTGTATATTTTGTTACAAAAGTGGTTTCAAAAACTGAATTAGCCGAATTGCGAGCTTTGCCTGATGTCGTAGAACTTAAAGAATTGAATGGTTTTATTGTGTTTTTTAGAGATAAAAAGTAGCAATATATTCTTTATACGTTGGCAATGGTGCTTTGCACCTTGACAAACGTATAAAGAAAGTTAAAATTTCTTAATAAATGTTAAAATTATGTGTATATACATATAATTTTAACATTTAATTTATTAGCTTTGTATCATAAAATTAAAATAAATCATTTAACTTAAATTTAAAATCACTTAAAAACATGAAAAAACTAAGTTTAGTATTCGGTCTTTTTGCTTTGGTAATCTCTCTTGCAGCTTTCACATTGCAAACAAAAGCAGTATTTAATGTAGATAAATCTGCATCTAAATTAGTTTGGAAAGGCGAAAAAGTAACAGGTTTTCACGCAGGAGAATTGAAATTTGATAACGGTACTTTAACCGTAGAAAATGGCAAATTGACGGCTGGTAGTTTTGATATTGATATGAATTCTATGACTTGCACAGATTTGAAAGCAGCAGAAGGTGGAGATAAATTAATTGGACACTTAAAAGCTGATGATTTCTTTGGCGTTGCAAAATTCCCAAAAGCAAAATTTGTTTCTACAAAAATTGTTTGGCAAGGTGGCAACAACTATAAAGTTGTTGGAAACTTAACAATTAAAGAAACTACAAAAGAAATCAAATTTACGGCTGTTGCAACTGTTGATGCAACTTCTGCAAAAGCTGATGCTACTGTAATTATTGATAGAACAGATTACAAAATTCAATATGGTTCTGGTTCTTTCTTAGACGGTTTAGGCGACAAAACTATCTATGACAATTTTGAATTAAAAATCTCTTTGGTTGCAAAACAGTAATCAAAAAATATTTAATGTGTTACTAATAACTAAAAACTTTCCAAAAGCAAAAAAGCTTTTGGAAAGTAAATACACTTTTGGAAAGTTCTTTTACTTTCCAAAAGTTCTCAATAAAATTACTTATTAAATTATCCAAAACTGCGGATTGAAATTTGCAGCTACTTCTATTAACCCCTATTTTTTCAACAAATCTCTAATTTCTCCCAACAAAATTTCTTCTTTTGTAGCCGCAGGTGGCGGAGCAGGAACTGGTGCAGGTTCTGCTTTTTTCATCGCATTCATGGCTTTAATTAGCGAAAACATGATAAAAGCAATAATCAAAAAGTTGATAACAGCACCAACAAAACTACCAACCATTAATAAATTAGGCTTGCCATCAGCAGTTGTTCCTAATGTGATGGTAAAGGCACTCAAATCTCCGACTTGAAACACCAAACCTACCAAAGGCATAAACAAACCATCAATAAATGCTTTGCTCACCGAGCCAAATGCAGCACCAATCACAATACCAATAGACATGTCTATTAAGTTGCCTTTGAGTGCAAATTCTTTAAATTCTTGAATAAATCCCATTTTTAAGTTTTATTAGGACTGATAAATTACGATAATTAGTAGTACAATGTATCATAGTAATTTTTTAGGCTGTAATATTGTATAAATTTTATAACTTTCAAAATAATTGTTAATTTTTTGAGATAATACAACCCAAATTTGTTATGTTTTTAATATATATTTTCATTTTGCTATTTAGCTACACAACAGTTTTATATATATGTGCTTATTATTGGTACAAATTGCCAATAACAAGGCACAAGACAACAAAAAATGATATTTCTAAGCCTAAAAAAGCGTGGATAAAAGTTACGGTAATTGTTGCAGTTCGCAATGAAGAACAAAATATTTATAATTTATTGAATGATTTTCTATTACAAACTTATCCTATTGCAGCTACCGAAATCATCATTATCAACGACCATTCGACAGATAACACCGCAGAAATTGTCAAATTATATGCTCAAAAACATCAACACATCATCTTACTAAATTTAGCCGAGAATTTACAAGGTAAAAAGCAAGCTATTAACTATGGAATTTCGCGGGCAAATAGCGAATTAATTATGACAACTGATGGAGATTGTCGTTTAAAACCCTTGTGGATTGAATCAGTTTGTAGTTTTTATGAACAAAAAAATGCTAAATTAATTAGTTCGGCAGTTCATCTTAGTTTGCCAAAAGTTTTACCTAATTCCAAGTTAATAAATAAATTTGGTGCAATATTTCAAATCTTAGATTTTGCGGCTCTTATTGGAATTGGTGCTGTTAGCATGCATGTGGGTAAACCAACCATGTGTAATGGGGCAAATTTGGCTTATACAAAAGAAGTTTTCGAGGAAGTTGGTGGTTTTTCTGGCAATGAACAAATAGCTTCAGGTGATGATGAGTTTTTATTACAAAAAATTGCAGCCAAATATCCAAAAGATGTATATTTTCTGAAAAATTTTGATGCCATTGTGCATACAGAAACCACAAAAACAATGTATAGCTTTTTTCAGCAACGCAAAAGATGGGCAAGTAAATGGAAGGAACACAAACAAATTCAAGTTAGATTACTAGCCATTTTTATTTTTACCATTCATTTTTGTTCTTTATTACTTCCAATAACGGCTATTTTTGTTAATTGTAGTGTTTTTTATATTTCTCTATGGCAATTTGCTATTGTTTTTTGGAGTATTAAAATTGCTGCTGAAATGGTATTTGTTGGATTTATTTTGCAATTTTTCAAATTATCAAACTTGCTATATTTTATGCCCTTGGCGAGTTTATGTTATCCATTTTATGCAATTATTATAGGAATTTCGGCAAATCAAAAGGGTTTTGAATGGAAAAATAGAAAATATCTACAATAATTATAAATTCTGAAAAACTAAATTTGTCAAAGAAATTTCTTTAAGCAGCCATAAAACGTCATTATCAAAGTTTGCAATAATTTGAATAAAAAAGCTATAAAATTATAATTTTTATAGCTTTTTTTGTAGTAAATGCTTTTATTGCAATGGAAATTAAAATTTTTATGAATAAATCATATCCTTTTTATCGAGTTAATGCTTTTACAAATTACCACTTTTCAGGCAATCCAGCCTCGGTTGTTCTGTTAGAAGAAGCATTTGAAAGTGCAGAAATTTATACCAATATTGCGGCTGAAATGTCCACACCCGAAACCGCATTTATATTGCCTATATCAAATTCCTCAAATTCTTTTAAGTCATACCGTCATGAAAAGGTATTTTCATTGCGATTTTTTATGACTACAAATGAGGTAAAAATGTGTGGACACGCAACACTTGCTGCGGCTTATGTTTTGCTAAATGAACTTGCTAATATTAATGATTTTATCGTTTTTGAAACTCAGAGTGGTAATATTACTGCCACTAAATTAGAAAACGGCAAAATAGCATTGGATTTTCCGGCTGATAATTTTGATAAATTTGTGCCTTCAAATGAGTTTTTGCAAAAAATAGGTTTGACAAATTATGTAGCTGCTGCATACTCTGATAGTCGCAATTTGGCAATTATTGAAGTAGAAAATTTAAGCACTTTGCAAAATTTAGTTATGGATTTTGAGTTACTAAAAAATCATAAAGAGCTGAATATCAAAAAGTTAGCTTTGACAACAAACAATCTTGATGTACCAATAAAAACCAATAATAATAATAATACTGTTGAGCAAAAAATTACAAATCAAGACACAAATCAAGTTATTAGCCAAAATTATGATTTTGTTTCACGTTGTTTTTGCCCTTGGATTGGAATTAATGAAGATGCTCTTTCGGCAGCTTCTCATACATTATTAGCCAAATTTTGGGCAATTAAAATTCTAAAAACACATTTTAAGGCATTTCAATCTTCAAAACGTAAAGGAGAACTTGAAATTATCATGAAAGCAAATCAAAGAATGGATTTGATAGGGGAGGGGTTTTTAAGTTTAAAAGGTGAAATTATGTTATAAAATCTATGAATTTAGCTTGTTTATAGATAATAATAGAAAATTCTGATAATGCGGTTGTAGTAGCACTTAAAAGAAAGTAACTTAGATATTGACATTTTAAATGCTATCACAACAACCAACCTGTCAAACTATATCTATCTTTATGGGCTATTAAAACTTCATGAGGAATTTTATGGCTTTCAAAACAAATAAATCTGCCGCCTTGTGGTAAAATTTTGATAATTTGCTCGCAACCATCTATATCTGGCAAATACATGGCTAATTCACCACCATTTTCTGTTTCCCAAATTGGATTTAGGTAACAGATAATAGATAATTTGCGACTTTTATTATTACCTATATTGCTAGAGTTTTTATTGTCAGAATTTTGAAAACGGTCAAGGTGCCTTCGATAGTGTGTGCCTTGTGGAAAAACTGCAAAATGTGCTTCTATTTCAGTAATTCCTAAATAACAAGTGCTATTCAAATAATCCATAACTTGGTCTATCTTATTGAAATACAAGTCATTACAAATTTGTAGTGTATCTTTTTCTAACCAACAAATATAATCTCCACGTATTTCAGATACAATTTGAAGTTGGGTTTGGTTGCCAATTCCTGCCTTTTTGAATTTCCCTTTTTCATAAAAAGCCAATAATGTGGTTGATAAATTCAGCACTTCTTGGACAGAAAGAAAATTATCTATAATTGCGTAGCCTTGCAAAACAATGTCTTGCACAAATGTTTCTAATACTGCTACTTCTAATATTTTTATTGCTAATCTCTCAACACTTAGTCCTTCTTTCATTTTGTAAACCTACATAAAATAAATAGATTATATGCAGTTTTTCAAAATAAATTAGGATAATATTATTGTACGTTGTCAATGGTGCTTTTCGCACCTTGACAAACGTATAAAAGTAGCTTACTATTGCACAAAATGTTTTAAACGAATAATCTCTTGTGCTGTTAGAAAACGCCATTTTCCACGTTCAAGATTTTTCTTTGT
>JAYTNF010000377.1:0-5849 GCA_043748455.1 Cytophagales bacterium
AAAACGCATAGCCAAGATGTTATGCGTTTTTTGCGTTTAATGAACTGTTGCTGCTCGGCAAAATCACTAAGAAATTCATCAGGTTTTACTTGAACTTTGTCTTTGTAGGGTTTATAAATTTTGTTATTCTTGGAGTATAGCCTCAAAATTATCAAAAATATATTGCCACACAAAAGAAAATTCGGCTTGCATATCTACTTTTTTCTTCACTTCTTTTTTCATAACTTCCAAAGCAAGCAAGAGAGGATTATCTAAACTTTTCTCTCTAAAAACTTCATAATATTTGTCTATATCATCAAAAAAGTTATCTACTACTTGTTTGCGATAAAAATTTAATTGTTTGCGTTTTAAATTAACTATTCTTATAGTTGCTTCGCCTTTTTTGGAATTATTTTTTGGTAATAATTCGCCATTTTGTGTATTAAAGCCTAAATGTTCAGCAGGATTATCTATTTCTGGATTTAATATTAATGGTTTTTCAGAAAGCAAGTATTCACTATCCAAACGACATTTTTCATAATCTAAATTTCCATTAGGCAATAATGGTACATTGTATTGTGGCGGATTTTCGGTTTCAAATTGTGAACCTTTACCTTTTTTATCATCTTGACAATCAGGACAACAAGGCATAAAATTAGTCCATTCGTGGGCTAACCAAAAATATTTGTCTTTTGCTTTGGGTCTATAATGTTCTACGGTTGTAGTTGTTTTTCGCAAATCAATTTCACAATAGGCACATTTATAATTGTAAAGTTTTGCAAGGTCTTTTTGTACTCTTGCCCAACAACCTTGATTTGGCTTTTTTTCTTGTAATAACTTCGTTTCATAGTCGAATTGGTCTTTGTGTAAAGCTAAAACAGAGAAATTTTTAGTTACTTTTTTCATTATTTTCTTTGTCTTTTAGTTGTTTATACAATGACCTAATTTTATCTTTTGCTTGTTGGCGTGTGTCTTTTTCGTCATAGAAATTGCCTGTATGCACATTTTCCATACCTTTATTTTGAACACTAAAAATATCAGCAAGCCCAAAAATTGGTGAACTAAGCAATAAATTCGGCGTTAAATTTTCCACATCAATTTCCAATCTTTCTATCTGCGTACCTGCTGATTCCGTTCTCGTAACCTTGAAAAATACCGTATTTTTTGGCATACCTAACAGCGTAATTGCACTATGTGTTGTAACAATAAACTGCACTTTGGGGAAAGTTTCGGAAAGAATTTTTGGAAATTCCTTTTGCCATTTTGGGTGCAAATGTGTTTCTAATTCGTCTATCAATACAATTCCTGCAAAATCTTTTGGGTTTGTGATTTCGGGTTGTGCAGACGAAAGACGAATAACCATATCACCAATCATAGCCACAATGCTTTTATGTCCAGATGATAAATGCTCAATAGGAATTTTTATACCTTTTTCTGTATAAACAAAGATAACATCATCAGCAGTGTCTTCTCTCTCAATAGCTGTTACATTTGGCAATAATTTTACTAATAACTCAATAACTTTATTATATCTTTCAGGTTCTACCTTTAACAACCTTATTCTTAGCCATCTTTCAATATTTTGCAAAATTCCGTTTGAATAAAATAAATTATAGACAGGACTTCGCAATAATTTTTGATTATCAGCACTTTCAACACTTTCTAATTGCAAACGAGAAGCACCATAAGCAGCAAAATTTTTCAATTCCTCAATATTATTACGCAAAGAATACAACGTAGGAAATTTAGGATTATTATAAATTTCGTTGTGATAAGAAGTTGAGTTTGCCTTATATTGTACTGTAATTACAGTGTCTGTATTTCCTTTTTCGTTATCTCTTAAATCCTTTGTGTTGTAAAAACCTAAACTTAATGCTTGTAAAATAGAAGTTTTGCCATCTCCATTTTCACCTGTAAACACAATAAATTGAGCATCAACAGGAAGTTGTGCTTCTATGTGTTTGATACATTGAAAGTTAGAAATAGAAAAGTGTTTTAGGGAAAAAGAAAGAGCTAATCTATTAAATTCAATAAAATTATTTTCCTTACTTAAAACATAATGATTTAATTCTAATAGCCATAAATAATATTTTTGACAATACTCATTTATTCTTTTCCAATCTATTGTTGTATGTTCTACCTTATTTAATTGGTCAAGAATAAAGCCTATGTATAACAATTTGTTGTCCCAGGAAGATAAAGTTATTTGTAAATTCCATATAGACCTCCATAAGTTATATTCAAGAAAACCACTAATACTATATTGAGATAATTTATAATAAATATTTTCCTTTTGTATTGGTTTAAGAAAAAAATAACCTTTTACTATTCCGATAAAAACATTATTATCATCAAAGGATAAATTTTGTTCATCTTTAACTGCTATATTTTTAGAATATAGTGTGGCTATAATGATATTATCTGTAAATTGTTTTACATCTTTCTTCAAATTCTCCAAATCATCAATCGGATTAGCTATAATGTTGGGTAATTTCTCACAAAAAATTCTACAATTTTCTAATAAGTCCTTTGGAATAGTCATATTATTTTTTCGTTATTTTAGAAAAAAGGCAAAATGAAATTTCACTTTGCCAAAAATAGCTTTTTATCATTGAAAGTAAAAATTTATGCTAAACTTTGTTTGGAGAAAGGAAATCGGAAAACGCATAGCCAAGATGTTATGCGTTTAATAAATTACTCTAATTCATAATCTTATTATGCAGCCATGGCATAAGTTCTTTCACCTGCAATACTTGCTTTATTTTCGACAACCAGTTCTGCTGCATATTGCAAATTTTCATTTGCACCAATAAAATGTATGCGGTGAATAGCCTTAAAATAGTCTTTTGCCATGACAACGACTAATTTTTGAACAACCAAATCAATAGCTTCATATAAAGAGGGTAATTCATACACCCAATTTGCTTTTAAATTAAGAACATAGGAGGTTTCTGAACCATGCACAGGCTCTAAGTAAACCAAATCAAAAATTTTGGCTTCTTTTGCAAAACTTTCTATTACTTTTTGTGTTTCGATTACCAATAATTTTTTATCCATAACAAAATAGTGTTTACTGCGTTTAAGAGTTGTTGAGTTTCTGCTTGTGTTCTTGTACCTATTTCTTGGTAACGGAGTTCTTCTGACCACCGTAAAGTTTCTTTGATATAAGACCAACTGCTTATTATACTTGGATTAACCATTTTATCCACTTCAAATTTGTTTTGAAGTCCTGCATAAATAAGCAACATATCCAAATCATGAGTTTTGAATGGTTTTATTAACTCTGCTTTTCGAGTAAACAAATCATCTATCTCTAAAATATTACAAATAGTTGATTTTAAAGCTAATTCTATACAATAACCTGCCAAATAACAAGCACCATCATAGCAGCTATTTTCGAATAACAAACGTGCTTCTTTGAGCCTTGTTTCTGATATTTGTTGTATTAAAATACGATTTTGCATAATATAAAGTTTTAAATAATGGTTTTATTTGGCAAAACCTTAGACATTTTTTTTATTTACCACTTTTCCATTTTCGCCTCCACATACCTCCGCCACATCGCCATACTCATTCCCGCAGCCATTATCAACGTCCCAATCCACAACAAACCAATCAAAGGAAACTCAACAGCCTTCAAAATTATCCAATCTTTTTGTGTAGTTTGTGCAATGAATGTAATTTTTCCATCTTGTGGATTTATTGCTTCCAAAGTCAATTTTACGCCCAAACTTTCATTCGTATCTGCAATTTTGCGAACCATATTGCCCTTAATTAAATAAGCAGGTTTTAGGGTAAAAGTTTTGTTATTGCCCAAAAGCCTAACTGTTGCAGTGGCATTTACATCTTCGTCATCAACTTTATTGCCTGCACCCAAACTTTCAAAAATTGCAATGTAGTCGTTTATCACAAAAGTATCGCCAACCGTTAAATTATAGGTTTCAGGATTTGCCCATTTTTTCTCTTTTTCGGGGTCAGGAATATTCGTAATATGTGTGTAAAGGTCTGATTTCCAAGACATTGACACATCGGGACTTGGCACAACGCCATTACCCATTTTTTCATTCGTTTGAATACGTGGATATAACAAAAACTTTTCTTTATTGGCTTTTTCATATTCCACTTCATAATAAGTATTTTCAAAATAAACTTGCAACGTGTCGCCTTTTGTAAAATAAGTTTTGCCTTTATAAGCCAAATCTTCCGTTGTTGTCATTCTGTATGGATTTGCGGTTTCTCGCAAAATATCTTTGTCAATATAAGTCGGAAAATCTGCCGATTTTACTCGTAAACCCTTGTAAGTCAAGGTATATTCATATTTACTTCCGCCATCTGTTTTTACAACTTTCATAAATTGTGGTTGGTTGCGAAATAGCAATAAATGTTCTTTGTTCATTTCGTCTGTAAACTCACGATTATACAACAAACCCGAAGTATTTTGTGAAATTACGGTAGAATATCCTGCCGAAAACAAAATTCCTAACAACATTATAGCAATACCAATATGCGAAACTGCACCACCTGACAAATTCAAAATAGGATTTACTTTGCTATTCGCAGTTTTAGTTTTTGACAACCGATATAACACGAAAATGTTAGAAACAATAGAATAAACCGCAAAAGTTGTCAAAATAATGTATTGCCAATTATGAATTTTTGCAACTAAAATAATTATAGCAGAAACTAACATTGTGATAGTTAGAGGAATATGAAAAGTCGTCCAAACAAGCCCCCCATCCCCCGAAGGGGGAGTTTTTGACGTTATTTCGTCAAACTCCCTCCCCTTTGGGGAGGGTTGGGGAGGGGCTAAATTCCACCAAAAAAACTGTGCAGTTCCCGAAATTACTGTAATCGCAATAGCAAACCATAATTGAAATTTTGTATAAAATTGAATTTGGTCAGATGGCGGTGCAAGGTTAGATTTGATACCAATAAATCCTAAAAATGCGTTATAAACAGGAATTGAGGTAGGAATTAAGACCTGAAAACCTGCCAAACACAAGGTTGTTGCACCAATGAATATCCAAAATTCTTTGGAATAGATACTCAGTTCTTTGTCTGTTGTCGGAATTTGTTTCCAATTTATAGCTAAATAAATGATTGCAATTCCCAAAAATGCAAACAAATAAATCAATAATTGCCCCGATAAGCCTAAATCTGTAAAAGAATGAACGGAAGCATTGCCCAAAACTCCACTTCGAGTTAAGAAGGTTGCATAAAGAATGGATAAAAATGTAGTGATTGCCAAAATCATCGAGGCACGCAAACCTGTTTTGCTGCGTTGGTAGGTTATCATTACGTGCAAAGTAGCAACTAATAACAACCAAGGCACATAAACCGCATTTTCAACAGGATCCCAATTCCAATAACCACCAAAATTTAAGGTTTCGTAAGCCCAATATGCACCCATCATAATACCAATTCCCAAAACCACACCACCAAAAAGTACCCAAGGCAAAGCAGGTTTTATCCATTCCTTGTATTTTTTTTGTTGAAGTCCAGCTATACAATAGGCAAAAGGCACTAAGGTTAAGGCAAAACCCAAAAATAAAGTCGGCGGGTGAATAACCATCCAATAATTTTGTAACAAAGGATTTAAACCATTGCCATCTTTTGGAATAAAATCTGGTTGTAATTTGAATACAGGTAAATCTGCCATTGCTTCTTTGAGCAACAAAAACGGTGAACTTCCAATTTTCAATTCGCCAAATAACACAATTCCCAAAATCATCGAGGTCAAAAAGGCTTGCACCATCGCAAAAACCGACATTACAGGTGCTTCCCACGTTTTTGCGATTTTCATCAGCAACAAACCTAAACAGACGTGCCAAAAAATCCACAACAAAAAGCTACCTTCTTGTCCTTCCCAA
>JAYTNF010000378.1:0-8077 GCA_043748455.1 Cytophagales bacterium
ACGCAGACGCATATATACGAGTTCAAATTTTGGATAAAATTTTTGGAAACAAAAGTTTTTTAAATGCCATAGATTGGTGTTATAATGTTGGAGGCAAAAGTAAGCAACATTTTGCACGAAAAAAGGACACTATTTTTTGGTATTCAAAAACGAAAAATTGGACATTTAACGCAGAAGATATTGGGATTAAAAGAGATACAGGAACAAAAAGTCAAGGTGGAAAAATGGGTATTGACGAAAATGGAAGACCTTATCAAGATAAAATTGTTCGTTTATCTGGAAAAGTTTATCGATATTATTTAGACGAGGGAAAAATCCCCGAAGATTGGTGGGTAGATATTAATTCTTTACAATCTGGTTCATCAGAACGAATAGGTTATCCAACCCAAAAACCCGAAAAACTTTTAGAGAGAATAATTAAGTGTGCAAGTAACGAAAATGACGTAGTTTTAGACTGTTTTATGGGTGGTGGCACAAGCATTTCAGTTGCAGATAAATTAAACAGAAATTGGATAGGCATCGACCAAAGTGTAAATGCAGTAAAAGTTACAGAATTTAGGCTTAATAAGCAACAAAACTTGTTTTCAAAACCTTTTTCGGTGCAATTACACAAATACGATTACGATACACTACGTTATAAAGATGCCTTTGAGTTTGAAACTTGGATAGTTGGGCAATTTGGCGGTATTCCAAACTCCAAACAACGAGGAGATTTAGGACTTGATGGCAAAACACGAGAAAATCAAGCCATACAAGTAAAACGAAGTGATGGAGTTGGTCGCAATGTGATAGATAATTTTAAGTCGGCTTGCGAAAGGTTTGATAAGGCGAATTTTGAAAAAAACAAAGCAGCCAATACGCCAATAGGTTTTATTATTGCTTTTTCGTTTGGCAAAGGTGCTATTGAGGAAATTGCAAGGCTGCGAAATGAAGAAAATTGTATTATAAAATTAGTAACCGTTGAGGAAATAGTTCCGATTGCCAAAAAACCAAGTTTAAAAGTGGAAATGCAAGATTTAGGTAAAGTTAAGGAATTGCGACAAATTTCCTTTGTTGCCACAGGACAAAGTGAAGCAGGCGTAGAATTTTATGCTTGGGATTTTGCATATAATGAAACTAATTTTAATCCCGAAATTTTATTGGATAAAACAGGCAAACAAACGTATTTATTCAAAGCAGGAGAACACAAAATTGCGGTGAAAGTAGTTGATAATGAAGGACTTGAAACTCTTGAAGTATTAAAATTAAAGATTAATGGCAAGGTAGAAAATTTGAAATAAGATTTTTTTATTTACAAAATAAAACCTAATTCAAATAAATATATAGATATTATCTGAATTAGGTTTTTAGAAATAGTTAAAATTATTTTATTGATTAAAATAAATTAGTCCCATTTTAATTCTTCACTTACACTTTCTAATTGTTCCAACTGTTCCAATGGCTCCAATTGATGTTCCAATTCCTCTTTTCTATCAAATTGAGAAAAGTCAAAATCAGGCATTAAATCACCTTTGACATGGGCAACAACTTCTTGCAATGCTTCTAAAAATTTGTTGAAGTCCTCTTTGTAAAGAAAAATCTTATGTTTTTCATAAACAAAACCATCTTCTTTAAATCTTTTTTTACTTTCTGTAATCGTCAAGTAATAATCATTCGCACGAGTTGATTTTACATCAAAGAAATACGTTCTTTTACCGGCTTTTACTCTTTTTGAGTAAATTTCTTCGTTTTCGCCATTCATTCTATTGTTCTCTTCCACTTTCTATTCCGTTTTGGTTTAAAAATTCTGTGCAAAAATACACATTTTATTTATTTCACAAAGTCTAAACAGTTTTTTTATTAGTTTTTTTTAACTACCCTAAAACTAACCTTGTTTTATTATTTTGCAAATTTTATTACTAATTTGCAAATTTTGACCTATTATAATATTGATAGGCTTCTGCCTGCCATTTATTCAAGTCTGAAATTCTTGTTTCATGCGATGGGTGCGTAGAAAGATATTCAGGTGCTTGTTGTTTTCCTGTTGCAGTTGCCATTCTTTGCCAAAAGTTAGGAGCTTCAGAAGGATTATAACCTGCCAAAGCAGCAAAAATTAACCCGATATGGTCAGCCTCCGATTCTTGGACACGAGAATATTTCAATAAGCCAAGCTGTGTTGCTGCACCTGCGGCTTGCAAAATTAACTGATTGGTTAGCGTTGGTTTTTGGTCAACAGCCACCGAGCCAGCAACCATCGCTATTTGTGCAATGGCAGCCTGACTTGCCCTTTCATCTCCATGTTCTGCAATAGCGTGAGCTATTTCATGACCCATAACCACCGCAAGACCAGCCTCATCTTTACAAACAGGAATAATTCCTGTATAAACTACAACCTTGCCTCCAGGCATGCACCAAGCATTGATGTCTTTACTTTCTACAAGATTAAATTCCCATTGAAAGCCCTTTAAACGGTCAGAAAGTTTTTGTTCTGCCATATATTGTTCTACTGCGGCTTGAATTCGTTGCCCAACTCTTTTTACTAAGGCAGTTTGTTCTTGATTGGTAGAAAGTTTATTTTGATTTAGAAAATCTTTGTAAGCTGAAAAACTTTGAGATTGCATGGTTGAAGAAGGAAATATTTTGACCTGTCGGCGACCTGTAATAGGTACGGTAGAACACGCAAAGACAACAAACAAAAGTACTGTTGAGCTAATAATTTTTTTGATGTTTTTTAACATAGTTTTAACAAATTTGGTTAGGTAAATTTACAAATAATATTCACAACTAAAAACTTATTAAGATTATTTCCAAAATTATTGATAAAATATTCAAATAAATTTGGATAGTAAATAAATTAGTTGCACCTTTGCATAATAACTAAGGAATAGTAGAATTTGTTATGAAAGTTCAGTTGTTTTATTCATTAGTTTAATATCGCGAGGTGGAGCAGTTGGTAGCTCGTTGGGCTCATAACCCAAAGGTCACAGGTTCGAGTCCTGTCTTCGCTACAAATTATAAGGTCAGCTAAATAAATTTAGCTGGCCTTTTTGTTTGTAATTTAATTTGTTAAGGTTTTGTAGCATAGATTTTAGTCTATGCTTTTAAAATGCACAGACTAAAGTCTAATGCTATTAAGCTAAGAAAGTTATTTAAAAGTACCTTTTTTTGCCCTGTAAGGTCTATATATTGGTAGCAAGTATGCACCGACTAAATTTTTTTGCACCGTAGGTGCTACACCACGCCATTGTTTAGCACCTACGGTGCATAGATTTGTGGGTTTTGGTACGTTTTCTACCAATATATAGCCCTTACAGGGCAGAAAATACTTTTCTTAGCTTAATAGCATTGGATTAAAGTCTATGCTACAGTCCTTAATGATGTTTAATATTTCATACTTATAACCTTTGTGCAAATTTTTTCAAATATGGATAAGATAGCACCGAAAATAAAATAACACTTGCACCCATATAAAAACCAGCATTCATTTTTTTATGTTCATCTAATAAAATAGCAGCAACAATAATTCCGTAAATTGGCTCCATATTCACTGATAAATTGACCGTAAAAGCAGAAAGTCTTTGCATAATTTCTACACAAGCTGCATAAGCATAAATGGTGCAAACAATAACTAAAAATGCTATTCCTAACCAATTATTTAGGTTTTCTGCACTAAAACTAAGCCATTGCATAGATTTATTGTCAAGAAAATAGAAATAATAGAAAGGCATTAAAATAATTGTGCAAAGAAAAGCACCCAACATTTCATAAAAAGTAATGGTAAAATGGTTGTATTTGGGAGCTAATTTTCCGTTGATAACAGAAAATAAGGAAACAAAAAATGCAGACAAAATAGCCACAAATAAGCCTTGTGCAAAGTTGAATTGGAAATGGAAAATAAGATAAAGCCCACACATAATTACCAAACCTAATGTAACTTCATACCAACGCAAAGCACGTTTCATAATTATAGGCTCAACAAAAGATGTCCACAAAGTAGTGGTTGCCAAACCAGCCAAACAAATAGAAACATTTGCCATTTGTGAAGATGCAAAAAACGTAATCCAATGCAAAGAAGTCAAACCACCTGTTGCCATCATTTTTAGGGCAGGAGTCCAACCAATATTAAAAGGAATTTTTTTCCATTGTAATAGTAAAGCTAATCCTAATGTAGATAAAATTGTGCGATAAAACACCAAATCAATGGCAGAAATTGTCATTTGGTTTCCAATAACTGCCGTAAAACCCCACAAAAAAATAATAAAATGAAGGTGTAAGTAATCTTTTAACATGAGTAATGTAGGTAGAAATTATTGAGGATTTGTTGCAAAAACAGTTGCTTCTGTAATAAAACCTCTATCTCTCATGGTTAGCATCGAGATAATTAAATGTGCAATTTCTTGTGCCTCTAATTTGGTGTCATTTTCTGGTCTTGCTTGCAGTCCTGCATTTGGCAAGAAATTAGTTTGCACCTCACTTGGATTTACTAACATCACACGAATATTGTGTTTACGAAGTTCTGCACGCCAACATTCTGTCATGCCTTTTAAGGCAAATTTTGAGGCAACGTAAGTAGTTCCGCCTGCAAAACCTGCATTTCCTGCTGTTGATGAGATGTTAATAATATTGCCATAGTTATTTGCAATAAAATGTTTTGCACTTTCTCTACCTGCCAGCATGGCACCTATGACATTGGTTGCAAATAAATCCATGAATTTTTTGGTATCAATATCAACTAAATTACCAAAAGTTCCATAAGCAGCATTGTTAATCAAGACATTAAAAGAGCCAAACTTTTCTATTACAGTTTGCACCATGGCAATAGCCTCAGTTTCATTGCTTGCGTCTGCCCAAATAGGTTCTGCACCAATTTCTGCGGCAACTTTCAATAATTTGGACTTGTCTCTGCCTGTGATAGCAACTTTTGCACCGTTTTTAATAAGTTCTTTGGCTGTTTCTAATCCTATTCCAGAACTTCCGCCTGTTAGCAAAACTTTTGCATTTATTAATTCCATTTTTTTAGTTTTTAGTGTTGAGTTTTTAAGGAATTATAAAATATACAAGACATTTCATATTTCATTTCTTATTTTACTTCAAAATCAAAGAATTTTTTGCCTTCAATATAACCTTCTAATCTATCGCCAATCTGTACAGATTTTACGCCACTTGGTGTACCCGTAAAAATCAAATCACCTTTCTTGAGGGTAAAAAACTTAGAGATATAGCTAATAATATCATCAAAATCAAATATCATGGCAGCAGTATTTCCATGTTGTCGCAATTCGCTATTTACTAACAAATCAAAACTAATATTTTTAAGGTCTTTATAATCTGAAAGAGGTGCAAATTCAGACACAGGTGCAGAATGATTAAATGACTTGGCAATTTCCCAAGGTAAACCTTTGGCTTTTAGCTTGTCTTGCAAATCTCTTGCTGTAAAATCTATGCCTAAGCCAATTTCCTCGTAATATTTGTGTGCAAATTGTTTTTCTATATTTTTGCCTTCTTTACTTATTTTTAATACTAATTCTACCTCGTGATGAATTTCTTTTGAGAAATCGGGCATATAAAAAGGTGCATTATCTTTCAACAAAGCAGTATCTGGTTTGCAAAAAATAACAGGAGAGTCAGGTTTTTCATTTTTCAATTCTTCAATATGAGCAACATAATTACGCCCAACTGCAATAATTTTCATAATTTTAGTGAGATTTATAGTAATATTAATAGCAAAATTTATGATTTAGGCACAAAATTAATGTTTTTTGTTGAGTATAGGGAAAAATTTTCAAAATTTCTTTAAAGTCTTTTCCCTGCCCATCAATGCTACTATTTTTCTTTCTTTTCGGCTTTGTCTCCAAAATGTAACTCGTCAGGTTGCTCCTGCAAACTTGGAGGGAAACCATTAAGTTGTCGCCATACTTCATACCAAACAGGCACATCATCAAGCATTACCCAGCCACGAACACCCGAACCTTGACGAATACGTGTAGGCCAATCTTCATCTGTATCATCAGGCTTTATCAAAACTCTATATTTGCCTTCTTTGCTCTCAATAAAATCCATTACAGCAACTTCGCCCCCAAATGTACCAACTGCAATATTAGGCCAACCCGAAAATTGCAAGGCAGGCCAACCATCAAACTCAATTCTTGCCTGTCTTCCAACAGATAATAACGAAATATCCATTGCTTTTACATATAATGCCACAGCAATTTGTGGTTCATTGGGCATAATTGAAACAACAGCCTCGTTTTCTTTGATAATTTCGCCAATACCTGCACGCATGGCTTTTACCACATAACCGTCTTGAGGTGCAAGCAAAGAATATTGTTCATTACGAATTCGCATATTTGCATATTCGTTGGTCATTTTTGAAAACTCTCCTGTTGCCTCCGCTAAGGAACTAACTGCAGAACTTTTATCAGAAATAGACTTTGAAATTTTATCTGTATATTCGGCACGCAAAGAATTTAATTCTATTTTTGCATTAAGAATTTCGTTACGAGCCATAAGAGTTTTATTTTCCAAAGAAATGGTTTTTGCATTAGACTCTTGGACTTTTAATCTTCGGGTTTCTAAGGCAGTTAAAGGCACTAAACCTTTTTTATAAAGCTCCTCTTGTCTTGTTAATTGTGCTTTTGCGATTTGGAATTGTATTTTTTCAGCCTCCCAATCTGTACTATCACTAATTAATTTAATTTGTGATTGTTTCAGTTTATTGCGTGCTTTTTCTACACTTAATTCCATACCTTCCAAAAGTGCAGAAGCTTGAGTATTTAATGCCACAATTTTACTTTCATAACCACCAATTCCTTGTTTTTTAGCAACCAACTGTTCAGAAATTCTTTTCAATAATTCAGGGTCAAAAAACTTGTCTTTTACCTCCGAAAGCAATAAAATCGTATCTCCCTTATTAACAAATTGCCCTTCTGTAACTTTCCAAGACACAATTCTCCCCGAAATTGCACTCTCTACTGTTTGTGGTCTGTCTTCTGGTCTTAAAGTTGTAACAAAACCTTCTGCCCGAATATTTTGCTGCCAAGGCAAAAATAAAGTTGCCACAAACACCAACAGGAAACCCAAAAGCCAATATGTGATAACTTCCGATGCCTTTGGAGTTCGCAACACATCTAAAGCATTGAGTTTTTCCTTAAATAAATAATCGTCTAAATGAGATTGTTTCGATGAAATCTTTAACATGATATTATTTAGTAGTTTAATAATTATTTTCCTAATCCTAAAACTATTTTAAGTTGATTTTGTTTAACGCAGAATTTCTGTAAGTTAAATTTGAATATGATACTTCTTGCGAAAGTCTTTTTTGATATTAAAAATACAGTTTTGTCATTCTGAGTTTGCGAAGAATCTAGCAAATTGCATCAGACTCTTCGCTTTGCTCAGAATGACAAATCTTGCTCAGAATGACAAAAACCCACTAATCAAAATACCCAAAAACTTCTGTAAGCATTACATAAATTTCCTCTTTAACTTGTTCGGCTAAATTATCTATTTTTGCAAACTTCTCACCTAAATTTGTATCTGTTTGATTTTCAGCATATTTACGAATTTGCACCAAACCCGAATAAGGTGTTAGAAAATCTGCATAATCAAAATACTTAAAATATGCCTCATCTTGCAAACCGACGTGATACATAAATTGTCCTTTGCAATAAGTCAAATTCCAATATTTATACAAATCTTTTACTGCTTCAACAAGTAAAAGCCCCCCAGCCCCCGAAGGGGGAGTTTTTGACGTAATTATTCCCCCTTCGGGGGTTAGGGGGCTTATTTCATCTTCTAAAACTATTGCCCAAAAACTTTCAGGATTTGTCGGACATAAAGGATTATCTACAAAAATTTCAGGCGTATTTTCAACAGGATTATTTGCTTCAAATTTTGTTACTACACAACTATTTACTGCCAAAGAATAAGCAAAACACAAACTATAAAAATATTTTTGAGTAGTTATAGCTACTTTATTTAGGCTAACTTCCCACAAATCATATTGATTTGCCCAAACAGGATACCGATTATTAACAGCTTTGCTAATCGCAAACCAAGAAAAAAGCACCTTTGCAGTTTCCAAATCGTAAGCACAAAA
>JAYTNF010000379.1:0-12205 GCA_043748455.1 Cytophagales bacterium
TTAGGAGTTTGGGCAACTAATTGAAATCCAAAAAATTCTATTAGCAAAAACGCCATACTAAAAATTTCTAAACGCAAAAATTTCATATTTCCAAACATATAATTTTGTGTTTTTTTGTGATTGTTTTTTTGTAATTGTCTTAATTACAAAACAAAGGTAAATGATATTTTTTAAGGATTTTTAACAGTTGAGTATGTGTAAGGTTTGTATGAGAATTTGCGGGTTTTGGGTGAGAATGTGTAATTAGTAGGTATTGTATTTTTTGGAATACTTAAAAGAATATAGCAAATTGCATAGACTTATTACACACAACTTAATGATACGTTTTGCTATGCGAATTTTTATTTTTTTGAGTTTACTTTTTTTCGTTACTTTTCCCATTTTTGCCCAAGAAAAAGCAAAAAATAATCAACTTGATAGTCTGCAAAAAGTCTATCAAAATGCAAAGCAAGATAGTAGCAAAGTTTTGGCATTGATAGAAATAGCAAGTACTTATGCCAAAACCAAACCTGATACTTGTATTAGTATTGCAAAACTAACACTAACACAAAGCCAACAAATTAAATTGCAAAAAGGTGAAATAAATAGCCTTAATCTAATAGGTTTAGGTTATTATCGCAAAAATAATTATACCTTAGCCTTAGAATATTATAAAAAAGTGTTGTTGAATGAAACCCTAATTATTGGCAGGCAAAGATGTAATCTATTGGTAAATATTGGCAATATTTATCTTAGACAAACTAATTATCCTAAGGCAATGGAATTTTATCAAAGGTCTTTGAAAGTAGGTGAACAAATTAAGGATAATTATGTCATTGCTATTATGCTCAATAATATTGGTAATATTCACGAAGCACAAAAAGAGTATGATTTGGCATTAGAATTTTACCAAAAAAGTCTTGCTATTAAAGAAGAAGCAAAAGAAAAAAAAGGAATAGCTATGAGCCTAAATAACATAGGAATTATTTATCGGTATCAAGGAAAATATGATTTAGCCTTAAAAAACTATGAAAAAGCCCTGCAATTACAAGAGGAATTGCACGATAACCAAGCTATTTCTATGGCTTTGAGCAATATTGGCGTAATTTATAAAGAGCAAAATAAATATGATTTGGCTTTGGAATTTTACCAAAAAGCCTTGCAACTTAAAGAAACTGCAAAAGATACACGTGGAAGTCTTTATCCTTTAAATGGAATTTCTGAAATTTATCAAAGAAAAAAGGACTATGATAAAAGTATAGAATATGCTAAAAAAGGGATAAAAATTGCCACAGAAATTAATGCTTTATTTGAATTGGGTCGGTTAAATAAAACAATTTATGAAACTTATAAACTCAAAAAAGATTATCAACAAGCATTAAATTATTACGAACTTTATAAAATAACACAAGATAGTATTTTCAATATTGAGAAAACTAAACAAATTGCCGAATTACAAACAGCTTTTGAGATTACAGAAAAGGAAAATGAAATTACGGCTTTATCAAAAGAAACGCAAATTCAAAAATTAGAATTGAAACAAAGAAATTGGTTGTTGTTGGGTTTGTCTATTTTTATCGTAATTTTTGCTTTTGCTGCCTATATTTTCAATAAAAATCGTCAAGTTGTGGCAAAATATAATTTGTTGCAAACCGAACAGCAAGTTTATCGGTTACAAATGAACCCACATTTTTTCTTTAATGCTTTGGTGGCTATTCAGGATTTTGTGATGCAGGCAGATGGACTAAAAGCAAGTTCCTATATTTCAAAATTTGCACGTTTAATGAGGCAAACTTTGGAACAGTCGCAACAAGAATTTACAAGTTTGTCCTCTGAAATTGAAACTATTAAGTATTATTTAGATTTGCAACAACTTCGTTTTAGTGGCAAATTTCAATATGAAATTACAGTTGATGAAGATTTAGAAATAGACGAATTGCAAATTCCTATTATGTTGATGCAACCTGTGATAGAAAATGCTATTGAACACGGTTTAAAAGAAAGTAACAACGGAAAAATTGTAATTTCATTTAAAAATTATCTATTGGGTGGCTCAAAGCCACCCAATAGATTAACTAAACCAAATGGAAAAATATCAGAAAATTTATTGCAAATTACCATTTCTGATAACGGAATTGGACGAAATAAAGCAAGTCAAATCAACGTAAATACAATAAATATTCCCAAACAACACAATTCTATGGCAACTAAAATTTTGGCAAGTCGTAAGGAATTATTACAAAAACAAGCTAATTTTAACTTGGAAATAGAAATTATTGATAAAAATATAGAAATAGACAAAGAAAGTGGCACAACAGTTTGTTTTTTAATGCCTTTAAAGTATAAATAACTCCTAAAAAAATTACGTTAAAACTCCCCCTTCGGGGGTTGGGGGGCTACTAAAAAATGAAACTAATTATTATAGATGACGAGGAACAACAAAGAAATTTTACTTCTACGGTTGTCAAAAAATATTGTCCAAGCATAGAAATTATTGCCCAAGCTGCCAACGTAAAAGAAGGTATTGAGGCAATTCAAAAATATGCACCAGATTTGATTTTGCTTGATGTGGAAATGCCCGATGGAACAGGTTTTGACTTGTTGAAAAAACTGATGCCCATAGATTTTCAAGTCATTTTTATTACTGCCCACAACGAATTTGCGGTAAAGGCTTTCAAGTTTAGTGCCTTAGATTATTTATTGAAACCTGTTGACCCCGAAGAACTTGTGATGACTTTGCAAAAAGCACAGCAAGTTCAAAAACAAACACAAATTCAAATGCAATTAGCTATTTTGCTGAATAATATTCAAGATTTTGCAGGAGAAGTGAAAAAATTGGTACTCAAAGATGCTGATAATGTGCATATTGTGTCTATTTCGGAGGTGATGTATATGCAGGCAGATAATAATTACACAAGTTTTTTCTTGACTGATAAACGCAAAATTGTGATTTCCAAAACTCTGAAAGAATATGAACAACTGCTGGAAGGAAAAGGCTTTTTTCGTTGCCACCAATCACATTTAGTAAATCTTAATTATATTTTGAGAATAGACAAACGTGATGGCGGTTTTATTGTGATGAAAGACCAAACGCAATTACCGTTGTCAAGTCGCAAAAAAGACCAATTATTGCAGTGGTTGGAAAATTTGTAGTAAATTATCCCAATAATGTATAAAACTAAACTATTTTTTTATCGGTTCTCTTAATATATCAAGAAACTCCACCGAATTAATTTCAGTTTGTAAAGCAAATTTATCGAGCAACATATTCAAATAATGATAACCTGTATAAGCAATAACGCCAACCACCAAACCAGCACAACTTGTTATCATTTTTTCGTACAAACCACCAGCAATAATACCAATACTTATATTATCAGACAACGAAATATTATAAAAAATCTTAATAATACCCATAATTGTACCAATAAAACCTAACATAGGTGCAGTTCCCGCAACCAAACCTAAATAAGAAAGTTTGCTTTCCATCTTCGACATTTCAATACTTCCCACACTCTGCAAATCGTCTTGAATTTCTTTAATTGGACTTCCAATTCTTTTGACACCTTTTTCTATTACTCTTGCCAAAGGTGAATTATTTTGTTTACAAATGTCCAAAGCTACTTGTTGTTTTCCTTGTAATAAAGCATTTTTGATATTTGGCATAAAGTTTTTATCTGCTTTTGCAGCTTTTGTGATAAAATAATACCTTTCCACCATAATATAAATACTCAAAAAAGAGAGCATAAAAATTGGTATCATAATAATACCACCTTTTATAATTAAGTCAAAAATATTGAGGCTTTCTGCTTGTACTTCGGGTTCTGATATGGCTTCTAAGAATACTTGTAATAAAGTCATGATAGTTTGATTAGCAATATGATTAGTTTATTTTGCAAATTAGCTACTTATTGTGGAAATTCAAAAAAAATAGGCAAAAAAAAACGTACTCCTCACTTAGAAAAGTACGATTTTGTCAGCAATAAACTGAAAATTTAAGCAAATGCTTAGATTTTTTCTACATTTACTGCATTCAAGCCTTTTTGACCTGTTTTAACTTCAAAACGAACATTATCGTTTTCATTTAATCTTGAACCATCTACGATTTCGCTGATGTGAACGAAAATTTCTTTGTTAGAATCGTTGTCAATAATAAATCCAAATCCTTTAGACTCATTGAAAAATTTTACTTTACCAGTTTTCATTTAATAGAAATAATTAGAAATTAATTTATAAGAACTAAAAAATATATAAGATACAACCTTTAAAAGAAATAACTCCTACATTTTTTTATAAAGGTACGACAAAAAAAATATAATACTATTTTTTTTATAATTTTATTTTCAAAAATATAGTTTTATTTTAAACTTATTTGAAACTTGTTTGAAATATGCCATCTTTTAGTAACTTTGTAATTAAAAACAAGTATTTTACTTGTGAAATCTACTTGTAAAATTAATTTATGCCAAATTATAACATTCAAGAAACTCACGAAATTTATAACTTTCCTAATGGGCTTCGTCTCGTACATAGACAGGTTCCACACACCAAAATTGCACATTGCGGCTTTATTTTAGATATTGGCAGCCGTGATGAAAAACCACACCAACAAGGACTTGCACATTTCTGGGAACACATGGCTTTTAAAGGTACAGAAAAACGCAAAACACATCATATTCTTTCTGCTATTGATTCGTTAGGTGGCGAATTAAATGCTTATACAACCAAAGAAAAAATTTGTTTTTATGCCTCTGTTTTAGATGTGCATTTTGAAAAAGCAATAGATGTTTTGACTGATATTACCTTTCAGTCTATTTTCCCAGAAAAAGAAATAGAGAAAGAAAAAGGGGTTATTTTAGAAGAAATGTCAATGTATTTAGATGACCCAACTGATGCCATTCTTGACCAATTTGATGAGGTAATATTTGGAAACCATGCATTAGGGCAAAATATTTTAGGCACAACAGAAAGCGTAAAAAGCTTTACAAGAGCTAATTTTTTTGAATTTTTGGAGGACAATCTAATTAATCAACGTATTATTTTTTCGTCTGTTAGTGCTTTGCCATTAAAAAAAGTGGTTGCATTAGCAGAAAAATATTTTGCGAATATCAAAACAACAATAGCCAAGCCATTAAACAGAGCTACTTTTACAAATTCTAAACCTAATATTTTGCAAGTTACCAAGCCAATAACACAAGCACATTGCTTAATTGGAAGTTTGGCTTATTCCTTATATGATAAAAAACGTATGAGTTTCTTTTTGCTAAATAATTTATTGGGTGGAATTGGCATGAATTCTCGTCTGAACATGGCTTTACGAGAAAAACATGGTTTGGTTTATAGTATAGAATCTAGTTACAGTGCTTATCTCGATACGGGCTTATTCTGTATTTATTTTGGTAGCGAAAAAGGAACTATGGAAAAATCTATTCAGTTGGTTTACAAAGAGTTAAATAAATTATGTAAAGAAAAATTGGGAGTTTTGCAACTTCACAAAGCCAAACAACAAAGCATGGGACAGCTGGCAATAGCCGAGGAAAGTAATATGAATTTTATGTTGATGATGGGCAAAAGTATTTTAGATACAGAAACCGTAGAAAGTCTTAGCGATATTTTTAAGCAAATAGAACAAACAACGGTAGAAGATTTGATAGAAGTTGCTAATGAGGTTTTTGCTGCCGAAAAACTAAGTCAGTTGGTTTATATGCCTGAAAAGTAGTAAGAATGTATTTTGAAAGTTTTTACTAAAAATCTGCTAAAATAATACTAATAAAAGCTAATTGTATGAATGAAACAATATATTATGCCGTTTTTTATAATTTTTTAACTTTTAGACAAAGGCAACTCTAATTGTGGAGAAAGAATCACTTTGATAAAAAATTTATAAGGCTTTTTGCTAAAAATTGTGTGAATTGTTTAACTAGTGACCATGAATGTGTTTACCAAAATAGATTCAATTTTGAATGATAATCAATTTTGATACTGATATTTTTAATTAATTAACGTAAGTTGCGTAGTGTTTGTACCATAGACTTTAGTCTGTAATTTTCTAAAATTATCATTTGAAAATCATTAAAAATAGCCATTTATAGTAGTTTTATTGTAAGTTTTCTGATTGAAGTTATGACAAAATCACAGATTAAAGTCTGTCGTACATTCTACGCAACTTACATTAATTATGCTAAAACAAGCATGGTGCGAAATGTCTCACCATGCTTGTTTAGAATGATTAATTTTAATATTCTGTTGGCTCTAACTGCAAAGGTCTTCGTAATTTTTCTTCAAGTGAAATAAAAGTTTCTGTCCTTTCTATTCCCTTTATTTTCTGAATTTTGTCGTGTAAGACTTCCCTCAAATGTTTAGTGTCTTTACAAATGAGTTGTGCAAAAATACTATATGCACCTGTGGTGTAATGTAAAGTTAATATTTCTGGAATTTTGCACAATTCACCTGCAACAGTTTCATAGAGAGAACTTTTTTGCAAATAAATTCCTAAAAATGCAGTAATATCATAGCCAAGCTTGCTAAAATCAACAGTCAGCGAGGAGCCTTGCACAATACCAAGTCTTTCTAACTTTTTCATTCGCACATGAATTGTGCCTCCAGAAAGGTGAATTTTATCTGCAATTTCAGTATATGGCGTGGTGGCATTATTCATCAACTCTGATAAAATCTTAATATCCACACTATCAATTTCTAAATTTTTGTCCATTTTAAAGTTTATTATTATTAAATTTGTAACAAATAAATCTTTTTATTGCGAATTATCTAAATTTTTACAAATTTTTTTGATAAATTTGTAAAATAAAATTTAATCACTTATTTTTGCAGTGTTAAAAGTTCAAAAGGAACAAATAACAAATTTATAATGTAAAATTATAATGTAGGGTGATGAAATTTGGCAGCCATGCCCACCTATCTCGTGGGTAAGGATAATGGAATAAATTTTGATAAGGAAATGTTATTTAGTTTCATGATGATAGTATTTCCTTAGCGAAACTAACCACCTTGTGAAGGTTCGAGTCCTTCCCCTACAGCCAGCATGTGTTTATTTTATGTGTTGTTTATTGGTTAAGGTTAAAGAGGTATGCTCATGGCATACCTTTTTTTATTTTACAATTTTTGTAATATTTGCATTTTCTTTTCAATTTATTGCAAAAAAATTAGATATTTTTACAATGAATTTTATTTTGTAATTACAATATGTCATGGAATTAGAAAAATCAATAAAACAACGCACAGCCTTTAAAAGTCAATGTCATAAATTAGTTGTTAATTTAATATTTACAGGAAATTGGCTCACACAAAATATGGCAAAAACGATAAAACCTTTTGGAATCACGCCACAACAGTATAATGTATTGAGAATTTTGCGAGGGCAACACCCAAACATGATTTCTGTAAGTTCTATTACTGAAAGAATGTTAGATAAATCCTCAAATGTAGGTAGATTATTAGATAAAATGATAGCAAAAAACTTAGTAGAAGTAAGAAATTGTTATAAAGATAGACGTGCAAAAAATATCATTATTTTGCAAAAAGGCTTAGATTTGCTCACACAAATAGAACAAGAAATACCTGCCATAGAAAATACTATTGATATTAATGAAACCGAAGCCGCATTAATTAACCAACTATTGGATAAGTTGAGAGGTAGTGAATGAGTAAAAAGTAATCGTATTTTTCATGTAAGTTGCGTAATGAATTGTACCGCACCCTTTAGGGTGCAAGGTCATCATAAATATTAATTAATTATTTACTTTTACTTAAAATCATTAAATTAACACTATTTTAAAGGTTTTTAATAAATTTACTTTGCAAATTTATTAAAAACCTTGCACCCTAAAGGGTGCGGTACATTCTACGCAACTTACATTTTTTACAAAAATTCAAACCTACTATCCAAAATTTATAAATTTTGGATAGTAACTTATTCTTAGATTTTATTTATTCTCTGCAATATCAGCAAACACAAATCCACAGATAACTTTTGGATAGAAATATGTTGATTTTTGAGGCATTGTGTAACCACTTTGGCACACATTTTTTACATCTTCTATTGCCACTTCGTTAGTAATAATTGCCATTTGTGCCTCTTGTCTATAAATTGTGTTCAAACATTCCGCAAAATTTCGTTCAAACCGCAAATACGGCGTACTTCTTTGGTCTTTTCCTTTAATTCCAAGCAATTTATAGACAATAAAATAGTGCATCACAGTCAAATCAATTTCTTTTACCACTTCTGGAAAATCCCAATGCAGCAAAGCCATTGCCTCTGCTTTTAGCTTAATTTTAAATGCTTTATCTTTGGTAACAATGCCAAAAGTCCACTTTTTACCTGCTATAACTTCTGCAAGTTCTGCCGCATTTTCCATTTCTTTGATGTGAAAAAACTCCTGCATTTTGCTTTCAATAATTTCCCAATTAAAATCTGGTAAATCTGCAATGAGTCTATGTGTTGGCAAAATTCGCAAATCGTCTGATGCCGCATTTGTCAAATACATCACATGATAATTATATAATTCTTCGCCTGTATGTGTAGGATTTTGGGATTGCAATTTATGTTTTAATGCCAAAGAACTTTCGTAACGGTGGTGTCCATCTGCCAAAACTACTTGTTGTGAAGCTAATTTGTTTACAAACTTTGCAACTACATTTTCATCTGTAATCATTGCCAAAATATCTCTCACACCTTGATAATCTTCGGTTTCGTAAATAGGGTTTTGCATAGCTAAGTCCATCAAAACCTCCAATTCATGAGCCTCATCTGTATAAAGTCCATGTGTCGCACTTGCATGAAAAAGTGTTTTTTCCAATAACTCAATTCTATCATTTACAGCCTTCGGAATGGTATTTTCGTGGCGTAAAACAATGTTTTCATTCCAATCAGTGGCTTTTATCAAAGTAATAAAACCTTTTCTACAATATTCTTTTTTGCTATCAGCTAAGAAAAAATATTGATAATAGACATAAATTGCAGGCTTTTCATCTTGCACAATATGTTGTTTAGTTTTCCATTCATTGAGTTTTCGCAAAGCACAATCTCCAATATTTTCACCAAACTCTGCACATTGAGGAACTGATAAATGTATGCTATTTAGAGGATTTTGATATAATTTTTGGCGTTGTTTTACTGAAACCACATCAAATAGTGGTGAGGTCAATTCGCCAATTTTTGGCGTAAACTGCTGGTGGTAACGAAACCCAGCAAAAGGTTTTATAGTAGCCATGATAATTTTAGATGTACGTTTATTAATATCCGATATACGAACAAGGCTCGGCAATTTAGGAAAATTTTAGTACAAAATCTAAAAATCAAAGGGTTAGGAAATTACTTTTTAAAAACTGCCACTTTCTTGTTAATATACCTCTTGAAAAAGCCTTTGTCATTTTGAGCAAAGCGAAGAATGATAAAATATACAAATAATTTAGGTGCTTATCTAAATTACAGCACAAATAATTTTATATTTTATTAGCCCTTTTAGCATTTTTATTTGTATTTTTGTTTTGATAATTAGGAGAGGCTATTATTTTATAACTACTTATTTTGTTATATATTTAAACTAATGTTATAAAAATAATAGTGTATTAAAATTAGGAGCAGAGACTTTTAATAAAATAAGCAAGTAAATATTATTCAACAATATTGTAAAACATGACAATAATCACATGACAATTACAGCAATAGAGAAAAACATTCAGGATATTTCCGCAAAACTTAATTATTATAACGAACAGTATTATCAAAATAATATTTCTGAAATATCTGATATTGAATTTGATAAATTGTTAGAACAATTACAAAGTTTAGAAAAACAATATCCGCAATTTGTGCAGGCAGATTCGCCGACATTGCGTGTGGGAGGCACAATTTCCAAAGAATTTACACAAGTTAAGCACCGTTACGAAATGTTGTCCTTAGGTAATACTTATAATGCTGATGAATTGCGTGAATTTGATGAAAGAGTGGCAAAAGGTTTGGAAGGACAGCCATATCAATACATTGCTGAAATGAAATATGATGGCGTTGCAATTTCATTAATTTATCAAAATGGTATTTTAACAAATGCGGTAACTCGTGGAGATGGCGAACAAGGTGATGATGTAACTTTTAATGTAAAAACAATAAAAACAATACCTTTAAAAGTTGTTGGAGATGATGTGCCTGCATATTTTGAAGTGCGTGGAGAAATTTATATGCCTCGTGAAAGTTTTGATGCCATTAATACCGAAATAGAAGAAGATAACAGAGAAAAGCTAAAAAAAGGACTTAAAACTCAAAATTTATTGGCAAATCCTCGCAATGCAGCCTCTGGAACTATCAAAATGTTTGATTCTGGGGTAGTTGCCAAAAGAAAATTAGCTTGTATTGTTTATGATTTATTGGGCGAAAACTTGCCATTTACAACTCATGAACAAAATTTAGCAACACTCAAACGATGGAAATTTACCATTTTCCCTGATAATCGTACATGTAAGAATATTGAAGAAGTGTTACAATATATTGAGGAATGGAATCAAAAAAGATACACATTGCCTTATGATACTGACGGTGCTGTTACAAAATTAAACGACAAAGCACAACGAGAAATTTTAGGTTTTACTTCCAAAAGTCCACGTTGGGCAATTGCCTACAAATATAAAGCAGAAAATGAACCTACTATTTTAGAATCTGTAACTTATCAAGTTGGGCGGACAGGTGCAGTTACACCTGTTGCAAATTTGAAACCTGTAAAATTAGGTGGCACAATGGTAAAACGTGCAACTTTACACAATGCAAATGAAATTGAAAGATTAGATTTGCATGAAAAAGACACCGTTTTTGTAGAGAAAAGTGGCGAAATTATCCCCAAAATTACAGGCGTTGATACCACAAAACGTGATTTAGCTGCACAACGCATAAAATATATTACAAAATGTCCCGAATGTGATACAGAACTCATGCGTAATGAGGGCGAAGTAGCCTTTTATTGCCCAAATGAAAAAGGTTGTCCACCGCAAATAAAAGGTAAAATAGAACATTTTGTAAGTCGCAAAGCTATGAATATTGACAGTTTTGGTGGCAAAACAATAGAAATGTTTTTTGATAAAAACCTCATTCATGATATTTCAGATTTATATGACAATCAAAAAGTCAATTTTGAAGCAATAACAAAGTTAGATGGTTTTAAGAAACAGTCAGCAGATAATATTTTGAAAGGTATTGAAGAATCAAAAAAACAGCCTTTCAAAAATGTATTATTTGGTTTGGGAATCCGTTATGTTGGTGAAAATGGCTCTGAAAAATTGGCAAATTTCTTTCAAAATATAGATAATCTCATGGCTGCAAATGTTGAAACTTTGCAACAAGCACCCGAAATTGGCGAGAAAATAGCATTAAGTTTGGTAGCACATTTTAAAGAACCTGAAAATTTGGCGTTAATTAACCGTTTGCGGGTTGCAGGTTTGCAATTTGAAAACCAAAATATTCAGAAAGAAATACTTAGTGAAAAACTTGTTGGCAAAACTTTTTTAGTAACAGGCACACTCGAAGGTTTTAGTCGTGATGACCTTCATGAGTTAATAGAAAAACATGGCGGCAAAGTGTTATCAGGAGTTTCTTCAAAACTAAATTTCTTAATTGTTGGCAAAGATGCAGGTTCAAAATTAGAGAAAGCCAAGAAATTAAATGTGCAAATAGTTTCTGAAAGTGAGTTTGTAGGCATGATAAGTTGTAAGACAAAATAAATGTATAACAGACTTTAGTCTGTAAAGTGTTGATTATCAAAATTTCAAGCCCAAAATTATAAAAGAATTTATGCGAAAACCCTAAATAAAAACATATAAAGAGTAGCATTTTCCAAAAAATAGTTATATTTGCAGTCTAAAATCCAATAATTTATTAGCATTTAACAAAACCGAAAGAATTTTAAGGTTTGTGTAAGCAGTAAAGTTAGCAAAATAGTACGAAACACCCAATTTAGAAACCATTTGGAAATAATTTGGAAGAGGTATTACTGCTAAAATTCTTGTAAATTACACAAAAATCAAAACTCTTTGGGGTTTTTATATTTATATTTTGGGTTGTAGTAAAAAATGTATGATTATCTAAGTTGCTGATTATCAATAACTTAGTAGAACACAGATGACACAGATGACACGGATTACGCTGATATTCACGGATTTATGTAATTTGTTTGTGATTATCCGTAAAATCTATGTTATCTGTGTGCCATAAAGTATTGAT
>JAYTNF010000380.1:0-3609 GCA_043748455.1 Cytophagales bacterium
CAACCTTTATATATATAGACATAAAGTGCAGTTCTTTCATAGATATGGCACAAAGGTAAAAAACTTAATGCTTTTGACTGTCCAAGTGGAATATCTATAATATCCTTAACAGCTAAGGAATTACTCACAATATTATCATGACTAAGCATGACACCTTTTGGTTTTCCTGTTGTACCAGAAGTATAAATAATCGTAAGCAAATCATCAGCTTGTACACTATCTTTTATAGCATCAAGTTGTTTCACATCTTCACCTTTTCCCATTTCTTCCACTTCCGACCAATGTGGCAAACCTTGCAACCTTTCAAAAGTATAAATTTTTTGCATACCAGCCAAGCCTTCTGAAGCAGTTTTTGCTTTTTTATAAAGGTCAGAGCCACTCACAAAGGCAAATTTAACTTCTGAATCTGCAAAAATATACTTATAGTCTTCTATCGTAATTGTGGGATACATTGGCACACCCACAGCACCAATTTGCTGAACTGCAAGCTCAACTATTGTCCATTCTGGACGGTTAGGTGAAATAATGGCTACTTTATCATCTTTTTTAACACCTAATTTTAGCAAACCTAAACTTGTACGATTTACTATATCAATTACATCTTTTGTGCTGTAATTAAACCATTTTCCATTTTGTTTATAACTTAAACAGTCTGCTTTAGGATATTTTGCATATTGATAATACAAAAAGTCAAAGGCTCTTTTAATTTCCATAATTGAGTATATATTTTAGGTTTAGATAGTCTTTTGATTATAGTAACATGATAATGTGCTAAATTATAGTATTATTTTGAAAAAGCAAGTATGATTATATAATGTTTTTAAAAAAGTGTAATATTTTTTTATTTGTGCAATTTTTAATAACTTTAATTTAATGTTTTGTTACATACTGTGGGCTTTAGTCCACACATAATTTTATTAATATCCATCACATATAATCATGAGAATATCTATTTTAGTTGGTTTTTTGTCTGTCATGTTATTTATTGGTTTTGGTATGAAAACCATATTTAAAAAGAATAATGATAGCAATTTTAGCAGTTTTAGCAATAAATTACTTGATAACCAAGTTGCAAATCGACAAACTAAACCAAATACCATTAAAGATTTAGCACTTCCAAAAGGATTTACTCGTCAGCCAAAAGATAAGCAAAGTTTTGCAGCTTATTTACAAAACTTGCCTTTAAAACCACAAGGAACTGACGTTTTAACCTACACAGGCACTATTCCAAGCACAAATTCCTTCGCATTTGCGGTTATTGACATGCCGATTGGCAAAAAAGATTTATTACAATGTGCAGACGCAGTCATGAATTTGCGAGCAAGGTTTTTATACAAAAATAATCGAAAACGTGAAATTACGTTTAATTTTGTGAGTGGTTTTCGTTGTGATTATAAAAGTTATGCCGCAGGACAGCGTTTTTCGTTACAACAAAATCAATGGACAAAAACTGCAACAGAAGACAATAGCGATGCGAATTTTGAAAAATATTTGGAATTAGTTTACATGTATGCAAGCACCCGTTCTTTAGAAAAAGAATTGAACAGTATCAAAAACATGGCTGATTTGCAAATTGGTGATGTCTTTATTAGAGGTGGAAGTCCAGGGCATTGTTTTATTGTTGTTGATAAATGTTCAACTATATCAAGTGGAAACACATCTCCAAAGGTGCAATATGCTATTTTACAAGGTTTTATGCCCGCACAAGATATGCACTTATTGAAAAATAGTTCTGGAACACATTGGTTTGAATTACAAAAAGATTATTCTAATGAGATTTCTTATGGAGAGTTATTAGAAAATTACTACCATAAAAGGTTTGTTGGAGAGTAGTTTATAAAATTATTTCTAAACATATCGTTTAAGGTACAATATTTGCAATTTTACCTGCATTTATTCATAAAAATATCCCTAATCAACTTTTGCGAACTTAAAATCGCATATAAACAAACAAAAATCATGAACAGAAATATATTTTTAGTTTTGGCGGGCTTGTTATTTGGTCAGTATGTCATTGCACAAAATCTTGAAATACCATCGCAAGTCAAATTTGCAAATTTGCAACTCAACTTAAATGCTGATGCTCGCAAACAAATTAGCAAAAAGGTAGAGCAAATCACGAGTGATACTGCCTTCTTTGCCCACACAAAGGAAAAAGTTTATACCTACATGCCTATTGTGATGAAAGTTTTGAAAGCACAAGGAGTTCCAGAAGACTTGGCATATTTGGCATTGAAAGAAACTGATTTTTTGCAAAGTAGTGCAGATGACCGTAAAAATCCCGCAGGTGTTTGGAAAATAACGCCTAATCAAAATGAAGATTGGAAACTAAACTTGCAAGTTACAAGCAAAGTTGATGAAAGAAAACACATTGGACTTTCAACGGCAGCTGTTGCTCGCAAATTCAAAAATGATAATTATACACTAAGAAATTGGGTAAATACGGTATTAGCTTTTAGTTTTGGATTTGTAGAAGTTTCGCAAACGGCTGCACCTGAAGACAAAGGCAAAGAAAGTTATGATTTTCATGGACAAACAAATCCTTATCTTATTGATTTAGTTGCTTATTATATAGTCTTCAAACCAGAATTTAAACCTTCAAAAAAATCTGTTACTTTATTAGAATATAGCGACAGCAAAGGAAAAGACCTTGAAAACATGGCAAAATTAACAGGTTTTACAGCCTCACAACTCAAAGGTTACAACACTTGGTTGATTTCAAGCTCTGTTCCAAAAGAGGGAAGTTATACAGTTTATTTTCCTGCTTATGAGGAACAAAAAGAACAAGTGAGAAATGCCTTAGCAAAAAACAATACATTATTACCTGTTGAGCAATATCAGCAATTAGATTATCCAATTATTGTAAAAAAACAACAAATTAATGTAGATAGCAAAAGTTATCAATTAATTTCTGCAAATGGTTTGAGTGCAATTATTGTGGATAGCAAAGATAAATCTGAAAATGTATTGAAAGTTGCAAATACAATTTCAATGTCTAAATTCTTGAAATTCAATGAGATAGATGAAAAAGATAGCATTAAACCAAATGTTGTTTATTATTTAGAAGCTAAAAAGAAAACCGCAGCTACACCTTTTCATGAACTTAAAAAAGGTGAAACCTATTGGTTGGTTGCACAAAAATACGGTATGCGTTATGACAAATTATTAGATTATAACCGTATGGAAAAAGGCGAAAAAGAGCAAATTGGGCGTATTTTATGGATTGCAGACCAAAGACCAAAAGAAACGCAAATAGATATTCGCCAACAACAACCTACTGAGGTTGAGATAAAACCGAATATTACGCCAACAAAAACTGATGTAATTGCAACAAATTGGGGAATTTCAGAAGATGACAAAGGGAAATATTATACAACAAAAACTTCTGAAATGATTTATGATATTTCTGCAAAAGTTTCTTTGCGATTAGACAGTTTGAGAATTTTAAATCCTGAAATTGGAAATGCGAGGATGATTGAAGCAAATACAAAATTGCTTTTGGCACGTAAAAAGGTTGATAATCAAGTAAATAATCAACTTATTGCACAAAAAAATCCAGATAATACTACAAATAATAACGCAAATAATAGCACAAATAATAGCACAAAT
>JAYTNF010000381.1:0-4494 GCA_043748455.1 Cytophagales bacterium
ATTTGTGCCTTTTATGACTGATACCCAAAATGGTTATCATCGTGTGCGTAGATGTGCCCAAGCAAGAGCCATAGAAAATGAGTGTTATGTTGCCATTGCGGGCAGTGTAGGCAATTTGCCGAAAGTAAAAAATATGGATTTGCAATATGCACAGTCGGCAGTATTTTCGCCATCTGATTTTGCTTTTCCAAATAATGCAGTTGTTGCAGAAGCTACACCAAATACTGAAACTACAATTATTGCAGATGTTGATTTGAGTTTATTAAAAGAACTTCGCAGCAAAGGAAGTGTGCGAAATTTGAAAGATAGACGCAAAGATTTGTATAGTTTGGAATGGAAAACTAAGTAAATTAAGAATGTGATAACGATATTTATGAGTTGTCATTCTTCGCAAGTTCAAAATGACAATACATAACTAATATAGTTAGTTGTGTATCAGTTCATTTAAACCATTTAGCAATAAAGTTGGTAATACTTGTGTTTTTGATTTTAGTCTTTTATGTAAAAAATCTGCATCACCTCCACAAATTAAAACTTGGTTTTTTTGAGTATCATTTGCATATTTATTGGTAAAATTGGCAATAATAGCATCAATTTCATATAAAAAGCCATGAATTACACCACTTTGCATAGCTTCTTCTGTTGTTTTGCCAATTTGTGTAATTTCAAGGGCATTAGAAGGACTAAGCAATGGCAATTTTGCAGTAAACTCATGCAAAGCCCGAAATCTCATTGCTAAGCCTAATGAAATGCTACCACCATAATATACTCCTGTTGCCGAAAGAAAATCGTAAGTAATGCACGAGCCTGCATCTATAATCATGCAATTTTGCCCACGAAACAACGAATATGCTCCCAAAACCGCCGCTAACCTATCCATTCCCAAAGTTTGAGGTGTTTCATATAGATTTGTAATAGGTAATTGCGTTTGAAAATTTAATTTTTGAATGCTAATATTTTTAGGAATATGCGTACTAATATGACTAAGCAAAGGTTCTATTTTATTAGCAACATCACAAACCATTATTTTATGAATTGGGTATGTTTCACAAATTTTTGTAATATCTTGATAATCAAGTCTTTCTTGAAATAAAACGAGGTTTTTATGCTCAAAAATAGCTATTTTTATAAAGCTATTGCCAATATCAATACATAAATTCATAAGATTTTTAGGTTTAAAATCATTAAAAATTTTGTAATTCAGCTAATGAAATCCTATTTTCATACAAAGCCTTACCCACAATTGCACCTTT
This sequence comes from Cytophagales bacterium, assembly GCA_043748455.1. Taxonomy (GTDB): domain Bacteria; phylum Bacteroidota; class Bacteroidia; order Cytophagales; family Thermoflexibacteraceae; genus JAAFKA01. The sequence continues at coordinate 1,254 of JAYTNF010000381.1, forward strand.
ACAACCTAAGTTTCTAAGTTCATGAAGGTCTGCCATTGTTGTTACACCACCACTTGCAATAAGGTGCAAAGTAGGAAAATGGTGCAATATTTTTTTGTATAAATCCACAGAGGCACCTTGCAATTTGCCATCTTTGCTAATATCAGTACAAAAAACCTGCGTAATTCCTGCTTGTGTATAAGTTTGCAAAAAGTCTATAATGCTAATTTCTGTATTTTCTAACCAACCATTTATAGCAATTTTCTCTTCACGCACATCTGCACCTAATAAAATTCGCTGGCTACCAAATTTCTCTATCCAACTCAACAAAAGATTTTGGTTTTTTACCGCAATACTGCCAATACTAATAAAATCAGCACCAAAATCAAATACTTTTTGCACATCATCATCTGTTTTGATACCACCACCAAAATCAATACTTAACTTTGTGTGCTTTGCTAATAATTCTAATACTTTGTAATTGATTATTTTCCCTGCTTTTGCACCATCTAAATCAACTAAATGCAGTCGTTGAATGCCAGAATCTTCAAAAAGCTGTGCAACCTCTAATGGGTTTTCATTATAAACTGTTTTTAAGTTATAATCTCCTTCGGTAAGTCGCACACATTTACCATCTATTAAATCTATTGCAGGTATAATTTGCATAATTTATTTATTGTTAATTATATTGTTAAATTAAGTAGGACTAAAATGAATAAGATATTTGGATACAAATATGTAATCTTTTCAAAAAAATTACATCTTTATAGCACAAAAATTTTCATTTTTACAAATTATTTAATGTAAGTTGCATAGTATTTTGTAACATAGGCTTTAGACATTAATAATTTATTTTGTCATTCTTCGAAAGCTGGTGGCAGCCCCACTCAGAATGACAAATTTAAAGTGTCAGTATCAAATTATAAAATCCTATGCAACTTACATTTATTACTTAATGTAAGTTGCGTAGAATGTACTGCACCCTTTAGGGTGCAAGGTTTTTAATAAATTTGCAGAGCAAATTTATTAAAAACTCTAAAATTAATATTATTTTTTGGATTTTAGTCCTATTTCATAATGACCTTGCACCCTAAAAGGTGCGGTACAATTCACTACGCAACTTACATTATTTATATGTTACGATGAAACATTTTTTTTACGATACTTTATATTTTTTTTGTAATAATAAACTCAAGTTACGCATGTTTTTAGGTTTATTTGTAATTTTATTACTGACACCTTTTTTAAACTTTGCCCAAACTAAAACAAAAAAAACATTATCAAAAAGTGAGGAATTTTCTATTGGTAAGCTATTAGATTATATAGAAGACAAAGATGGAATTTATACAATTCAACAAATATCATCACCTATTTTTGCAGATAAGTTTGTCCGTTCTCAAAAAGACATACTAAATTTTGGTTTTACAAACTCTGTTTATTGGATACGCATAGAAATTCAAGGGGCTTATCGAGGTAGCAAAGAATATATTATTGAGGTAAATTACCCACTTATTGACAGCCTAACTATCTATCGTCAAAATGAAGAAGATATTTGGACAACACAAACAGAAGGAGATTTGTCGCCGTTTAGCAAAAGGGAAATTGCACACAGAAATATTGCACATAAAATAGTGGTTGAGCCTCAAAAAAATACGATTTTATACTTACGTTTTAAAACAGAGGGCAGCTTGCAAATTCCCATTGTATTATGGAAACCCAAAGACTTTTATAATGAGGCTTTTAATGAAAATATGATTTTTGGAATTTTGTTTGGAACATTAATAGTTGTTATTGCCTACAATATTTTTCTATATTGGATAGTTCAACGGGCTATTCACCTCCATTTTGCAATAATGATAGTAAGTTCTATGCTTTTTTTAGCAACTTTAAACGGCTATGCTTTCAAATATCTTTGGTTAGATAATATTGCTTGGTCAGAAGTGGCTTTGCCTATTACGATGGGTTTTTTGACTTTTGTTAGTTGTATTTTTGTGATATGGATATTAGAAATCAAAAATTATTCTGTTCTCATGCATGTTTTTTTGGTAGCTTTTGCGGTTATTGGTCTGTTTACAATTCTTAGTACTTTTCTAATTGATTATAACTTTGCTCTCAAATTTGGCTTATTGGGTGGTTTGGCTTCTGCATTGCTAACTTTTGTGTCAAGTATTGTCTGTCGGTTGAAAGGTGGCATGCAAGCACGTTATCTAATTCCTGCAAGCTATTTGTATTTAATTGGTATTTTATTAGTTTCTCTAAAATCTTTTGGCATCATAGATACTACTTTTATTTCTACACATGGCGTTGAGTTAGGCTCTGTTTGCCAAGCTATTTTCTATTCTTTGGCTTTACGAGAAAAATATGCAACAAATAATGCTATGTATGTGCAATAAGCAGTGAAATATAAATGTGAAATGTGATGCATGAAATATGAAATTAATTTATTGGTAATCAATAACTTAGATAAAATTTTTTTTGCTAAAGCCAAAAATTGAAATGAAAAATCTACTTATTTTCATTTCAATTTTTATTTTGTACTTTTATTTCGCACTTTTATAATTCATATCTCAAAGATATTTCATGTTTCAAAAATATTTCATAATTCATATTTCAAAAACACCTTAACCCTATTCAATTATTTTATGAAAGAATTTACAGAAAATCCCGTTTTACCTGTTGCAAAACCAATTCCGCCCTATTGGATTTTTAGCTTATTTGGACTTTTCTCGGCTGCATTTTTAGCAACCATGTTGCAAGCCTACAAAATTATAGAAGTTCCAACCGTTGTAATGTATTTGCGTTGGGCTTTTGTCATGGCGTTTTTTGCATTTGCATACATGCAAAAACGAAGTTTAACGACTTGGATTGTTGTAAGTATGTTTGTGGGTGCAGGTTTGGGTTATGATTTTCCTGAATTTTCGGCACATCTCAAAGTCATCAGCGATGTGTTTATGAAACTGATAAAATGTATTATTGCACCTTTATTAATGGGAACATTGATTGTGGGTATTGCAGGACATTCAGACATGAAACAAGTCGGCAGAATGGGTTGGAAATCATTGGTTTATTTCGAAATCGTAACCACAATAGCTTTAATTGTTGGTTTGGCAGCTATCAATTTGACAGAAGCAGGAGTAGGAATTGATTTGTCTGATGCGGCAAAAAATCAAGGTGCATTGGCAACCATAAAACCACAAAGTTGGGAAGAAATCGTATTGCATAGCTTTCCAGAAAATATTGCAAAATCCATAGCAAATGGCGA
>JAYTNF010000382.1:0-1752 GCA_043748455.1 Cytophagales bacterium
TGTTGTTAGTACGATTGTCAAGGTGCAAAAGCACCATTGACAACGTACATTCTTGTCATTGCAAAAGTAGTTTGCAGAGAATTGAAAAAATATGATAGATATTGTAGAAAAAAGTGATTTTTATCATATATTTGTGTACTTATAATGTTTTAGTAATTTTTGGCTATACTGCACAATTTTAACGACTTCTTTATTCCTATGAAAAAAACAGCAACCGAGCAAATTTTTTGTGAAAAGTGCAAAAATTCTAATAAATCACTTATTCGTTTTTGCACAGGAAATGAAGTAGCAAGTATTAATTATTCAAAAACTTGTATTAGTTATAAACGTGGAGAAACTTTATTTCACGAGGGTGCTATGCCTTTGGGTATTTTTTGTGTGAGTTCAGGAGCAATAAAAATTGTGAAACAGGCAAGTGGAGGCAAAGAAATGATAGTAAGAATTGCAAATTCAGGAGATATTGTTGGTTATCGGTCTATTGTGATGCAGCAACGCTATGGCGTAAGTGCAGTGGCGGCTGAAGATAGTAAAGTTTGCTTAATTCCAAAAGAAGAATTTAACAAATTAACTGCTAATAATAGTAAATTTTATGAGGGTGTAATTAAATTATTGTGTGCAGACATTGAAAATTCGCAGACAAAAATGGCAGAAATAGCTTACAAACCTGTTCGTGGACGAATTGCAGAAGCACTAATTTTATTAAGTAATAGTGCCGAACACAAAGGAATTATTAGCCTTACAAGAGAAGATTTAGCAAGTTTTGTGGGTTCTGTAAAAGAAACTACAATTAGAATTTTATCGGAATTTAAAGACGAAAAACTAATTGATATTGATAAAAGAAATGTTACAGTCTTGAATATCAAGGGTTTAGAGTTAGTAAGTGGCTTGTATGATTAGGAATATGTAGGTATTTATAATATTTTATTTTAGGAAATTATCTTAGTTGTAATTCATTTTTGTATAAAACTTTCTTTTTACTTAGTTTTGCACTTCCATATTTCCCAAATCTAATATAAAATGAAGAACTTATTTATTTGCGTGCATTTGCTTGTCATATCATTTTCAGTATTTGCACAAACTTCTAATCAAACTTATAACCTGCGATTTGCTCCTCAAAAAGATAAAAACTATAGCATTATTATGAAATCAAGTATGTCATTTGGGGCATCGAGCATGGGTAGTGAAGAAAAAGAAAGTAAAAATGATATGATTATTTACATGTCTGCAATTCCAAGAAGTGTTGATGCTAATGGACAAGTGAAGATAGATAGTAAAATTAGCAAAATAGCAGCTATTGTAATTAAAGATGGCAAAACATTTAATTATAGCTCTGAAAAACCGAACACAAATCCAGAACTCAACAAATTTGATGAGGGAATTCGCAAAATAGTGGCTAAACCTTTTGTGATGTTATTTTCAGCACAAGGAAAATTTATCAGCGTTGATGGTTTGCCCGAAGGTACAGAGTTTATTAGAAACTTTCGTTTTGCGACTGTTTTACCTGCAAAACCTGTAAAAATTGGCGACTCTTGGACAGAAAATATAGAAGATACAACAAATGGAATGACTATAAAAAGTATTATTACCTACAAACTTGAAAATATAAAAAATGGCGAATTATATATTTCTTATTTGGGTGATATGGAATTAATGAATATAAACAGTGCAAAAGCTATGAAAGGTTTGTCTATTCTTGATAAAGAAACAGGTTGGACAAAAAACTCTAATGGTATTGTGAATATGGAACTTGAT
>JAYTNF010000383.1:0-10268 GCA_043748455.1 Cytophagales bacterium
CATTGCCTTAGATTGTCTGATTGAGGATTTTACTTGTGCTGATGATGATGGCAATAGTTTAAGTTATTCAGATGTAGAAATTTTTGAGGACTGTTTGGCTGATGGTGTGGAGTTAGGAGCTACCGAAGTTACTGAACAGGAGGAAGAGGAGGACTAAAAATCAATTCTTTTATTTTTGTTAAGCATAAAACTTAACCAACTTTAACCCAAGCCTTATAAGAAATTATAAGGCTTTTTTGATTTTAACCCACTTTTAACCGCATTTTAACCCACTTTTAACTATCATTCAACTATTATTTAAGTTTCAAATTACAGTGCATTTACAAACTTCTATTCAGTTCAAAAGATTTATATTTAATCAAAAGACTTATACAGATTTGTAGTAAAAGAACATAAATATTTTATAACTTATTGATTATCAACTAATTACAAGGCAAAAGATTTATAGATTTATATTTTGCCGAATATTCCTTACACTCATTCTTTTTTGCTATTGAATAAAATATTCCAACTATACATAGCTAATAGCATTAAAACGCATACTTTTTAGTGCCTTTTTTGCTTGTAAGTTATTGATTATCAAGTAGTTATAAGCTATAAAATGTAGAGTAAACTCTCTACACTGAAAACGACATAAAAAAAGTGCCTTTAAAGTAGTTTAAAGGCACTTTTTAAAAATTTGTGGAGACGGTGGGAGTCGAACCCACGTCCAAACACGGAAATACTATGCTTTCTACACGTTTATTCTTTATCGATTGTCGGGTATAAATAAGTAAAAGACAAACTAATTTACACCGTAGTTGCTTAAGCTTCGCCTTTGTTTCGCAACCAACATTGGCTATTCCTATAGTTTGAAGCCCGTTTGCAAAATAGATAGAAAGGCTACTTTACTGGACTAAGGCACTCAGTTTCTCCGAAACTAAGCAGCCATGGCGTAAGTTCTTTCGCCGGTTATTGTTGTGAAGGTTCAGTTGAAAGGCAATTCCTACAACGCCTTACGTGCTTACACAATACATCTCAAGCTGTCAAAACCAGTCGTCCCCATATTGAATTACAAATATAATATGACTATCAATTAAAAACAAATATTTCACAAATATTCACTAAAATTAAATTATTATTTAATAAAGTATAGATATTTAGGAGATTCCATTTTTTATTTTCCGATGCAAAACTTAGAAAAAATATTTCCTAGTAAATCTTCTGTAGTAATTTCACCTGTAATTTCACCTAATTCTTGTAAAGCTGTTCTAATATCAATAGCTAAAAAATCATTACTCAAATCTTGTTCAAGTCCTTTTTGTACTGCTATTATAGCTTCGGCTGTTCGTTGTAGGGCTTGATAATGTCGGGCATTTGTAACAAGTGTTTGCTCTGTTTTATAATCACCTGCCACCATGCTGAAAAGATTTTCTTTAATATTTTCTATCGTATTTGCTTGATTTACAGATACAAGTAATTCTGGATAATTCATTACTTGTGGCAACATAAAACCTTGATATTCAGGCTTTAAATCTATTTTATTGCCTAGTATAATCAAATCCAGTGTTGGGGTTATTAATTGCAAAACATCATTTTGTACCTCCTCAAATGTAGTTTCTGTTACATCATAAACATAAACTAAAATGGCTGCTTCTTTGACTTTTTCTAAGGTTTTTTTCACACCAATAGCTTCTATTTTATCAGTTGCCTCACGTATTCCTGCGGTATCAACCAGTCGAAAGGCAACACCTTTTATAATTAAAGTTTCTTCAATAGTATCTCTGGTTGTGCCTGCAATTTCTGAAACTATTGCTCGGTCTTCATTCAATAAAGCATTTAATAATGTAGATTTCCCTGCATTGGGTCTGCCTGCAATAACGGTAATAACTCCTTTTTTTAAGACATTGCCCAGACGGAAAGATTCAGAAAGTTTTGTAACAACGTGGAATAAATTGTTGAGTAATTTTCTAAATTGTTCTCGATTTACAAACTGCACATCTTCCTCTGCAAAATCTAATTCCAACTCTAACATTGATGCAAAATGAATTAAATCTTGGCGTAAGTTCTTGATTTCCAAAGAAAAACCTCCTCGCATTTGATTCATCGCAACTTTGTGAGATGCTTCTGAATCTGCTGCAATTAAATCTGCAACTGCTTCGGCTTGGCTCAAATCCATGCGTCCATTGAGAAAAGCCCTCAAAGTAAACTCACCTGCTCGTGCCATTCGTACACCATTATCAACAAATAATTGTATAATTTTTTGAATAATATATGGAGAGCCATGGCATGAAATTTCTACAACATTTTCGCCCGTAAAAGATTTTGGATTAATAAATATTGCAACAACAACCTCATCTATAATTTCACTATTTATATCTTCGCCCTTGCGAATTGTACCAAAATGTAAACTATGTGTGGTTTGATTTTCGAGGTTTTTGCCTTTAAAAAAACGATTTACTAATGAAATTGCCTCATTACCCGACAAACGAATAACGGCAATAGCACCTGTGCCTTGAGCTGTTGCAAGGGCAATGATGGTGTCAGTGTTTTGATGTAAAAAATTCATAGTAAAATTATATTAGACTTCTTGAGAAAGTCTTTTTTGATGTTATAAAAGAAATTTTGTCATTCTGAGCTAAGTGGGCAGAATAACAAATTAAACAAGTGATAAACGTTAGTATCAAATTATCAAAACTATTTATAAAATAATTAAAAACAAATAACTTATTTAGTTTGGAAATATACTTTTTGGTTTTTAGATTTGAAAAATATAAGAAATCATCAAATAAATTTGGCTTGGTGATTACTGAAACTAAAATAGCTGCTTTGCAAAAGTAATGAGAAAAATACATATTTTAACAAACTTATAATTTTAAAAATATATGTCAACAAAGTTTTTTACGAACAGCGAAGAAAACACGCTAATCAAAAAATTTGAAGGGGTTTTTACCTACAACCCCAATATACAATATTTTGATGCTCTGGTAGGATATTTTAGGGCATCAGGTTATTTTCGCATAAGACCTTTTTTAGACAAAGTACCACACATTAGAATATTGGTAGGTATCAACATTGACAAGATGCTTGCAGATGCTCAGAAAGAAGGGCTTGAGTTTTTCAAAAATCACAATAAAACCAAAGAAGATTTCATAAATAAAATTAGGGAAGACATTGAAAACGCAAATTATGACAAGGACACTGAGAAAGGAATTTTGCAATTTATTGACGACTTGATTGAAAAGAAAATCCAGATTAAAGCTCACCCTGAAAAAAAGATACATGCAAAAGTATATATTTTACGCCCTGAACCATTTAATGAACACACTCCTGCAAGTGTAATAACAGGCTCTTCAAACTTGACAGATGCTGGACTTGGTGGTGGTAATTTTTATAATTATGAGTTTAATGTTTTGCTGAATGACTATCCCGACATTAAATTTGCGACAGAGGAATTTGAAAAACTTTGGGCTGAATCAGTAGCAATATTGCCTATTGATATTCAAAATATTAAAAAAGAAAGTTATCTAAATGAAGAAATAACACCTTTTGAGCTTTATATTAAACTTCTTACGGAGTATTTCGGTGATAATATTGACTATGACCCTGATTCTATAGGTGATTTGCCTCCGAAGTTCAAAAAACTTTCTTATCAGATTGATGCGGTAAATGAAGGTTTTAATATGCTTTTAAAACACAATGGTTTTTTGTTGGCTGATGTTGTGGGTTTGGGAAAAACCGTCATTGCGGCAATGGTGGCAAAAAAGTTTTTAATGCAAAACGGAAAAGAAAATACTAAAATATTGGTCGTTTATCCGCCTGCAGTAGAAAAAAACTGGAAAGACACGTTAAAGTATTTCCAGATTGACAAATATACTAAGTTTATCACAAATGGAAGCCTTAATAAAATATTAGAAGGGCATCAGGATTATTGGAACAAAGAAGAATATGATTTGGTGATTGTGGACGAATCACATAAGTTCAGAAATCATACAACGGGTGTTTTTCAAAGCCTACAATTAATTTGTAAAAGTCCAAGGGCAAACAAAGGATTTATTGACGGATTACAAAAAAAAGTAATTTTAGTTTCGGCAACTCCCCTAAACAACAAACCTGATGATATTTTTTATCAAATTCAAATGTTTCAAGATGCAAGACAGGCTTCATTACCAGTTACAAATTTAACTTCATTTTTTTCTCCTTTAATGGAGGAATATAAAACAATAAAAAGATTTAATGAATTAGATGTAAACAGACTAAGAGAAATTTATGGGAAAATAAGAAATAATGTTATTGAGCCTATTACAATTCGTAGAACAAGAACTGACCTTGAAAATATTCCCGAATATAAAATTGACTTAGAAGCACAGGGCATTAAGTTTCCGAAAGTAGAACCACCCAAAAAAGTGGAATATCTGATGGATAATAAGCTGAATGAACTATTTTATAAAACGATTTCTTATTTAACGGATAGGGATAAGGAAGACAAATTAATTCATATAAAGTATTCACGTTACCAAGCCATTGCAGAATTGAATAAAGAAATACAAGATAAATATTACGAAAATGCGGAATTGGCTTCCAAATCATTGGCACAAATTATGAAAAACCAGCTAATCAAACGGTTGGAAAGTAGTTTTTATGCTTTTAAAAAATCGTTGGGCAATTTTCAAATTGCTACTGATAGAATGATTAGCATGTTTGAAAATGATAAAGTCTTTATTGCTCCCGATACCAATGTAAATAAATTGCTTAATGATGGGTGGTCGCAGGAAAATATTGAAGCACTTATTGAAAAACTTAGTGAAGAAAATCCAAAAAATCAAATATTTAAAAGTTCAGATTTTAAAGATGGTTTTCTTGAAAGTTTGAAAAAAGATTTAGAATACATCAATGAACTTGTTAGTAGTTGGAAAGAAATTGATTATGACCCCAAAATGGATATTTTCATTAGCCAACTTCATACACAATTTTTGGATAAAACAACAAACTTAGAGAGCAAATTGGTTATATTTTCAGAATCAAAAGAAACTGTTAATTATTTGGCTAAGACTATGGAAGATGCAGGACGAAAAGATATTTTGACCATTTCATCTGAAAATAGGAAGGAAATGTATGACATCATTGTAAGTAATTTTGATGCAAACTTGGCAGAGGACAAACAAGAGAATAACTACAACATCATCATTACTACCGAAGTATTGGCTGAGGGTGTAAACTTGCACCGTTCAAATGTAGTTATCCACTATGATACGCCTTGGAACTCTACCAAAATGATGCAAAGAATTGGACGTGTAAATCGTATTGGAACAAAGGCAACAACCATTTATAACTATGTCTTTTATCCTTCGGCACAAGGAGAAGCACAAATAAAATTGAATAAAACTGCTTTTATGAAAATTCAGGCTTTTCATACTGCTTTTGGTGAAGATAATCAGGTTTTTTCCACCGAAGAAATTTTAGATGATGTAAAACTTTTTAGTCATTCTGCATTTAAAGAAGAAGAAGATGAAAGATTGAAGTTTTTATACTTTTTACGCAGATTCAAAAAACAAAACAGTGCTTGGTTTGCTAAGATTAAAGAAATGCCATTAAAATCAAGAGTGGGAAGAAATGCAACCAATATAAAGAAACCCGAATTACAAAATGGAACAGCAGCATTTTTAAAAACTGATAAAAAATTTGAATTCTATTGGGTAGATAGCAACAATAAACCCAAAGAAATTACGCCTGTTGAAGCATTTAAAATATTTGCGGCTGAGGAAAACGAAAAAAATGTTTCCTTAATAGAAACACATCACAAACACATAAACAAAGCATTAAAACATTTTGAAATGTTGGAAAACGAAGTTGTACAGTCGCAAACCGACCCCGAAGCATTGGGAGTTATGGCACAAAAAGTTAAAAAATCTTTGTCCGATTTATTAAATTTGCGAAAATATCCACAACTAACAGAAAAACAAAGAGAAAATATTGATAAAATTGTAATATTGATAGACTCTGGCAAATACACCAATTTAGCAACTGAGATAGATAAATTACAAAAGAAAAACCTAAATAGTATCTTAGCAGAAATTGACAAGATTTCAATCAAATACAATGTTGATTCGAGTGGTGCTAAAAAAGGCAAAAAAAGCAAAGTAGAAAAACCAATTTTAATTATTTCTGAATCATTTGAATAATGACATACGAACAAATACACAATCTATTTAGACAAGCCTACAACCAAACTCATTGGAAACAATTTTTGGGTGAAGCATTTATAAATGCCCGTTTATTCATCAAACCTGAAATATTAACAGGTATTAACAGCAATGTGGCTACTCAAGTCCAAAAATTGGGTTATGTGGTACTCAACGAAAACGGAATTGAAAAAAATATTGCTGTGTACGAAGTTACTTTGGCACAAGGTATTATTGTAGAACGTAACCGTATAGGATTAAGAAACTTGCTACGAAAATATTGGAAAAATCTTGATGGGGCTTTTATAACTTATCACAGACCTGAAAATCCAAAATGGCGATTTACATACGTATCAGAACTAACAGGCTATGATGCAGAAGGAGAATCTATACTAATAAGCACTGAGCCTAAAAGATATACCTACATTTTGGGTGAAGGAGAAAGTACAAGAACAGCCGCAGAAAGATTTGCAACCATTGCAAACAAAGCTAATAAAGTAACATTAGATGATATAAAAGAGGCTTTCTCGGTAGAAAAACTTTCAAAAGTGTTTTTTGAAACATACAAAAAGCACTATGATGTTTTTTGCAATTTTATGATTACACAACCTAATATTCGTCAAAATTTATTTAATGGTGATGAAAAAGGTATTCGTGATTTCAGCAAAAAACTTTTGGGAAGAATTGTTTTCCTTTATTTCATTCAGAAAAAAGGTTGGCTGGGTGTACCTGCAAAAAGTCAATGGGGAAACGGTGATTCAGATTTTTTGACAAATCAATTTAAAAACTATCCAAACTCCGAACTGTTTTATCAGCAATTTCTTTGTCCTTTGTTTTTTGAAACACTGAATAAATACAGAGAAAATGACATGGCAGATTTTGCCAATTTTGGTATTATGCCTAATCAGAGAGGAGAAGAACCGCAGATTTTGAAAATTCCTTACTTAAATGGTGGCTTATTTGAGGAAGAAGACAAAAAACATCGCAATATTATTTTCCCTAAACCGTTATTTCAAAATCTCTTTGATTTCTTTAATCAATACAATTTTACCATTTATGAAGATGACCCAAACGACCACACAGTAGCCGTTGACCCTGAAATGCTAGGGCATATTTTTGAAAACTTACTGGAAGACAACAAAGACAAAGGGGCATTTTATACACCAAAAGAAATTGTGCATTATATGTGCCAAGAAAGTTTGATTGAATACCTAACTACTTGGTTTGAAAACAAAGGTTATGAAATTGTTGGTTATGCAAGCATGGGGCAAGAAAAACAGCCTCAGTTTTTTCCGATAAACGAAGGCAGAAAAGGACAAATGATGTTAGAAATAGATAATAAAAGTACAAGCAAACAGATTGACCGTATATTGATTGAAAAACTGCTAAAAAAGAAATTGGACGATAAGGACAAAAAACTTGTTAAAAAACATGCAGCCGAATTTCATAATGCTTTGGATAATGTAAAAATTTGCGACCCTGCCATTGGTTCGGGAGCTTTTCCTATGGGTTTGTTGCACGAAATTTTTAGTGCAAAACAAACTTTGCACACTTTTGAGTATGGAAATACCACAACTTTTGATGCTTCGGCAGTAAAACTAAATATTATTCAAAATAGTATTTATGGCGTAGATATTGAAAAAGGGGCAGTGGACATTGCAAGATTGCGGTTTTGGTTAAGTTTGATTGTAGATGAAGAAAAACCAAAAACATTGCCAAATCTTGATTATAAAATTGTGGTAGGCAATAGTTTGGTAAACAAACTCGGCAATGATATTATAGATATTGATTGGAGTTTAAACACCACAAAAGACGGACTTTATGGGGCAGACTTGGCAAAACAAAAAGGTGACTTATTACGCAAGATAAGCAAAGAACAAAAAGAGTTTTTTAATCCTAATAGCGACAAGAAAAAATTAGCTGCCGATATTCGCAACCTAAAAATAGATTTGCTAATAAAACAGTTAGAACTTATGGTAAAAACCCAAGGTATTGAAACAAAACCGACAGGCACAGGCAAAGCCATTACCAAACAAACAGAAATCTATTTGCAAACCATAGGTTGGAAAAACACTGTAAAAGACTTACAGAAACTTAAAAGCAAACCCGAAGAAACACTTCATTTTTTTGATTGGAAATTGGATTTTCCAGAAGTAATGAATGAACAAGTAATTACTAATGTTGGCTTTGATATTGTGATTGCAAATCCACCTTATGATGTTTATGATGGGAAAAAGAAAATTGAAGTAGAAGGGTTGCTAACTTTTGATATATATCAAAAATGCAAAGGTGGTAAAATAAATGCTTATGAATTATTTTTAGCCAAGATAGATACATTATTAAAAAAAGGTGGCATAAGCTGTCAAATTTTCCAAAATTCTTTTTTGGCAGATAATTCTTCTAAGGGGGTTCGTAATCATTACTTAAATAATCACAATATACTTTATATTGATTCATTTCCAGAAAGAGATGACATAAAAAAAAGAGTTTTTGAAAGTGCAAAAATGAGTGTATGTATCCTAATGGCGAAAAAAATCATATTGCCCGATTATATATTCTCTCTCAGGATTCACAATGATAAAACTCTAAAAAACTACCATAATGTTGAATTTAATAAAAGTGAAATAAATTCTTTTGACCCAATAAATGTTGTAATTCCAACTTTGCAAAAACAAGATAAACCAATATTCATTCGATATTACAAATCGGAACATCTTGTTGCATACTCTGAGTTCTTTGAGTGCATTGAAGGTGAGTTAAATATGACTTTTCATAAAGATTATATGACTAATGATGATAAAAAGCCTCTGATTGTCAAAGGTGCTCAAATTCAAAGATATTTTGTTACTAATAAGCCAAGCCAAGGACAGATTGAATATGTAGATAAAAAAAGATATATGGCTGATTATGCAAATAGCAAAAAATCACTTCATCATAAAATGAAAAGAATTGTATTGCAGGGTATATCTGGTGCTAATGATAAAATTAGACTGATTAGCACAATAGTAAATGAAAATATTTTTTGTGCTAACTCTTGTAATTATATTATTGCAAAGCCTGATAATGAAATAGTTTCAATTTATACATTACTTGGCATCTTTAATTCCAAACTAACTAACTGGATATTTAGAAAAACAAGCACAAATAGTAATGTAAATTGTTATGAAGTAAATAATCTTAAAATTCCTTCAAGGTTAAATACTCTAAATCTTACTTTGGAACATCTTGTCATAAAAATACTTAAAAAGAAATCCGAAAAACAAGACACAACTTTATTAGAGCAGGAAATCGACAACTTAGTTTACAAACTTTACGAGCTTAGTTATGAAGAAGTAAAAGTGATAGACCCTTTTTTTGGTTTGAGTGAGGCAGAATATGGGGACTTAAAATTTTAAAATTATAGTTTTGTCATTCTGAGCAGGGCTGCCACCAGCAAAGGGAAGAATGACAAAAAAATAGCATATACAAATAATTTTAATCAGGTGCTTATTACTAAAATATCAATGAACTCAAAAATTTATTTTTTCTCAACAGCTTTTAGTGGCGGTGCAGGCATTGCCGCCAAACGTCTTTATGAGGGTTTGCAAAATTATACTTCAAATAATGCTTCAAAAGATTCAGCAGATTTTGAGTTTATGCACATTGGAAATTTTGCCCCAAAACCTTTAATAGGTATTGCAAAATGGCAACAAAAAATAAAGACAAGTCTATATTATCACAATATTGAAAAACAATTAGCAGGCAGACCCGCAGGATTAGAACTTTTTAGTCCTACAATTTTACCTTATAAAACGCCATTTGCAAATATAGCACAGATATTAAAGCAAATTCATCATCAAGTTAATCATCATGAAAAAGTGTTGTTACACTTACATTGGGTAAATAGCATGATAGATATTCCCTCATTTTTTGAGTCCATTCCCAAAACTGTTCCCATTGTTTGGACATTGCATGATTTTAACACTTTTACAGGTGGTTGTCATTATCCAAATGCTTGCAAAAATTATGAAACTGTTTGTAAAAATTGTGTGCAACTTGGTGCAGTTGGTCAAGCAAATTTTGCGTTTCAAAATCAACAAATAAAATATAACTCACTGAAAGACAAAA
>JAYTNF010000384.1:0-6517 GCA_043748455.1 Cytophagales bacterium
ATTTGTCTGTGATTATCCGTAAAATCTATGTTATCTGTGTGCCATAAAGTATTGATTTTAAACTATTTAAGTTATCATACATTTTTTACCACTACCTAAGACTTATTTCATGTGCAACGAAAAAGAACAATTAAAAGAGGCTATGAAAATTCTCGTACTTCTTGTAGGCGAATCTCATAGTCCTATGAGCAGTTTATTTGGCTGTTGTGAGATTGTTTTATATCATCCGCTATCTGATGAAGATATTACAGAGTTAAAAAAAATGCTTCAAGATACAAAACAACAATATAAAGATTTTCGTAAAATTATCCATGAGAATATGACCAAAATTACTACTTCTCCTTTATTAACAACAGAGGAAGCACACAAAATTACTATTTTCTTTACAGAATTTTTATATAAATCTCATAGATTTATTCAATATTTAGTGTGTATTGCTGAAATAGCTTTAAATGAAAACTTAACCAATTATGAACAAAAATTATTTAAAAACAACCTAAAAAATGCAAAAAAAGAATATTCCGAAGGACGAGAAATAATTTATGAAAAAATAAAAATAATTAAAGGTATTATTGATACCATTACAGAAACAAGCACAACCTAATCCTTATTTTTCACTCTCGGTGCTTTCAAACCCAGCAATAAATCCTTTTTCTCTTGATTATTCGAAGCCACAAAAGCAAAAAGCCCTTTAAATTGCGAATTAAAAGAAGTGTCCAGCAAATCATGTTCTATTGCCCAATTTGTAAATTGTTCGAAAAAGGCTTTGTTTTTTTGGCGAAATCGCATACGAACTGTTATTTTTTCTTTATTTATCTGCACAACACTACATTTGAAAATTTGACTTCTTAGCACATTGCTATCACTGTTATTGAAGGGATACAAAACTGCAATATCACCTTCCCTAAAATTTACAAAATCATTTTCAGCATTGGTACGGTTAAAAACAATGCAAGGTTTTTGTGCATCTATTTGATTATCAGCAATTTGCAAATCATAAAGAATAGCAAAACTTTCCTGTTTGTCTGAAAATTGCGAAGTCCACAAAGCCGCATGACCTTGTGCGGTTTCATATTCAATATCCCCAATTTTTGCCAAAAGCTGTTCTCTTGCCGTAAAATTGACAAAACTATAAAGATACTTACGTTCTAAACTACTTGCAATTTTGAGTTTGTCAATAAATTTTAAGGCCTCATCTTTTGTATATTTTGGCAAATCTTCCCTTGTCAATAACCGACTTACAGACAACAATATTTTTTCTACAACCATCAAACTTTCGGCAGTTGCCAGCTTATATTCTGCGGAAATAATGCGGTTTCGCAAATTCATTAAGCTATACGATTTTGTCATCATGGCAGGTGCAAACCGCAAATTATTCTTTTCGGCGGCTGAATATAAAATGGCTGCGTTGCTATTTTTTTCGGGTAATTCAAAAACAGACTGCATAAGTAGTTGATACATAGTGGTTTGCGAAAGATGATTATCCCACAAACCATTATTTGGTGGCACAGTTTTGCCACTTTTTAACTCTACAATATCTATGGCTGTTTCACCATTTTCGTCTTCTTTTCGGTGCAAAAAATCAAGTCTTCCTTGCAAACCATATTTTTCAGAATAAAAGGCAGGTTCTAAATAACATTTATCCAAATCAATTTTCGTTTCTGCAAACAAAGTCGGATTACGTAAAACAGCTCGAATATTGACAAAATGAACCCTTGCCAAATTCATAAATTTTTTAAATTCGCCATCTTCTTGCAACTCTTTTAGCATCGTAAAATCTATTGGATAAAGTTTGAAAGTTTTTTTGAAAACCTCCTCAAATTTTAGCAGATTTTCATCATCTTCATTCAATAACTCATCTAAGAAAAAGTTTGCTAAATTTCCTAATAAAATAGCAGGAGATTTGGTATTTGGTGCAAACTTTTTCAATAAATATAACTCTGGAAAATAGTTTTGCTTTTGATTACACTCAGCAATAGCAGTAACATCAATGAGAAAATCAGGCTCCAAAATGAAGGCACGAGGTGTAAAAAAACCATCTTTGTCATGTCGCACATTCAGCAAATTGAGTTGAGAACCCGCCCAAATTCCTTGCATCGATTCATTAAAATTATCGTTATAAGTGGCAACATTATATTTTACATAAATATTGTCTTCACTTTCATTACCTTCCATGCAACAAACTAAAATCTTGTTATCTTTCTGATTTTCAATAACTTCCACTTTCATTTTTTCTATGACATCACCAACAAAACCAAAATTTTGCTTTTGTTGAAACAATAATTTCTCATTATGTGGCAATATTTTTTCTACATTTTCAGGAATTTCAGTTTTTGTAAAAAATGAAATTGTATCTGCCATAATCTTCAAAGCCAACCAATAATCTGTTTCTGTTGGCGAATAATGGTCGGCGGCTGTGGCTTGTGCTTGCTTGCGAAAATGCTGCAAAGCCCATTGTTTTTTCTTATCAAAATCATGTTTATTTGCCAAAAAAACAATACGAGCAAATAAAGTAGAAAATTGCAAAGCCTCTTTTTGCGTCAGTTCCACACAAAGACGTTGCAATAATTGACGGAGTTTGCGAAACTTATCTTTTACAGAAAGTTTTGTATGTCTATGAATATCAAGCAGTTCTGTAAAATACATGAGTTGTGATCAAAAGTTTAGGTTTCAAAAGTAAGCAAAAATTTTGTGTTTAGACTAAACTCAAATAAAAAATGTTAGCTTTGCAGTTTGATAATGATATTTATTAAATGCAATCAATAAGGAATGAAAATTAAATAAAGTGCTTTTTTAAAGTTCGTTAGGACGTTAAACTCCTACGGAGTTTTTGGCTGGTGTGCATTGTTATTTTCTACCAAGGTAAAAGTCCTAACAGACTAAAAAAATATAATTTGACAAAACACACTTTATTCAATTTTCATTACTAATTTAAAAAACTTAACACTAAAAACTATTTATGATAGATTTACTTAAACAATTTGTAGATATTTTTCTACATTTAGACAAACATTTGCAAGAAATTGTTACTAATTATGGAACTTTGACCTATATCATTTTGTTTGCAATTATTTTTATGGAAACAGGTTTTGTCATCACACCATTTTTGCCTGGTGATTCGCTACTTTTTGCCACAGGTGCTATTGTTGCTTTGCCTGATAGTGGTTTGAATATTTGGCTGATGGGTTTGTTGCTTTTTATTGCCGCAGCCATTGGTGATACCGTAAATTATAGTGTTGGAAAATACATTGGACAACGTGCTTTTACAACAGATTGGCGGTTTATTAAAAAAGAATATTTGATAAAAACACAAGAATTTTATATCAAACATGGAGCAAAAATGATTATTTTTGCTCGTTTTGTGCCTATTATTCGTACTTTTGCACCTTTTGTGGCAGGTGTTGGCACAATGGATTACAAAAAATTTATTATTTATAATATTGTTGGTGCATTTTTGTGGGTAAGTATTTTCTTGGCAGCAGGTTATTATTTTGGAAATATTGAGGCTGTTCGCAAAAATTTTACCTTAGTTATTTTTGCAATTATTGGTGTATCTCTTTTGCCTGCAATTATTGAAATTGCAAAACAAAAATTTGCGAAAGCTAAATAAATCATCATTTTATGAATTATCCATCAAAATTAGTTGAAGAAGCTGTTGGTGAAATTTCAAAACTCCCTGGAATTGGTAAAAAAACAGCTTTGCGACTTGCTTTATTTCTCCTAAAACAAGAAGAAACTTTTACTATTTCTTTGGCAACTGCTATTGTAAAATTGCGAACAGAAACCCATTATTGTAGCATTTGCCATAATATTGCTGATGCTCCAATTTGTTATATTTGTGCTGATAATCAACGAGATAGAACCATAATTTGTATTGTTGAAGATGCTCCCGATATTTTAGCTGTTGAAAATACCTCGCAATATCGAGGTTTATATCATGTTTTGGGTGGCATTATTTCGCCACTTGAAGGCATTAGTCCAAGTGATTTATATATTGAATCGTTGCTAAAACGCATGGAAAATGGCGAGATAAAAGAAGTTATTTTGGCATTAAGAGCAACAATGGAGGGAGATACAACTTCGTTTTATATCACAAAAAAGCTAAAACCTTATAACATTAAAACAACTACCTTAGCAAGAGGTGTTCCTGTTGGTAGCGAATTAGAATATACAGATGAAGTTACGCTGGGAAGAAGTATTTTAGGACGAACAAATTATGATGTGTAAATGAAATACCTAAGAATTAGTTTAATTGCCCTTGCTACCATTTTTATTAGTTATTGGTTGGTACAAATTGCCCTAACTATTTGGGATAAATCTTCAAAATCTGCTGTCTGGTCGTTGATTCCTGCTGATGCGGTGGCGGTTTGGCAAATTCCAAATGCTACCCAAACTTACAAACAATTAGACAGCACCGCAATTTGGAAAAGTCTAAAAACAAGTCCACAGTTTAATTTATTGGCAGAAAAAGCCAAATTTATCGATATTTTATCAGGTGAAGGCATTGCAATAGATAATTATTTTAATGACAAAGCTATTACAGTTAGCTTGCATACTACAACAAAAGATAATTTCGATTTTATGTTTTTTGTGCCAATTTTGATAAAAGATAACACTGTATTTCGCAATGCTTTGCAAAATATCATTACACGAAATCATGCACGTGTAGAAACACGAAACTATCAAGGCATTGAAATTCAAGAAGTTAAGTTTCCAGAACAAAAGCAATTATTTTCATACACCATTTATAAAGGTTATTTTGTAGGAAGTTTTACAGCTTTATTACTCGAAGAAACCATTAGAAATATTAGTGAATTAGGTCGCAATAATTTTTATAGTGCCAATAAAACAGCTTTTTCGCTAAAAAAACCACAAGAACATGAGGCATTTTTCTATTTTAATGCCCAAGTTATGCCGAAGTTTTTGCAAATTTTCTACAAAGATTCTTTTAAAACCGCATTACAAGACTTCGCAAATTTACAAACAAATGGTTATTACACAACAGAAATAGACAATAAAAAGCTGATTTTCAAAGGATTACAAAATATTTCTCTAAATAATCCAACAAGTGAATTAAGTTTATTCACAGGAATGAAACCAACAACTTGTGATTTATTACCACAGTTTTTGCCAAAAAAAACTGCTTCATTGTATCGTATAAGTTTTGATAATCCCAATGAATTTTTTGACCGTTTGGCAATAAAAAATATTGAAGATAATAAAAAACAGGAAAATAAGAAAAATAACGAAAATCAGAAATTTAATGAACATTGGCAAGACAGTTTAATAAATTCAGATGTGCTTGATTTTCAGGAGTTTATCAATTATTTTGAAGGCGAAATTGCGGTTGCAACCTTAGAAAATACCATAAATATTAGTGCTTCAAAACTGCTTTATATCAAGGTTAAAGAACCGTTGGAACTCAATAAAAAGCTACAAGAATATGCACAAGAATTGGCAAAAAAAGCAAAAGATACTTTATTATATGAAAATTTTGCTAATCAAAGAATTGTAAAATTGCATTATAAGGAATTTCCTAAAAGCCTTTTTGGTGGAAATTCTGCTGGAAACAACAATTTTAGTTTTAGTGATAATTTTAGCGGATTTCAAAACTCGTATTTTACGTTTATCAACGGTTATTTGCTTATCGGAAACACTCCAAAAGCTATTGCAACAGTGTTGGAAGATGTTGAAAATGAGCAAGTTTGGGCAAAAATTTTCCATGCCTCTCCCCTACTCACACAATTAGAACAACCCTCAAATGTATGTTATGTAAAAAATATTTTGCGAACTTGGGATTTTGCAACACAACAATTAAATCAGACTTGGCAAGATTATGTAGAGCAAAATAAACGTCAATTTTTGCGTTTTGAGTTCCTAACTTTGCAATCTATTATTGATAAAGATGAGAACATAGCAAATTCACAAATAACTCTGTTTCATAAGTCGTTTGATGACAAAATTATTGCAAAAAATATTCGCACAATGTATGAAACAAATTTTTATAACTCCTTGATAACCAGCACTTTTGTTGTTAAAAATATTGCTGATAAAAGCAAAGAAGTTTTGGTACAAGATGCAGGAAATCATTTGCATTTGTTGGCTGTGAATGGTAAAAAATTATGGCATTTTCCTGTTGAAAGTCCTATTGCAAAACAAGTTTATCAGATAGATTTGCAAGCAAATACGAATAAAAATCAACAAGAAAATCAACAAACAAGTAAGCAATTACATTATCTTTTTGCAGCTCAAAATAAAGTGTTTTTGTTAAATAAAAATGGGCATTTAGTAACAGATTTTCCAATTATATTAGAAGATTGTGGCAATATAGAATTTTTGTCTTTGTTAGATTATGACAATTCGAAAAATTATAGAATTGCGGTGGCTGATAATGAAGGCAACGTATTTTTATTGTCAAAATTTGGTAAAACCTTACAAGGCTTTAATCCTAAAAGATTGGCAGGAAAACTTGCCTCGCCCATCGTACATACACGTATAGATAGCAAAGATGTATTGG
>JAYTNF010000385.1:0-4677 GCA_043748455.1 Cytophagales bacterium
ATTTGTCTGTGATTATCCGTAAAATCTATGTTATCTGTGTGCCATAAAGTATTGATTTTAAACTATTTAAGTTATCATACATTTTTTACCACTACCTAAATTTTTAATGGACGTGAAATATTGTTAAAAATAGTGTAAAGTTATATGTTTAAATTATTTTTGAATATGTATAAATAAATTTACAACAATAGCTATTTACAATGAAACATAACTTACTGATATTCATACTTTTATATTTTATTTATTCTGTTACATTTGCTCAAGATACGAATAAAACTAATAATCAAGATACAATTTACGCCAAAATGGACAGACTTGGTGTGGAAGAAGTTATTGCTGGAAAAGTAATGATTGAAGAAAAAGTTGTGGGAGCAAGTAGGTCTTTGCGAAAATTAGAAGATTTGCCTGTTACGGTTTATGTAATTACCCAAGATGATATTTTCAAAAATGGCTATACAACCTTAACAGATGTTTTGAAAATGGTGCCAGGCATCAGAACTTCCAAAGTTGGCAGTGGTTTTGATGGCGAAATGTTTTTGATGAGAGGTTTGTTAGGCAATGTTTATACAAAAATATTGCTTAATAACTTACCATTACAACCTTCCGCAAGCAGTACATTAGGCATTGGTGAGCAACTGCCTATTGCACAAGTAGAAAGAATTGAGATTATTTATGGGTCGGCTTCGGCGGTTTATGGCTCAGATGCTATGGCTGGCGTGATTAATATTATTACCAAAAGTACGCAGAACTCCTCTTTTGCTAATGTAAATGCAGTTACTGGTGATTATGGTTATCGGCATACAAATTTTATAGCAGGAGGCAAATTAGGTCGCAATAAAAATATTATTCAATATAGTTTTTATGGAAATCAAGGCATAAGACGCACATTGAATATTACAGATGCAGCACATCACAGAGTTTTTAGCCCAATACGTGGAATATTTAACATTCCAAATAGCATATCTGATGAAGCAGTAGCACTATTTCTTACAAATCCAGCTAATAATAGACAATTTCGTACTATTCTTGCACAAAATGTGCCTTTTTATCAAGGCACTCTTACAACTCCTATCATTAATGATTTGCCACAAGAAAGTTATTTAATTGGTTTTAATGTTAAATATCGAGGTTTACAATTAAGTTACAATGAGATGTATCGGGCAGACCATTCTTCTTTGGGTAGAGATGCTGCATTCTTTGGTTATCAAAACCCAGCAAATAAAATTGCTGAAAAAGTACAGGTTACAGCTCTAAACTACACAAATACTTGGAATAAACTTACATTTAGTTCAAATCTTATGTATTTGCGACAAAGGTTTGACACACAATCGTCAATGGCAACAAATTATGATAACTATGGAAATGCTTATGTATATCAGGCATCAGATGATGTTTTTGGCGAAGTGGTTGTCAATTATAATTTGACAAAAAAATGGGAGCTAACAGGTGGTGCTTCCTACAAAATTTCAAGTGCCTTACCTACGACCAGAGACTTGGAAAAACCATTTAATGCAGATGATTATGTGCCATTTACAAATCATAAACCTAAACCAGATGCTTTATTTGGAGATTTTGGTATTAATCCTCAAATTATTAACAACATGGGAGGTTTTATGCAAGGTTATTTTAGTAGTAAAAAATGGAATGTAGTGCTTGGTTTACGATATGATAATCCTTCAAATTATCAATCACAGATTTACTCACGTTTTGCAGCTCTCTACAAAACTTCTACTAAAACTTCGTTCCGTTTTTCATTAGGTTATGCCTTCAAAGCACCATCATTAACTACTTCTTACCAATCTGTGGCACTTGTTAGCCGAAAATTTGACAGTTTAACCTTAAAATATGGAGAGGCAGATGGAAAAATTAGCTATCAAGTAATTCCAAGTCCAAATTTAGAACCCGAAATTAATAGGTCAATAGATATTGGTTTTAGATATGCAATGAATACAAATACGTACTTAGATGTTTCAGCCTTTGTCAATACTGTTCAGCAACTGATTGTGGCAACAGGGAAAATAATAGACACCTTACAGTATCCTTTGGCTAACATTCAGCCAGTAAGAACTTATAGAAATAATGAGGCAACCATAGCAGGGTTGTTTGGATTTCAAGCAGCACTGAGGTCAAAAAATATTGTCCCTTCTATTGGTTTAAGCACAAACTTTGCTTATACTTTTCAAAGTGGTGCAGAAGATTTAGGAGATAGTCGTGGAGAATTGCAAGCCTATCGTCAAGTGCCAGAACATACTTTACAATGGGGAATTTCATTAAATCCTATAAAAAAGTTATATTTGAACTTTGATAATGTGGCAATGAGTGGTTGGTATAGCAAATATTTACCACCAAATATAAATTTTAACAATGATTTATCAGCTTATTTCATAAAAGGTTATTACACCTTAGACATGACAGCCCGTTATAGTTTTACTAAAAATTTGAGTATGTTTTTGAAAGTTCTCAATGTTTTTGACGAACAATATGGAGGTTTAAATGCCACAGGGCTTGATGTAGATTTACGATATACACCACAAATGGGTAGGAATATTCAAGGAGGAGTTTCTTTTAAGTTGGAATAAAGATAATTTAAATGTAGAACACGTATAAAAATAGAAGCATATATTTTATTCTATGAAACAAAAAATGAAACTTAACTCTATTTTTTTTATCAAAACATTCATTTTGTTAGTAATTTTGCTATCAAACAGTTTTGCTATTGCCCAAAATATAGACAGCATTTTGAGCATTGCACGTACTGCAAAAAGTGCTAAAAATTTGCCTGTGGCTTTGCGAAATTATTTACAGGCAGTAAAAAACTTAGAAAAAGAGCAAGAAAAAAATCCTTTAATTGCCAGACAAAAATTAGCTCCTTTATATATAGAAATTGGACAAATTTATGAGCAAAGCAAATTACACGAAAATGCCTTGTCTTATTTCAAAAAATCAAATGACATTGACCAGAAATCAAATACATACGAACTCATTGGCAATGAATTATTAGCCTCACAAAAAAATCAAGAAGCATTAGAAGCCTATAAAAAAGCCTTAACAAGTTATAAAACGGATAAAAACTATGCAGCAATTATTCGTAATTCTTGGCAAGTAGCAAATTGCTACAAAAAATTAAATCAATATGATAAAGCCTTAGAAAATAGTTTGGAGGTTTTGGGATTGGCAAAACAAGAAAATGATAAAAAAGAAGAACTTGTGGCACTCAATAATGTCGGCTATATTTATCGTTATTTGCGAAATTATAATAAAGCCTTAGAATATTTGAATAAAATTTTGGCTTTGAAAAAGATTTTGAAACTGTCGCCACAAGAACAAACCATAACTTTTATCAATATTGGAGTAGTTTCACAAAATATGGGAAATTATAGCAATGCTCTTGATAATTTATTGCAGGCTTTGCAACTGATGCAAAAACAGAAAAATGAAACCGAAATTTGCAAAATTCAAGACTTAATTGCAGTGGTTTATCTGAATAACAAAGACATTTATAATGCTGAATCTTACAATACTTTGTCGGTTGATATGGCAGAAAAGCTAAAAAATCCTAATTTATTGCAAGAAGTTTATAAAACCAAATCGGATATTTTGCAAGCAAAAGAGGACTTTCAAAATGCCTTAAATTTTTATAAAAAACATTTGAATTTGAGAGATTCTTTAACTTTGGCAGAAACTATTGAACAACAGAAATTATTGCAACAACAATTTGCAGTAGAAAGAGATGAAAAAAATACACTTGATGCTTTGGCAAATGAAGACGCAAGAAAAGCAGCTTTGCAACAATTACAAACCGAAGTTGAAAAGCAAAAATTGGCAATAGAAAAACAGGTAGAAAGTCAAAGAGCAGATGCTGAAAAAGCCAAAGCAACGCAGGAAAAGCAAATTTCAGAGAAAGAAATTGCCCAAAAAGAATTGCAAATTTTGAAACAAAAAAGTGAGGCAGAGCAACGAGATAAAATGTTTTTGGCTTTGGAAAAAGAGAAAGCTGTGCAAGAATTGGAATTAGAAAAGCAAAAAGCCCTTGAAAAAGAAACGCAAAGACAAGTTGCACAGCTAAAACAAGACAAAGAAATTCAAGATTTAAAGGTAAAACAACAAGCCTTAGAAGCTGACAAACAAGCTGAACAAGCAAAATTATTATATGCTATTTTGGGTTTTACTCTTGTGTCGGGTTTAATTGGTTTTTTTATTTTGCTGAATATTCGCAAAAAAAATAGTCTTTTGGCAAAGCAAAAAGATGAAATTGAGCTAAAAAATGTAGAATTAGAACAAACCCAAGAGGAATTGAAGGCACAACGTGATACTTTGGAAATAAAAAGTGGCGAATTAGATTTGGCTTATACCAACATTACGGCAAGTATTACCTACGCAAAACGTATACAAAGTGCAATTTTGCCACCTATTAGTCTAATTCATCTACATTTGCCACAATCTTTTGTGCTTTTTAAGCCTCGTGATATTGTAAGTGGTGATTTTTACTGGTTTGCTCCGCTTTCAGAACAACATTTGGTAATTGCGGCGGTTGATTGCACAGGTCATGGTGTGCCTGGTGCATTTATGAGTATGATTGGAGACTCGTTATTAAATCAAATTGTGGACGAAAAAAATATTATTTCACCCGATAATATTTTACATGAACTTCACAAAGGTATTAAACAGTCATTACAA
>JAYTNF010000386.1:0-6435 GCA_043748455.1 Cytophagales bacterium
ATTTGTCTGTGATTATCCGTAAAATCTATGTCATCTGTGTGACATAAAGTATTGATTTTCAACTATTTAAGTTATCATACATTTTTTACCACTACCAAAATTTTGATGCTGTAAAACCAAACTTAGATTACATATTTTTATACAATTCTAAATCAGGTTCAAAAGGTGTTTTATTGTTTTTTTCGTGTCTAAAATCAGAAATAGCTTTATAAATTACAGCTCTTGCACGATTAAGACCGCCAACTGGTGCATGTTCAAGTAGACTATGTGCAGGTGAAAACGATAAATCTTCAGCTAATTGATTGCGATAATGTGTGTTAAAATGCTGTTTTTTGATTTCTAAGGTAGCTACTTTTATAAATGGAGAATCTGCCTCTTTCCATTCAATGGCTGAATCTTCGATGGGCATTGTTGTCTTATCTTTTTGGAATTGTATACAAAAGTCAAAAAGAGCATGTTCCATTTCTAAATGTTTTTGCATGTTTTCTGTTAAATAATCAACTGTCAAAACATCAGGAAGTGTACTTTTATAAACAGAACGAGGAATTAAACTATATTTTACAACTTTTTCACCAAATTTATAAGGCGTTGTACTCCAATATTGAATATCTAATGGACTTGTATCATACTTTTTACCTGTTTCTAATAGTGTTAAAATATCTTTTTTACCTGTCAGTAACATTTTTGCCACAAATGCCAAGGGGTGAATTTTTATGAGGTAATAAACGGCATCATAAAATAATTTTACAGTACCTAATGGCATTGTTGGAAAACTCATTAACAAAAAATCTTGGCTAAGTTTTTCATCTTTTGTTACTTTTTCCCCTTCAACATTAATAATTTTTATGGCAAAACCTCTAAAATCTTTAATTTTATCTGTCTGCACTGTTCCATTAGCATTAGAACTTCTAATAATTGCAGAATATGTTTTAGGCTCTTTAAAAATACCAACTTGTAGTTCTGGTGCTAAGTTAGGTGATATAATAAATTCCGCTTTCAATAAACCTAAATGTTTTGGGTGTGCATCACGTTTAAAACTACCAGTTTGATAATCTTTTTCTAATTTGCCTTGTAATATGGCAATCATGTCATCTATTTGTTGATTTTCAGTCATTTTTGGGTTGTGGTAAAAACTATACGATAAAGTAAAAGTACAAATAAAAAATTGTAAAAAGCCAATAGTAATTAAGATTATTAGGTTTTTGGGCATCCAAGTCCAATAAGTAATTACAAAGTTGTATATAACTTAAAAAAGCTAATTTATTTTAAAACAATAATTTCTTAATATCAATATATAAGTAATAAGACAAAATAAATGTATAACAGACTTTAGTCTGTAAAACATTGATAATCAAAACCTTAGAGACTAAAGTCTGTTGTACAAACTATATTTTTAAACTATCTTATTACTTACTTTTGAAATCTTATACAAAAAAGTAATAAATTTATGAAAAAAATCTAATTTTACCGCAATATTGTTTTTTATAAATTCTTATTAAAATAATTTTATGCCTATATCTACCGATGCAATTCTCAAAGATTTAAAAGCAAAAAAATATCAACCTATTTATTTTTTGCATGGTGAAGAGCCATATTATATAGATAGAATTTGTGATTTTTTGGAAACAAAAGTTATTCCAGAGCCTGATAAAGCATTTAATCAAACAGTTGTTTATGGCAAAGATATGTCTATGAGTGCTGTTTTGGGTGCTGCAAAACGGTTTCCGATGATGGCAGACCGTCAATTAGTTATGGTGAAAGAAGCACAAGAAATAGGTGATTTGGGACAAGAAAAAAGTCGGGCTTTGCTGTTGCAATATGTTCAAAAACCATTGCCAAGTACCATTTTAGTATTTGCACATAAAAATAAGAAATTAGATAGCCGAACAAATGTTGGCAAAGAATTAGATAAAAAAGACTATTTGATTGAGTCCAAGAAAATGTATGATAATCAATTACCTAAATGGATTAGTGAATTGGTAAAGGAAAAAGGGCATACAATTGGCGATAAAGTTGCTATTGTTTTGTCTGAATATATTGGAAATGACCTAAATAGAATTAATAATGAGGTAGATAAATTGCTGATAAATTTTCAAACCAAAGTAGATATTACTGAGGATATTATTGCAAAATATATTGGAATTAGCAAAGAATATAACACTTTTGAATTGCAAAGTGCAATAGCTATAAAAAATGGTTTAAAAGCCAATAAAATTATTAATTATTTTGAGGCAAATCCTAAAAATAATCCACTAATTCCAATTATAGCTTTATTATTTGGTTATTTTTGTAAGCTAATTTTAATTCACCAAACAAAAGATAAATCTAAAACAAGTATTGCTTCGGTGCTAAAACTTAATCCATTTTTTGTAGATGAATATTTAACAGCAAGCAAAAATTATCCGATTGATAAAGTTGTAAAAGTGATTAGTTATTTGCGAATTGCCGATTTGCAATCAAAAGGTGTGGGAAGCACTGCCGATGATGGACAAATTTTGAGGGAATTGGTCTTCAAAATATTGCATGGCTGATTTTTGAAATATGAGATTTGAAATATGAAATTAACTTGTTGATTATCGAGTGTTTTCCCCCGTTGTTCTGAGAGTTAGGCTTTAGCCGTACTCTCAGAACTTTGTTTTTGCAAATCTTCAGATTTGCGGTTATGTGTTTTGTTGTTTTAGGTAAAATAAGAAAATGCTAAAAACTTGTGGAATGTTGTTTTTGTAGTAACTTTGATGTTGAGGAGAAATATAACCGCAAATCTGAAGATTTGCAATAACAAAGTCCGTAGAGTATGCTATTCGCTAACTCTACGGACAACGGGGGTTGATTTTTGAAATATGAAATGACAAATTACAAGTTATTTTCATAATTGACATTTTCATAAAAGTATCATAAAATAGCAAAACCCCAATTTTATGAAAATGCTTATGAAATCTATTATGAAAAATCTTGCAAAAATCTACTGCTTTTTTGCGTTATTATTCTTGTGCAATAGCCTAATATATGCACAAACACCTCCAACATCTATGCAACACACCTTGAAAGTGCTTGATAATCAAGGTAAACCTCTTGCAAATACAGATATACAGTTTTACGAAACGCAAACCAAAGAAAAGTTTACCATTCGTACAAATGCAGCAGGAATTGCAACTTACACTTTTACAAAAGGTCATTTTTGGCAATTTGATATTTTGGAAATTAAAGATTATTATGATTGGCAACTCGAAATTCGAGAAGGTTTAAAAGGCACTTCAAGCCGAACTGTAACCTATGATTATAAACATTATTTGCGAATAAGTAAACCTGCTATAAATCGTGCAATTTTAAACTTAGAAAAAATTACACAAAATATTCGAAGTAGCGAAAAAGCAACTGATACAGAAAGTATCGTAACACTTGATATTAGCAAAGCAAATAAACAACCATTGACAAATTTTCCTGTTCATTTAACTTGTTATACTCTCAATAAAACTTTTATTGCCCAGACTAATGAATTAGGAAAAGCCTATTTTAAAGTGCCAAACAACAACGAATATCAAATAGATATTGATGGAATTGATAATTATGATTATGTTGATGTCCCAAATGTAAAAGGATATAGGGCAAATACTTATTTTACATACGAACCAACAAATGTAAATGAAGTGATAAAAAATGACACAATTCGCCAAAATCTTACATCAGCTGACAAAGCAACTTCTGCAAGAGTTATTTCTACATTAACCGTAAAAGGTGGAGAAAATGGAAATCCTGTGAATAATATGGTCTATTTGCAAGCTATAAAAGCTAAAAAAGTTTACGTTGGACAAACAGATAATGAGGGCAAAGTCAAATTTTTATTGCCAAAAGGTGACAGTTATATGATAAATTTTCGTTTCCAAAAAAATGTCGATGTTTTCAATTTAACAAGGAGGCGTGGCATTGGTTATAGCACCAAAACATTACATTATACGCCACAAGAAAGATTACAATATCCTGAAAGATTTATTCCAACACCTGATAATTTATATTTGCGAGAGTTTCAAAATTTTTTTACAAAGCAATATCCAAAACCCAAAGTAGGGGAGGGGCTGCTTACTCACGCCAAGTTTTATGGGAAAATTAATGCAAATTCAACACAAGCTATTTTAGAACTTGGGTTTTCGGCAGAGCCAACAGACGATAAAAATGTATTAGGTGAGGGCAATCTTAATTTGGCTTTTGTGGTTGATAAAAGTGGCTCGATGGGTGGTGATAGAATTGAAAACCTCAAAATTGCTTTGACTGCATTTGTAGAAAAATTGCGAGAAAATGACATAGTAAGTTTAACAGCTTTTGATGATGCAGGAAAAGTATTGATTAGTAACCAAAAAATTGCCAAAAACAAACAAGTGTTGTTAGATAAAATTCATTTTTTGGAGGCAGATAATGGTACTAATATTTGGTCAGGTTTAGAACTTGGTTACAAAGAATTGCAAAAAAACTATAAAAAAGGTCGTGTAAACCGTTTAATTTTGCTTTCTGATGGTTATGGTGGTGATAATCCTGTGGAAACTATTGCCAAATCTAAAACTTTTAACGACAAAGGCTTAGAACTTTCGGCGGTTGGGGTTGGCGAAGATTATAATATTGCTTTGATGCAAAAATTGGCTTCGCAAGGTGGTGGATTAATTGGTTTAACGAGTAATTCGGCAGATATACAAAAGATATTTTTAGACGAATTAAGTTCTCTAATAACACCGATTGCAGAAGATGTTAAGGTAGAAGTTTTGTATAATAAAAATCTGCTTTTTGCTCAAATTCTTGGCTTTCCGCTCGAAGAAAAACGTGATGGCAAGTTGGTTTTGAAACTCAAAAAAGTCTATGCAGGTTTGTCAGACCAGTTAGGGTTGCTAAAATTTACTTTAATAAACCCAACGCAAGCCATTGAAAATGAACCTGTTACCATTATTACAAAATATTATGATTTACGAACAAAACAAAATATAAGCAAAGAAATACAAGTAAAACTTTCGTGGTCTGCGGTTACAGGAGAACTCGAATATGTTGTGGAAAAAGAGGACAAAAAACTGTATGGTATTGCGGTTATGAATTGGTCGTTAAAAGTTATGGCAGAGGCTTTTGCAGCAAAAGATAGCAAAAAAGCCTTAGCAACTTTGCAACAAACAGCTATTGAAATGAAAAAATTATTTCCAAATAGCACAGATGAGGACATCAATAAATTGCTTAGAGAAATAGAAACTTATACCGTAAATTTGGAAACTTTTGTGTTTAATGCACAACAAAAAAAGTAGTGCAATGCAACCTTATTTAATCTCCGCCGCCGCAACCTCCACCACAAGCATTGCCACAACCCGAACTCGAATCACCTGAACTTGAATCAAAATCACTCGAATTATTGTAACTATTGATGTCATCATTGCTAATTTCATCTACTATAATAAAACCCAAATCACCAACCATTTCAGTATTTTTATTCTCTATATTTTGAGGCTGTTTTAATTCCGTTTTTTGTAAATTAGTACTATTTGTTTGTTTTTTGTCTAAATTAATTACTTTTTTAGTTTCTATAATCCTTAATTTCTTTATTTCCCTAGTGGTTTTAATCCAATAAACGAATGCCACAAATAAAATCATGCACTGAACAATAAAAAGAATCATGCCAATATCAAAAGCATTGACAAAACACATGGCTAAAATGGTTATTACAAAAATAGACAAACTTGTAATTTTTGTAAAATTTGCAAAACTTACAAAATCTTTAAGCCATAATGGTTTTTGAATTAATAGATAATTTTTGGTATTGATACGCACAAAATTATCAGGAGCAAACCGTTTTTTAGTGTCCAACCAAATATTTTCAGGTGGTTTTATCCCAAATTTTTCACGATATAATACAAAAGTATATTCATAGCAATTTTCAAATTTGTTATTTTCTTTTGTGCCACCTTGTGTAGGCTGGTGATGAATTTCACGTTTTAAAGTCTGTTCACATAACTCTTTCCAATATGATTTTGTGTAGGTCAAATGTAAATGCCATGCTTGGTCAATAGCATCAGAAGGCGTAATCATTTTGCCTTTGGGTGCAACGCAGCACAAAAACAAAAACTTGCGATATTCTGCAATAACAGCTTCTGTATAATCCTTTGTCCAATTATTTTCTCTTGCCAAACGGTTAGAAAATGTGAGTTTTGCAGTGGAAATATCCAAAGGAAATTCTTTAATGGACTGCCATAATTTGTTTTCGGTTTCGGTTTTGAGTAACATGTTTTTTTATTCAAGCTATAAAAATATTACCAAATTTGCATACTTTTGCATTTATTTTTTGCTAAAAAGTAGATATTTTTCTGTATGTAATGTAAGTTGCGTAGTGAATTGTACCGCACCCTTTAGGGTGCAAGGTCATTGTAAAATAGCAATTAAATCGTTAAATTAATTCCATTTTAAAGGTTT
>JAYTNF010000387.1:0-23411 GCA_043748455.1 Cytophagales bacterium
AAGGATTTATAGACTTTTTGAGTGCCTTAACTTATTACAAGGTATTGCAACCGCAATTTGATACGATTGTACTAAATAGTTTATCTTTTGCAGAAAAAAGCTATGATATTACTAAGCAATATGATACACTACATTTGTTTTTAGATAACGACACCGCAGGAATAACCGCAGCAGAAAACTATAAAAAATTGCACCCAACTATTAAAAATTATAGTGCCTTATATGCTCAAAAACAATGCAATGATTTTAACGAGCTTTTACAAAAACAAACCTAAAAATAATAGCATACCTAAAACAGTTCACAAAATAAGTGAACTGTTTTTTTTGTGGTAAAAATATAGTCATGTAAGAAATATGTAATATTTAAAAGCTATTATCATATTTCCCAAATTAGAACGGGGGGCGGCGGATTATTCTCTTTCGCCTTGCGGTGCGAAAATCTCAAACATAGTCAAAAAATTAGTATTTTTGAGTAACAAAACTATGATTATCAATAAGTTACGAAAAAAAAGTTAATAAAATGTAGTCAAAAACCATAGAAAAGCAAGCTAATTTTGATACTTTTTTAGTCAAAAACCATCAAAATACAGGCAAAACACTAAAAAATACAGGCAAAAACTACTAATTATTTATATTCATTTAATAATTAAAAATAAATACTAAAATGCTATGTAGTTATGTAAAAAATACGTATCTTTGAGTATTGAAGGTAACAAATTTCCACATTTTAGACGGATAAGAGGGGCATGATTAAGTATTTAAAAACGGACTGCAAAAGAATAGAAAATGAAATTCTATCTTTGCAAAATTCCTTACAAGCAAAACAAAACAGTTTAGCACATTTAGAAAACCTAACAGAGCAGCTAAACAAGGCAATTCCAGAAAATTACAAAAAACTTTTATCGAGTTGTAATTTGTCTGTTGATATTAGCCAAAGTGCAGGAATTAATGCAAGTAATTTATTAGTGATTACAAGGCTATTTAACCCACCACTAATAATCAATAACGAGAAAATTTACAATGCTTCAATAAAAGTAGAATTACATCATACTGACTTTGAAAAAGAAAATATGATTTATAACTATATTATAAAGCCTTGTGTTCATTCTACTGTTTTATTTCCTAATGAATTTGAAACAAATTGGTTTGTCAAAAAAAGACAAACTGAAAAAGCAGAAGAACAAGAACGTATAGCCAAATTAGACAAAGAATTTAGGCATAATCATAGTATTGGTATTGTTACAGGATATATCAATAGTTTTTTTGTGGCAAACTTGCCTAATTTATTTAATGTAGAAATATTGAATATTGATACATTAAGTTACGTTGCTAAACTCAAAATTAGCAAAGGAGATGAAAATATTTTGTTTTCTTATGGCGTTGTAAATCGCACATGGGTAGGTTTTGAAAATCAAAATTTACTTTTTGAAACTGTAATAGATTTACATCATTTTATCGTTTCCAGATTTAGTTTTTGCGAGATAGAATGGCATGAGAGCAAACACCACAGATACACTACAATAGTTATTAAATAAACACAAATAAAGACATGGAAAGACTAAAAAATTTCGCAGTAGGAAATAAGGTAATGATTGAAAATAATTTTGGCGTTGTTTTACAAATATCTGAAATTATTAACAGCCAAAAGCAAAGTGTTAGGAGTATAGAACACTTAGATAATGACCTTGATGCAAAGGCAAAATGTTTCTACCTTGACAAAAAAGGCAATAAAGTAGAACATGAAATTCAATTAAAAAAACTTATTGTATGCAAAAATACAAAGTAGGAGATAGATTAGACTTTTGTGGGGAAATGGTAGTTGTGGAAGAATTAGCCGAGCCTTATATGTGGGCAGATAGCAACACCCCCGAAGTAGTTTGTAGTTGGTTGAATCATGCCAATGAAAAAAAAACGTCTTACTTTAAAGAAAATTGTCTAGTTCCTTTGACCACCACAAAGGAACTAAACAAATATCCTTTACTTTTTTGCGAAAAATTGGACTGTTACGGTTTTAAAGTTTACAGTTCCTTATTAGCAGGTAATTTTCATAAAAACGAAAATTTTAATGATAACAGCGAAAAAGATACAAGATTTGTTTATGATTTTAAGAAATACGGCAGTCATCGAGAATTGATAACTAATTATTTGACTATCCTAAAATCATATTTTGATACGCAAACTATTGTGGCAGTTCCCGCACACACAACAGAAATAAATAATTTGCAGCTTATTGTAGGAACTGTAATAAAGCGTATAGCAGCCACAGAGCCACGCAAATATAATCATAAAGTATCTTTGTCAAAAGACTATGCAAATTCGTATAGCATTGATTTTGGCAAGTTAAAAGAGAAAAAAATTATTTTGATTGATGACGTTGTAACCAGTGGCGAAACTATCAACCATTTTGCACAGGCTTTGCAAAATAAAGGTTACGAAGTTGTAAAGTTTGCACTTGGTATTGATTACAAGCAACAGGCTAAAATCATAAATACTTTCTATTCGTTTTAAAATATTCCGATTCTATTCGTTTAAAAATTCCGAAACTCCATCTCGGAAAATACTTAACCTTAGTAAGATTTACTAAGGTTATTTTATGTTAAAACCGTTTTACAGTAATCTAATTATAAAGGCAAGTATTTTTAGTTTAAAAATTCCCATAACTTATTGATAATCAAATAGTTATGTCTAAAAAATAGTAAAAACTTTGTTTACAATTTGTGTACCTTTTGGCTAAAAAACCCTTATTTCAAAAAAAAAGTGCCTTTACAGTCTGTAAAGGCACTTTTTAATTTTAATTTTTGGGCAATTGTGAACTGTACTGGATTCGAACCAGTGACCTACTGTTTAGAAAACAGTTGCTCTATCCAACTGAGCTAACAATTCATTAACTACTTTTGCAAATAGTTTCTATTATTTCTAACAGTTGCACAAAGGTAACTATTATTTTTTATTCTACAAATTTTTCCTAAAAAAAATAAAAACTTAAAATTAAAAACCTAATATTGCTCGAATAGCAGCCATTTTTTTACGGGCAATAACTCTGGCTTTTGCTTCTCCATCTTTCAGCTTTTCTTCAATAAATGCTGGATTTTGCATATATTCATTGAAAGTTTTACGTTCTTGAGCAAATTTTGTGATAATTAAATCATATAATGCCTGTTTTGCGTGTCCATAACCAAAATTGCCTGCCAAATATTTTTGTCGCAAAATTTCTATTTCTTCGCTTGTGCCAACCATTTCATAAATTTTAAAAACATTACAAGTTACAGGATTTTTAGGTTCTTCTAATGGCGTACTATCTGTAACAATGGTTTTTATTTGCTTTAATAATTCTTTATCAGTTAGAAAAATATCGATAATATTTTGATAGGATTTACTCATTTTTCTACCGTCAGTGCCTGAAATAGTTTTGACATTTTCGTCTATTTTTGCCTTCGGAACTACAAAAAAATTACCATAACGGTTATTAAAAATCGTTGCAATATCTCTTGTAATCTCTAAATGTTGTTCTTGGTCTTTGCCAACAGGTACAAAATCAGCATCATACAACAAAATATCTGCTGCCATCAACACAGGATAAGTAAATAAACCTGCATTCACATCTGACAAACTTTCAGATTTATCTTTGAAAGAATGTGCATTTGCCAACATCGGAAATGGCGTAAAACAATTCAAATACCACATCAATTCACAAACTTCTGGGATTTGAGATTGGCGATAAAACAGGTTTTTTTCTGTATCAAAACCAAAAGCTAACCACGCAGCAGCTACTGCATAAACATTTTTTTTGCGAATTGCAGCATCTTTTACAGTGGTAACAGAATGTAAATCGGCAATAAAAAACAGAGATTCATTAGCTTTATTCTGCGAAAGTGCTATTGCAGGAACAATTGCACCCAATAAATTGCCCAAATGTGGACTTCCTGAACTTTGTATGCCTGTAAGTATTCGAGCCATAAAATTTTAAATAACCTTGTAAATAATTTTGCAAATATTGCACTTATTTTTTTTCATACATAATTTTGTCCGTAAAAACGACTGTTTCGTTGCCATAAACATCTTTAAATCGGACATAAACTGACCTTTCTCCATTTGCACCTGTTGCCAATTTCCACATCATAATTTCACTGTAAGGCATCCAAGTTGAGCCAAAAAAATCAAGACTGTTGCTAACTATCATTTGTTGGGCATCTTTTGCCATAATTTTGAGCTTTGTAACTCTGTCTGGGTGTGATGCAATTTCTGCTCCATCTGCAATTTCAATACTACACTCTGTTGGTGGCATATTATCAAAAATCATTTCCATTGATGTAACCGCCGATTCATTTAAGGCTTCATCTTTAAATTTTGCATAGATTTTATTCTTACCTTGTGTTATAAATTTCCATTTGATAGAGGTTTCATAAGGCTGCCATTGTGCTTCTGAAAAATCAGGTTTTTCACTTAAAATCATTTCCATTCCACCACGAACAAATAAAGTGAGTTGTATTTCTGGAATTACGGTGAAGTTTTTAATAGTGGTTGCCGAAATTTTTTCATCAACAGGTAGTTGTGTATCCACCATAACCACATCAAAAGAAACATCTGAAATATTGCCTATTTTATCTCTAAAACGAACAAATACTTGTTTTAAACCGTCTTTTGTTCCGTCATTTGTGGCATCAAGCATCCAATCCATCTCTGTTTTATAAATTTCCCATTTTGACTGCAAAAACTCTTTTTGATTTGCAACCATCATATAAGTTGCATCATCAGCTTTAAGTTTCAATTTTACAGGTTTTGTAGCATCTCTAACCACCCCATTCTCTACATCAATCGTAATAGAAGAATTTGCTGGTGGCGTTTTATCTAAGATGATTTTGTCTTTTACCGCTGCACTTTCTACGCCTTTGCTATCTTTAAATTTTACAAAAACATATTTATCTCCTTCTCCAAATGTTAAAAACCATTGTGGCAAGATAAAAGCATATTTTTGCCAAACAGCACCACGAAAAGTACTATCATTGGCAATCATCATCTGAATTGCACCATTTGCCTCGATTTTTAAGGACACACTGCGGATTTTTGTGTAGGTTACTCCTGCGTTTACCACAATTCGGGTGGCTGTTACGGTAGATTGTGCTGACAAATTAAAATTAGCCACAATTCCAAAAGCTATGAATAAAATTGGAGCTAAATTGCTTAAACGAAGAGATAATTTCATGATTATTTTAGTTTTATTTTGTAAAATGCACATATCATACCAAAAAACTACTATAAAAAACCCTAAAAATCAAAAATATATTTATACTCTGCAATATCTTCTGCTTTTTTGAAATTTA
Source organism: Cytophagales bacterium (assembly GCA_043748455.1). GTDB lineage: Bacteria > Bacteroidota > Bacteroidia > Cytophagales > Thermoflexibacteraceae > JAAFKA01. The sequence continues at coordinate 5,322 of JAYTNF010000387.1, forward strand.
TTTTGGCTGTTGCAGGTTGTTTTTCTGCGGTTGCAATTTTACTTAAACCCAAATAACAATAAGCCTGATAATGATTTCCTGCAACTTGAAATGGTGCAGCTAATTGCAAAGCATTTTGATAATAATTTTTTGCCAAAATATAATTTTTGTGATGTTTTTCTTCCAACATTCCCGCCAAAACTTGTGTAATCATGACTGTATAAACTTCGGGAGATGGACTTTTTAGCAAAGTTTGAATATGTGTTGCAGCAAGGTCAAATTGTTTTGTCAATAACAAAGTTTCCACATAACGACACAAATAATAACGATTTTTGGGAAATCTTAGCACCAATTCTCTCGCATATTCGACAGATTTGAACGGATTTTTTTCGTATGTCAGATAAATATGTGTCAAAAAAAACCATGCTTGTGTTTGAGAAATGACACAATTTTTACCTGCAAAAACCAACTGTTCTAAACCAAGTTTTTTATCTCCCGACTGAAAAATCCACGAAATTATTTTAAAAAAAGGCTTTGCCTCTGGATATGCCTCACGATAATAATTATAAAGTCCTGATGAAAAATAAAACTCATTGTAGCTATCTTTCAACTTCATTCCCGTTTTCAAATGACCATAAATGTCCTTTGCCAAGCCTAATGATTTTGAATTTTCGCCTGTTTTTGCATAATGTTGCATGACAATACTTTTTGCGGTCATCTCAAAGAAAATACCTTCTGCATATAATTTTTCTTGTTCTTGTGCAGCTTTTTGCCCTTTTGACTGCCCATTTATTTGCCCATTTATTTGCATAATTCTTGCAAGTTCTTCGGCTTTTGATAGTAAATTTTTCAGTTCTGGAACTTTTGCATGTGTGGCAATTAGTGGTAAATTTCTCCAATAAATCAACATAGCTTTCAATAAAAACGGTGCAGGATGTTGGGGCAATAATATAGCAGCTTGATTAAAGGATATTTCAGCATCATCAAACTCATAATTATACATTTTTTGTGTTCCTTGTTTCAATAAATTTAGCACTGTTGGGTTTTGTGCCAACGTAGTTTGTGCGTGGCTTCTAACTAAGTTATTGAAAATCAATGAAATGGTAAATATAATTTTGAGAAATATGCTGAATTTCATGGTGTTTTGAAAATTTTAAATTTATTACTTATAGATTAATTTACCACCACCTTAACCCAAAAATGATGTAAAGTAATCATACCAGAGTTATCTATTCGTGTATGTTCAGAAGTAAGTTTTGCTATTTCGTTGAAATAGATTTTTTTGAGTAGTTCGGAGGATTGCCAAGTTAAACCGTATTCATCGGGTTGGGTTGCATTACTGAGTTCTGTTATTTTATTATTAACTCTTGTAAAATGATAGTCGAAATCATGTCTTTTGACATAAGCAATAATGCCACTTACTTCTAAGTTTTCTTCTCCTATTGGGTTGTTGTAACCATGTTGTATAGCTTTAAATCTTTTAATAGCTGCATATTCACCTATCACATAATCATTATGGGAATAAGGCAAGAATTTGGCTTCAAGTAAGAATATATAATTTCCGCTACTTTGATAATCTCCCATTAGTTGGACACCAATATCTGCCGTTCTACCATTTGGCTGTACAGCTTGGGTTTCAAAAGTAAAACGCAATTGTTCTTTTTTACCATTACAATTTTCAAGGAAAAAACGTAAGGCACTTGTAAGTTCATTTTCTGTTATGCCTTTTTTGTTACGTTCTTCAAACACTTTTGAAGCTGTAAAATTTGGGAGATTTTTCTCCAATAACATCAAAAGGATTTCGTTTAAGTCCTTTTTGCTTTTTTTACTTTTTGTTGGTTTGCTTGCCATAGTTAGTATCCAGCTTCATAGTAGTCCAAAATAGTTTCATCTACATCACGCAAGGCTATAGACTGCAACCAATAACGTGTGGCAATGGGTTTTATTAAAATAAGAGAATCATAATTTTCGTTACTATCATACAGTCGTACTACTCTTGTATAAACAGCAGCACTATTTTCTTGGCTATTGAAAATTAAAATATCTAAATCTTTTTCAATATTTTCAAAAGCTATTGTTTGTATCTCAAATTTGTTATTTTCTTTTAACTCACAAAAAATAAATTTATAAATGATAAAGTTATTATAGTCAGTTTTATAAACCTCACCTATTTGCCAAAACATGTTATTTTCGGCGTGCATAGGGTTAATTGTTTCACAAAAAGCCTTGCCAAAATCTTTTAAAATTGTTTCATTTACAGGAGCTAAAAGTTTTTCGCCTGTTTCACTTTCATTGATAGATTTTCCCAAATGAATATAATAATCTAAAACATCATTTTGCAAAATCTGTTCAGAATCAGAAAGTTGTAGATATTCCTCGTTTTCGGGAAAAGGTAGAGCATCCACATCTTTCTTATTCATATTACCTTCCCTATTAACCAAGGCTTCGCTACTTATTACCCATATATATAGCCTATATAATTTATTGTATTTGACTTTTATATTTTCTGCGATACTTAACAAGATAGACTTATCTTTTTCTGGTGCATGAATTCCAATAAATCTATCTTTGAAAGCTATACTTTGCTGCATAAATTTTATCGGAATATTATTTTTTCCGATAGAACATTTAATAATTAATAAAGGTGGCTCAAAAAGTAAGGCACTTCCTGTATCTGAAAACTCATTATTAGTTTCTATTTCTGTTATAAACTTACCATCTTCTGTGAAAGATTTAGATATAATAGTTGGCTTATTGTATAGATATGGTGCAGGAAATTGCTTGCTATTAGGTCTCTTGACATACCCCGTATTATACACCCAGCAATCTTCAACCGTTTCTATTTCTTCTTTAATTTCTGTTTCTTCTTGATTTTTAAATATTTTTACTTCATATAAACCGTAATTGGTTGTATCATTTTGTTTACCAACAATAAAAGCTCCCAAAGTTTCTAATTCACTTAATCTACGAACCAAATGAAACAACTGACCACCACCCAATAAGTTAGTTTTCCAAATAAAAGATAGATTTTCATTACAAGCCAAGTCATGTCTTATAAAATGACGGTCATAATGGTCTATCTCAAATTTAAGTTTTTTTTCAGAGCAAATAATTCGTTTTACAATAGTATGTTCTATATTTTGTCCTTTGCTTGGTATATTATTAACAATGACACCTAAAACAGGTATTCTCCCTTTTTTAGATTTATCCTCCTTATTAAGGTAATTTTTATTTACAAATAATGTTTCACGCAAATGCGTAAAATCAAATATTTTTTCAACTGTAAAATCTGTAAAAATGGCTTGGCGATATTTTTGTGCATCTTTCGTATATAGTAAATTATTTGAAGGAATTATCAGACAGACTTTTTTGCCTAAAAACATTGCACCCTCAAAAAATTGTAAAACAAATTTATTATTAGGTACTTCTTTATGTGTAAATTTTGCACTAAACTCTATATTTACTTTAAAACTTGAATTATTTGTACTTTCTTCATTAAATGGTGGATTTCCAATCACTAAATCAAAATTTTGTGCTGACTGGCTATTTCCCCAAATAAAAAAATCTTTGTCTGTAATGTTATTTGTCAAATCTTGAAATTTGATTTTGTCCCAAAAAGTTTTAGGTTCTAATTTATCTAAATAAGCTATTGTTAAACTAAAAATAGTAATTTGTGTAGCTGTTTTTTTTGTATCTACACCAAAAATATTTTGCTCTAAAATATTTTTGCAAACTTTGGGTTCAAATTTTTCGGGAATTTCGCATGTTTTGCGATATTCATTGATAAACCACCATTGCAACATACGTTTGTAAGCCGCCACCAAAAACACACCTGAACCACAAGCAGGGTCAAGAACTTTGAAGTTATTAGTTGCAAAATATTCACTGGCTTTTGACAAAGGCATAACTTCATCAACCAAAAAATTAACCAAAAAAGGAGGCGTATAAACCACGCCCTTGTTGGCATCTGTGCCTAAAAAGTTTTCATAAATAGCACTTAACAACTCAACAGGCAAATAATCAAAAGCATATTGTTTCCAAAATTTTAATTGTTTGGTGTCAATATCAATATCAGCTTTTATAAAATCTGCAAATATTTGTAAATCAGTACTTTGTATAAATTTTTCGTTATCAAATCCATCTTTATCGAGGTCTTCTTGTGAAACCTTTAATATATCAAATATTTTTCCGTTATAATCATTGGCTAAATCTTGCAAAAATTTAATGCAAAACTCTCCTTTCTTATCTTTTCTTAAAATTGTTTCAAAATTTTCAACTTGGTATTCTGCATATTTTTCTTGCAAGGCAAACTGCCCTTTGCTATCTTTTTTATCTTCTAAAAATTTTACAAGAATAGTCAAAAGCAATAGTTTATCTAAGGCTTGTCTTTTATTTATATCAATATATTTTTTCTGTAATGTTGTTCTTACTTTCCCTAATTCGCTTAATAAAATAGCATAAGGACTTTTATTTATATCTAAGTTTTTTTGCAAAGTTTCCTGTTCCCAAAAAGTGCCACTTTGGAACAGAAACGTAGAAAAACGAAAATCATTAAATTGCGATAAGGCAGCACTTGCTAAACTTAAAGAATTAAGGTTTAAATCATTCTTTGTAATTTCGGCAGGTTTTCGAGCATTGAAAATATGAATATCTGTTTGTGAAACAATAAAGTAGACTTCAATTTCAGAAGCAGACCAAATTTTGGCGTGTAAGTCTTTATGTTCTTGGCTATTTACAAAATTTTCTTTTTCAAAAATATACAAAACAGGCTCAGACTTTATAAGATTTTTGGTATTTTCGTCAAATTCTCTGCGAAAAAATACAGCAGCAGCCCCTAACTTTGCAGCCCTTGCGAGGTGTTGCAACTCAATAGCCTCAAAAGTACCAAAAGGTTCTTGTTGCCATTTTTCAGTAAGCATAACAAGTCCATTTGCCTTTTTAAAGCCTAAATTTTGTAGATTTGGGTGTAGCATAGCACGCAATTTGTATTAAAACAAATTAATTTGCAAATAAATTTACTTTTTTTATTGATTTTTAGCAAATTTACAAAATTTATAAAACACTCATATCAAATCAAACTTTTTTAAAAACCACCATGAATATTTTTAAACTTTCTTTTCGTTATCTAACCGCCAATATACTCGCAACATTTACAAATATTTTACTCATTTTATTAGGTGTTGGAATGTTAATTGTTTTGCTAATTGCTATGAAACAAAGCGAAGATAATTTTACAAATAATTTGAAAGGTATTGACATGGTTATTGGTGCAAAGGGAAGTCCACAACAAATTATTTTGTCCTCAGTGTATCACGCAGATTATCCAACAGGAAATATCAAATTAGCAGATGCCGAAATTATTGCAAAAAACCCTTTTGTCAGCAAAGCCATTCCATTAGGTTTGGGAGATAGCTATCAAGGTTACAGAATTGTTGGAACAAATAAAGATTATCCTATTCATTATCAAGCAGTTATAGAATCTGGAAAATGGTGGAATCAAGAAATGGAAGTGGTTTTGGGTGCAATAGCAGCACAAAAATTACAGTTAAAAGTCGGCGATAAATTTACAGGTTCTCATGGATTGGCAGATAGTGGCGAAGCACACGAACAATTTTATGAAGTTGTGGGTATTATGCAAACAACAAATACGGTTTTAGATAGACTGATTTTAACAGATTTATCGAGCATTTGGCACGTACATGACGAACATGACACACACGAAACAGAAAATATATCGCAAGACATATCACAAAATATACCAAAAAATCACCAAGAAAACAAGCAAATTCATGAAGATAAAAGAGAAATAACAGCCATGTTACTAACTTTTAAATCTCCAATGGGTAATGTCATGTTACCAAGAATTACTAACCAAATAAGTAATTTGCAAGCCGCAGTTCCTGCAATAGAAATGGCAAGATTGTTTAATTTGGTAGGAACAGGCACAGAAATTCTCGAAAACTTCGCTTATTTAATTATTTTTATTGCTATGCTAAATATTTTTGTGGTTTTTTATACCATGATGAAAACTCGACAATATGATTTGGCACTCATGCGTACTTTGGGTGCATCAGCCACAAAAACAGCTACATTATTACTCTTAGAAGTGAGTATTTTAGCAGGAATTGGTATTTTTTTAGGAGTTATTTTGGGACATAGCAGTCTTATCTTACTGAATGAAGTTGGTGAAAAATTTGTAAAATTAAACCCGAAAACCTTTTATATAGAAGAGTTTTTTGTAGTTTTGGCTGTTTGGGTTGTGGCTTTATTTGCAGCTTTATTGCCTGCCATACGAGCCTACTATTTAGAAGTTGCAACAGTTTTGAAAAAGTAGTTGTAATTTTAATTTTTTTGCTATATGTTTACAAAAAATTGTATTTCAATTTCATATCGATATAATAGTTTAAATTCATAAAATAAACTACTCCAAACCTTAAACTTAGTTTAAATATGGCACAATATATTGCTTTTTCCGACAATGTAGAAGTTAATGGGCAAACAATCCTTGCTTTTGTTAATGCACTACCAAATTATAAAGACCAGATGTTAATCACTTTAAAAAATCATAATTTGGAAGATATACAAGTTGAAAGATGGTACTCTCAAAAGAGTTGGTTAGATGCTTTTAAAGAAATTGGCGAAAAATATGGTGTTAATACACTTTTTGCTATAGGCAAAGCAATACCAGAAAATGCTAAATTTCCGCCAATTAATGACTTAAAACAAGCCTTAGAATCTATTGATATAGCTTATAAAATGAATCATCGTGGAGGAGACACAGGCTATTACAAATTAATAGAATATTACGAAAATGTAAGATTTGCAGTCATGGAATGCAAAAACCCCTATCCAAGTAGTTTTGATAAAGGTATTATTATGACAATAGCACGTAAGTTTAAACCTACCAATAGTATTCTTGTTAAGGTGGAAATAGATGAAAATTTTCCCAGCCGTTTAAATGGTTCTGATAGCTGTACCTATAAAGTTACATGGTAATTTTACTTAGCAAAATATTGCATTTCAAAGTTGAATGTGCGGAGGAATTGCGAGCAGACTTAAATAAATAATTTCTACTAAACTTAATAATTATTTTAAAAAACACCTATATTTTCCAAAATTATACACATATTTAAGTCAAAAACCACAACTATCGAGAACACAAATTTGCAATTTTAAAATTATGGCAGCAGAAAAAGCAAAAACAGCTACAAAAAAAGATGCTTCAAAAGAACAGAAAGCACCTTTTCCAAAAGAAACCTACTTGTTTTGGTACGAAAAAATGCAGCTCATGCGTAAATTCGAGGAAAAAACAGGACAATTATATGGTATGCAAAAAATCAAAGGCTTTTGCCATTTGTATATTGGACAAGAGGCTTGTGCGGCAGGTGCAATTTCAGCACTTACAAAAGACGACAAATGGATAACCGCATATCGTGACCACGCACACCCATTAGGTTTGGGAACTTCACCAAATGCAGTCATGGCAGAACTTTATGCCAAAGCAACAGGTTGCTCAAAAGGCAAAGGTGGCTCAATGCACATTTTCGACAAATCCGTAAACTTTATGGGTGGTCATGGCATTGTGGGTGCACAAATTCCTTTGGGCGCAGGCGTTGCTTTTGCCGAAAAATATAATGGCACAAAAAATCTTTGCATTGCCTCAATGGGTGATGGTGCATTGCGTCAAGGTGCAATTTATGAGGCTTTTAACATGGCAATGCTTTGGAAGTTGCCTGTGATTTTTGTTGTCGAAAACAACGGTTATGCAATGGGAACTTCTGTTGCTCGTACCTCAAATGTTACAGAATTATATAAAATTGGTTTGTCTTTTGATATGCCTTCCGAACCTGTTGATGCGATGGACGTAGAAGCAGTGCATGTGGCGGTTGCAAAAGCAGCAGAAAGAGCAAGAGCAGGCGAAGGTCCTACTTTTTTGGAATTTAGAACTTATCGTTATAAAGGTCATTCAATGTCTGACCCACAAAAATATCGTACGAAAGACGAATTAGAATCTTATAAAGACCGTGACCCGATAGAACAAGTGCGTGGAAAATTGCTAAAATTCAACTTTGCAACCGAAGCTGACCTTGAAGCTATTGACGAAAAAATAAGAATACAAGTAGAGGAAGCTGTTATTTTTGCTGAAAATTCGCCATATCCAGAACCTGATGAGGCATTTAAAGATGTTTATATGGAGGAAAATTATCCTTTTATTTTGGACTAATTGTAATACTTTTCATACGTTGGCAAGGTGCGAAAAAGCACCATTGCCAACATATGAAAATTAAAGACTAAAAACTAAGCACTAAAAACTAAAAATGTTTCCTACAATTCTCAAAATTCGTTTATTGCAGTTCCTTCGCATTATTCAAAATATTGGTTGGTTGCGAATGTTGGCTTTTGTGATTTGTGTAGTACCATTTTTAATACGATATTTTGCTGAAACTTGGTATTTATTAATCGTATCCTCGTTATTTTTGGGATTAATTCACTTTGTGAGAACAGATAAAAATTTCATAAAAATTTTGCAACTATCTGTTTATCAAGTATATGCAATAGAATATAGTATATTTTTATTGCCTGTTTGGATTTTTCTACTCTTTAAACAAGAATTTTTATATTTTGGTGGTAGCATAGCTATTGCTACAATTATTTCAGCAATTCCTTATACTATTCAACAACAAAATCGTCCTTTATTATTCGTAAGTCGTTGGATTCCTGCAATTTCTTTTGAGTGGAAAAGTGGTTTTCGACAACATTTTCCATTCATTGCCATTTTTTACAGTTTAGGAATTGGTTTATGCATGTACGAAATAGCTATTCCCTTGATAGTCATGTGTTTTAGTTTGCTAACAGCTTGTTTTTATTTAGAATCAGAGCCAATAGCCATGTTAAAGATTTTTGCTAAAACGCCAAAAAAATTACTTTTACATAAAGTTCGTTGGCAATTACAATTATTTTGGTTGCTCATGTTGCCGTTGATACTACTTTTTATGTTTTTCCACAATACCTATTGGTATGTTATATTATATCTTATAATTACAACTTCATTAGCACAAATGTTTGCAATTTGCTATAAATATGCAGTTTATTATCCCAATACGAAAAATCAACTAAATGTTTTTATTTATGTTGTTTTTGGTTTGGCTTTTATGTTGGTTATTTTAACACCTTTTTTAGTGCCTGTTGGTATTTTTATTATGCTGCGATATTACCAAAAAGCTATAAAAAATCTGGGTTTGTATTGTGAATAAGTTATTATTTCCTTAATATTTCTTTCCAAGATTTTGGCAATAAATGAAAAGTGTATTTCTTTAAATAATAATATAGTAATCTTTTTGTGGTAATATTGCCATTTAAGGCATAATATAATTTCATACGATTTCGCAAACTTTGATTTTCTTCTAAGGGAATTTTCTCAACTTTTACATAGTCTTGTAGGTCTTGCATTGCCAACAAACCAGAACTATCAAAACTGCTTCCACTACCCTCGTGTCCAATATTTCGCACCATTGTCATGTGTGGGTGCAAGCACAAACCACCTTGTAAGTGTACAGATGCCTCCCATTTAATAGACCAAGTATGACGTTTGTTGGCAATATTCATGGCTAATTGCGATTTGAATTCATTGCTGCCATCGAGGTCAAAACGATACATTTTGCCACTTTCTTGCAATTTTTTGTATAAATCGGCTGCATCTGGATTAAAAGCTGTCCAACGGTCTGCCCAAGTTGCCCATGACCAGCAACTTGTGGACTGATAAAATACAGTTTCAGGCAATTTTTGGTTAATTGGAAACATATAAGCACTAATATGCATGACTTTTGGCTCATTTTCATATAAATTCAACGCATCATTCATATAAGTCAAAAAACCTCTTGAAGTTAATAAATCATCTTCTAAGACAATTATTTTCCCATATTCCTTAATAACCTCCGTTACACCATCAATAATAGAGTTCATCAAACCTTTATTGGCAACAGATTCACGAATTTCAACAGATTTAAAAGGTAATTTTTGACGAATAATTTTGCGAACTTCCTCTATTTTATGGATTTGTGTTATATCTGCATCTTTTTTTATACCATCAGCATAAATAATTAGCTGAGTTTCTGTTGCCAAATCATTTTTTGCTAAGGCTTGCAGACTTTGTGCAGTGTGAAAAGGACGGTTATAAACAAAAAGTACAACAGGTGCTAACATTATCTTGTTATTTGTAATTATTTGATAATCAACAGATTAATTTCATATTTCATACATCATATTTTTATACATCATATTTCTTATGGTGTTGTCATGGCAAGTGGAATAACTTTTCCGTTCTGAGTTTTATGTCCATGGTGGCTAAAAAATGCAATATATTCTGCCATTTCTTCGCTATTTACAGGAGCTTGGTAACCTGGAAATGCTTTTTCTAACATTTCTGTTTGCACTGCACCCAAAGCCAAACAGTTGCAAGCCACATTTTTAGCCACATATTCTGTTGCCAAACACTCTGTAAAATTAGCTAATGCGGCTTTACTTGCACTATAAGCTGACAAACCATTAAACTTAGAACTACCTTGAAAACCTCCCATACTTCCAATATTAAGAATATGTCCATGTTGCGAAATTCCCATGTAAGGTATGATGAGTTTTGTCATCATTACAGCACTTAATAAATTACTTTCAAACATTTCTTGCCAATCTTCAAAATCAAGTTCTGCAAAAGGTTTATTTATCAGGCTACCTGCATTGTTAATTAGAATATGAATTTCACCCAAATCTTTCACTAAGTTTGTAATTTTATCTTGTAAGTTACTGAAATTTTGCGGTTTCAAATCGCATGCAAGTGGCTTAATATGGTCATAACCAAATTTATCTTTTGCTGCTTGTTGCAGTTGTAGGAGTTTTTCGTGATTTCTTGCAATAGCTACAACATAATTATCGGGTTTTTCGGCTAATTTCATGGCAGTTGCATAACCTATGCCACTGCTTGCACCTGTAATAATAATATTCATAAATTTTGTTTGGTTGAGATTTGCTTTTGAATAGATTTTCTGCAACAAAATATAATTTTGATACAGAAAACCCATTATTAAATATTACATAGCAGGATAAAAAGTATCTAATTTATCTACTAAACTTTTCATTTTAGGCATGTTAATGGCTTTTTGTATGCTTTCTGCCCCTTTACGTTTTTCAACTTTTAGTTTTTCAACTTGCTGATTAATCATTGTTGGTGTATCACTAAGTTTATCGGCAGAGGCTTGTTCCATAATTGTAATCATGTCTTTGTTATTCTTTTCTAACATTGCCATATATTGCCCAAACAAATACTCAAAATCTTTATACAAACCAATAACTTCGTGAGTTCTTTTGTTCATATTAATCAGTTGTTGATTGTTTTCTAAGATTTTTCCATAATTAATCTTACCTTTTTCTGTAAATTTTCGTTCAATGTCATCTAAATATTTGTAGGCTGCCTCACGATTATAGACAGAGAATAAATATGTTAATTGTGCTGCTGATGAAGTTTCGCTATTTGCATCATAGTGTGATTTTGGATTAAATCCACTTTCTATTAGGTTTTTTACCACAAACTCATGCAATTTGTTATGTAAATTGGTATTTGAAACCTTAAAACTCGACAAACTTGTATTAAAACTTTGATTGGCGTTATTAAGACTTACATAATAATTTGTATATTTATCTAAGTCTTTTTTCAAATTTGATAAGTTATCTGCTGTAACTTTATCTTCATTGACACTCAAAGCTGTAACATAACTAAATACAGACGAACCAATGTTTAAGACAGGTGTAATAGAAGTTACTCCTTTTACTACCGGATTTTCTAACAACACCTTTGCAAAGTCTAAAAAACGGCTTTTCTTTTTGGCAGGTATTGGCAAATTAGAATCTAATAATTGCATCACTTTTTTGTTATAAGAAAAACCCATACTTTCACTTGCAGGATTATTCAAATCAACCAACATATTTTGGTAGGTTTCTAATTGATTAAAAGCCTCCAAAGTATTCAATTTATCATTTAAAATCTCAAAAAATTCAAATGAATACAATAAGTTATTGCGAATGATGCGGTAACGACTTTCTTCGTTAATTTCTAAACGGGTTCTAAACTGCCTCAAACCTGCATCAGCTTTTTGCAAGTCCATTTCGTGTTGCCCTATGGTGTTATAAGCCTGCTTGATAGAGTCAGTTAGCTTATTCATACGGTCATTATTTTGCGTAAGTTTTAGCAAAAGTTCTTGATTTTGTTTAATTAGAAGCCTAACAGCCACAGAATCAATAGGTTGTGCAATGATGTCTTTATGCCAACAAAGGACAATAACAATGATAAAAAATATTTTTCTCATAGAATAGATTATTTAATTGGGCAGTTTAAAAGTATGGTTTGTAACACAGACTTTGGTCTGTGAATAACCTCAGTTTTCGACAAATTACTTTTATCACAGACTAAAGTCTGTGTTACATTTATTTTGTCTTACTACTTCATTTTATTGCAAAAAACATAGTTTTGTCATAATTTTTTGCAAGTTATCATTTTGGAATTACAAAATTTATAACTTTGTGCCTTTATTTCATGTAATTTTAATCAATATTGTTATGAATCAATCTTTTATTATGCTTTTTGTTGTTGCAATATCATTATTTATAGTGTCGGCTTGCAATTCTGGGCAAAAAACAATTACAGAAACTCCCAAAGATTCCGTTACAATTAACAAAGATTCGTCTAACCTTAAAATAGATGCCGATATTGAAGCATCTTTTGCTGACATGAAACATTTTGCAGCTTATAGTGAGGATTTTCAGATTTTGGTAGCAAGTTTAGATGGTATTTTTCGTGGAATTAGTTTGGAAATGACAAAAGATGCTGTAAAAAAATTAGAAGCTGAGGTAGATGCAACCCTAATTAAAGAAACTGCTGATGAACTCAACTATAAAATTTCTTTGGGTGAAGGTGAAACTGCCGCCATAAGCTATAAGTTTAAGGAGGCAAAAGTAAATAAAATTAATGTAGAAGTACGTGTAAATAGCTTAGAACTCTATGAAGCCCTAAATGCAGAGCTAATAGACTATTATAATAAGAAATTTGGGCAAATGGAAATTGAAGAAGGACAAGAAAAATGGAATATCAGCCAAACCCATAAATTATTGGTACATGATATTATGAAAAATAAAAATGATTTCTATTTGTTAATAGAAGTAAAATAAGGTTTTTACTTGGTTGCTAAAAAGTCTCACAGATGTCATCTTTTCAAAAGATGACATCTGTGAGACTTTTTAGCAACCAATAATTCTTCATAAATTACATTGGTTTAAAAAAAATTATATTTTTTTAACACCCTTTGCAACCTTTTTGCAACCAACTGGGACATAGAAATAGAAGGTTATACTAAAAATTGTCAAACCTTGTTTTTATTTGTTAAAAATTAGCAATAAAGACAAAGAAACATAGACAGTTTTAGGGACAGTTTTAGGAATAATTTAAGCAAAAGATAAAAAAAATCAAAAAAAAAAGTTTTTTTTCTATTTACTTTTGCAAACCTAAATATTAGTAATACCTTTGTGCGTGAATTAATAAACTTAATTACATTTTAAATACTTAAATTATGAACAAAAATCTCGTAAAGTATCCAATTCGTTTTGGTACATTACTACTTGCAGGTGCTGCTTTAGTGGCTTGTAAGAAAGAAGAGTTTACAGAAGCTAATGCTTTGACTCTTGAGAAAGACAGATTGACTTTCTTAAACGACCAAAGAAATGCCAATATGATTCTTGCTGAAAAAGAAAGAAACAGATTAATGACTTGGCAACGTTCTATGGATTCATTAGATAGAATCAATGCAGGTGGACGTGTATTTTACACAGTAATACCTGTTGCGGCTAATGAAACTACATTCTCTGGCGGTGGAAACACTGGTGGTGGTCGTACTGAAGAAGCAATCACTACTGCTGTTGTTACAATCTCTCAATATGGTAGAGCATTTACAACTGCTGCTGGTGGTGCTTTAAATGGTGTTTACACATTCCCTGAATTAAGAAGTGGTGAAGTTTCTGTTAATGTTACTGCAACTGGTTTTACTCAATTAAACTATGTAGCTAACTTAACGCCAGACGGTGGTATTCCTAACAACGGAACTATCAATGTAGGTAACGTAGTTCCTATGTTTGAAGTTGCGGCTGCTATTGGTACTAACAAAATGGCTGTTATCAAAGGTAGAGCTTTTTTTGAAGGTGATTTAACAAACACTACAACTGGTTCTGTAATCGGTGGTGCTGATTTGAATGCTGGTATTACTGACGAATTAGTAACTCCTGCTATCTTAAACAACACAACTGCTGCAGGTACTGTTGCAAACTTAGTAACTGCAAGTATTGACGTTACAAGAAATGATGGTTCTACTACTGGAACTCCTTATTTCCACCAACGTTTTATTACTGAAAGCAATGGCGAAGGTGTGAATGCCTTTGGTGTACGTGTTCAATCAGGTGCAATCCAACGTTTTTCTTATTCTAAAGCTGTTACTTACGGTACAGTAAATGCAACAGGTGATTACGCTATGTTAATCCCTGCTTCTGCTGCTGGTTTACCAATCCGTTTGAACTATAGCGAATTTGCATTTAACAGAACTTATTGGAATGCTGCTGGTCAGTTAGTTACAAACGAGAGATTCTTGTATGGTCCTAATGTAACACCTACAGATATTCCTCAACCAACGTTTTCTCGTCCACAATTCTTAGTAGAAGCATTTACAACTCCTGCTCAAATTACTACTACGTTTACGCCACAAAGTACTGGTGCACAATTAACAAGTCTTGAAACAGCTGGTACATTTATTGACATTCGTAATGTAAGTACTGTAGCAATGCCAAATGCAAACAACTTCTCAAGAAGTGGTTTTTATGCAACTGCTCCTACTGTTAGTGTAACAGGTATTTTCAGAGCTGATGGTACTATAGACCCTACTGTTACTGCTACTACTGTTGCAAGCCTTAGCTCTACGTTAGGTGCTGCTAATAGAGCAAACAGTGCTGCTGTATATCAAGGTGCAAATGGTACAACAGGTTTTACTGTTGCTGCAACAAACCAAACAGAATTTGAAACTGCTTTCAAAACAATCAATGCAGTTCAGGTTAATAGTGATGCTGCTGGTGTGCTTCTTGGTGGTTCTGGTTACGCAGGAGACGGTAGCTTATCTTTCACAAGAACTGATATTGTTAATGCTGCTGGTTTTGGTGGTCAAGCTGCTGGTTCTGGTTCTGTAGGTGGTTATGTAAATTTAAGTACTACAACTCCTATCCAAGTAACAGATGGTGGTTCTAACTTCTTGTTCAATACTGCAACAACAGTTACACCAACAACTGCAAACCAATTTACTAATTACTTGCCAACAGTTGTTTTCACAGAAACAAATCAAGCTGGTTCTGCTGACCCAGACAAAGGTTATAATAGCCTTGTGCCTGCGGTAACAGATGCTACTGCTCGTTTATTTGTGGATTATGCTGCTGGTTATTTGAATAATCCTTTTGTTGGTGCAGGTGTAGATCCACTTACATCTACTCGTCCAAATGGCGTAGGTGCAATTCAAGAAGTAAGATTAACTGGTGCTGGTTCATATCCTAATGCAACATTGCCTTTTGTAAACTTCTCTTTTGGACAAGCAGTATCTTCTACTGGTTTCACAGGAGTTTCTACAAGACATTTATTTGTGTCTAATGGTAATGGTGGTATTAAATTTAACGAAGCTTTAGTAGCTGGTGATATTTCTTCATTATTTACTGGTGCTGCTGGTACTATTGATGCTACAGGTAGTGGTATTTCATTCAGTGCTGGTTGGGGTTCTCGTTACACATACTTGCCAAGAGTAGAGTTAGTAGCTAATGCTGCTGCAACTACTGCTGGTACTGCAACTTTGACTAATGCTTTGCAAACTGTAGGTACTACTGTTACAGTAAATAGTAATCCTGCTGATGCTGCAAATTTTGGTAAAATCATTAGAGTTGTTTTAAACACACCTATCAATGTTACTTATGCTGGTGGTGCTGTTGGTCCATTAAATAATGATTTCTTAAATAACCAAGCTCCTTTTACAGGTGTAAATGGTAATTTCCAAATATCATTGAGAGCTGTACCACAACGTAACGGTAATACTTTAGCTGCTATCGGTGGTGGTAGTGCTGGACGTACTGTAGCTACAGGTTCTGCTTTAAATACTTATTCTTATTCTGCTACTGCACAAACTGCAAGCCAAGCAACTACTTTGGCTACAGCTATGGGTGGTGCTAAATCTAACACAACTACTATTAACTTGTCAACTGCTGAGTATTTAGCTGGTAACAACATGTTAGTAATATTTGATGCTCCAAATAACTTAACTGTTACAGGTCGTAAACATGCATGGGGAGTTCCTGTATTTGTTACAGATAATAGTGGTGCTGTAGGTAATGTATTGGCTGGTGCTCGTATCATTGATGGTGGTTCAGGTTATCTTGCTCCAACTTCTGGTACAGTAAACTTTACAAGTGCTATTACAGCTAAATTAGTTCCAAACCCTTGGTTCAGAACTAACGTACCAGTTCCTGGTATCACTGGTCCTGCGAGCTTAACTGCTGCTGCATTTGTTACTATGGATTCTAATAACAGCTTTAATGGTGTTAGTCCTGCTACTCCTTCTACTGTTGCACAGAGTGATGTATTAACATTCTTAAATCACCCAACAATGACTGGACAAGGTATAGCTTTTAGACCTACTCCAATCGTTACAAGAGCAAGAATTGACTTCACTATTGTAAACGGTGGTACTGGTTATTCAGTAGCTCCAAGAATTGTGCTTTCTGGTGGTGGTTTGAACTTATTAGAGTATCCTGGTACTTCTGGTAGTGCTGCTGCTCCAACGGGTGGTGTAATTACTTTCAATACAAGAATAAACTCTTTAGGTACTGTAACTTCTGTTTCAGGTCCTTCAGGTTTAGGTGCTGGTTCTATTTTCCAAAGATCAACAAGACAATCTACAATACCTGCTGACTTCAATCTTAGTTCTGCTCTTATTGCAAATCAGTTCTTGTTTACAACTACACTTGTTGGTACAACAAATGTAAGTAATGCACCTCGTTATACATCTGCACCTACTACTTATATCATAGAAGAATTAAGTGCTGCATTAACAAGAGAATTAAACACTCCTGTTACTCTTGGTGGTGTTGGTGGTAGAATCACTGTAGCAAATACTGGTACTGGTACTGCTATCACAGGTACAGTAGCTAACGTTAGTTTTGGTGCTCAAACTGCAGCTGGTGCAGATGGTACAGACATTACTAATATTCCTACTGGTGCTGCTTATCTTGGTAACTTCTCACGTGTTGAAGTTCAAAGCTCTGCAACAGCTATCAATAACTTGGTAGAAGGTCCAAAAGTAACTGTTCCAAAAGTATCTGGTGCTGTAACTACTGGTGATGCTACATTTATTTCTTATGTAACAGTAGATCCAGTTTTAGCTAACTCTCATAGAAGAATTACAAGAATCGTTGTTGTAAACGGTGGTTCTGGTTATGGTGTTGCTCGTGTAAACTCTTGGTTCCGTGCTAACGGTGGTGGTGCAGTTGTAATACCTGGCGGTTCAGGAAACACAACAACTCCTGCTAACGGAAACGGTGCTGCTGGTCAGACGTTCACATTGTTTGGTAACTTCGGTGGTGCTAATGGTAACACTCAACAAGGTCAAAACCAAACTAACTATCAATTTGATGCTTACCCAGGTTTAACTTACGTAAGAGACGTACATTATGGTACAGGTCAAAGATTAGACTAATTTTTAGTTAGTTTAGTAATTGATTAAATAAATAAAAAGGTTAAGGAGAAATCCTTAACCTTTTTTTGTAGCATAGACTTTAGTCCAATGCTATTAAGCTAAGAAATTGTTTTTTAGTGCCGTTAGGCACGCAATATTTATAGCAGAGACGCATATTCCCTGTTCTCAAAGTGCCGTTAGGCACGAAATATGTTGTGCCTACGGCACTTTGGGGAGTCGGTGCTATTTTTTGCTATAAATATGTCGTTCCTAACGGAACTTTAAAAACATAATTACTTGATAATCAATTAATTAGTAA
>JAYTNF010000388.1:0-1823 GCA_043748455.1 Cytophagales bacterium
GGCTTAGATTATTTTGCAGAACAGCGAGGCAGAGTTTATTCAGAGTATGTTGCCAATGAAATAGCAAAAATGAAATAAAAATACTGGTTAATTACAATATGAGTGACATTTTTGAAAATTTGTTTTTTTGTGCCTTTAGGCACTTTATATTGGTAGAAAATAGATGATTTCTTCACCACTCTTTGCTCCGTTAGGAGCTTTATATAGCCCGCAATGGAATTGACCTAACGGAGCAGAAGCAGGGAGGGGTATCTATTTTCTACCAATATACATGTCCGCAATGGAATTGGCCTAACGGCACAAAAATACATCATTTTATTTTCATTCATAGGAATAAAATTAATAACTTTATCAAAATGAACACAGACTTTGATTATATTATTGCAGGTGGTGGCTGTTCGGGGCTGAGTTTAGCATATTGTCTAAGCAAAAGTTCCTTATCAGATAAAAAAATACTAATTGTTGATAAAGAAACGAAATTACAAAATGATAAAACTTGGTGCTTTTGGACTCAAGAAACCACGCCTTTTGACAATATTGTATATAGACAATGGAATAACATAGAATTTATTACAGAAAATTATCAGCAAATTTATAACTTATTGACTTTAAATTATAAAATAATTAGAGGAATAGATTTTTATAAAGAAGTTAAACAACAATTAGCCAAATTTCCTAATATTATTTTTGTTCAAGATACGATAATAAATGTTACAGAAAACGCCGAAAATGTTGTTTTACAGACTCAAAACCAAACTTTTAGCGGAAAATACTTGTTTGACTCACGAATTTCACCAGAAACCTATAAAGATGCGGATAGAATTTTATTACAACATTTTAAAGGTTGGGTAATTAAAACTGAAAAACCGAGATTTGATGTTTCAAAAATGACAATGTTTGATTTCCGAATTGACCAAGCTAACGAAGTCCGTTTTTTCTATATTTTGCCCTACGAAAATAACAAGGCTTTGATTGAATTTACAATTTTTGGTAAGGAGGTGTTTAAAAATCAAGACGACTATTTAATTCCTCTGAAAAATTACATAACAAATACCTTAGAAATTACTGATTTTAAAATTGAAGAGGAAGAATTTGGAATTATTCCCATGACAGATTTTGAGTTTGCAGACCGTCAAGGACAGCGAATTAAACGTATTGGTATTGCAGGTGGACAATCAAAAGCCTCAACAGGTTATACTTTTTTGAATATTCAGCGTGATAGTATGAATATTGTGCAATCTTTGGAAACAACGGGACAGCCTTTTTACAAAAAAACTTTCCAAAAACATTTTAAACTCTATGATAAAATGATTTTGGATATTATGTTAAGAAAAGGCGGAAGTATTAAAGATATTTTTGCAATTTTATTTCGCAACAATCCTATTGAAGATGTTTTGTATTTTCTTGATAACCAAACAAATTTTGCAACAGATTTGAAAATTATGGCTTCTGTTCCACCAATGCCTTTTCTAAAATCTATTAAGAATATTGTTTTGATGTGAGTTTTAGTATCTGTAGAACGGACTTTAGTTTGTTTTTGAGTAATGAAAATCAAATTATTTAATAAAAAACGTATTTTTACACTAAAAATGCAAGGAAACGGACTAAAGTCCACTGCTGTTAAGCTAAGAAAGTGTTTTTTAGTGCCGTTAGGCACGCAATATTTATAGCAGACGCATATTCCCTGTTCTCAAAGTGCCGTTAGGCACGAAATATGTTGTGCTTACGGCACTTTGGGGAGTCGGTGCTATTTTTTGCTATAAATATGTCGTTCCTAACGGAACTTTAAAAACATAATTACTTGATAATCAATTAATTAGTAA
>JAYTNF010000389.1:0-21792 GCA_043748455.1 Cytophagales bacterium
GTACTAAAAATTCCAAAATTACTTTTTCATATCTATATTACAAAATATCTACATGATTGTTTGGCAATTAGCAAATAGTTAAATACTTTTGGATTATTAAAACTTTACTGATATGAAAAAAATAACGATAAAAAAAATAATAGGCTCTTTTTTAATTGCCGCATTTGCGACAACTGTTTTCACTTCTTGTGGTATCAATGGTCATAATCATGCAGAACTTAGGGCTGTAAATCCAGATGATACACGTATTTATGGAGATAAAGGTCAGCCAGCACGTCAGACTTTAAATAAATATAAAGATGATGAAGATGGTAAACAAGGGGAGAAAGTAGATAAAATTCGCCTAAAATTCTATCCAAAATAGTTAATAGTTATTTTACTTTCCAAAAGTTTCATTACTTTTGGAAAGTAAACTTATATATTAAATTAGAATTAATATGATTTAATAATTTTTTCATATTTTTTTAAAAATATCTTTGCAAGTAATAAAATTATTAGTATATTTGTGTCGTTATAATTCTAATTGCCCCGAGGCATTAAATTAAAATTAGATTATGACAAAAAAATTAAAAGTACATAAAAACCAAATTGATATAGATCTTGACGAAAAGAACTATAATAGTTTATGTCAATTGTTTAGCACAAACAAATTTTCATCTACTGAAGTTCTTGTGTTTTACAAACAGAATATAAAAATATTAGAATTCGAAGAATTTTGGTACTCTAAACTTCCTAATTCTTACCTCAAAGAAATATTGGAAAGTGATATAAAAATCACTTTTTTAAAGTCTTATCTTGAAAAATCTCAAAATTGTAACCATGAGCTTAACAAACAATTGTTAGTGGTTGCAGAGGCAGACTATTGTAAGCACTTTAAATTATGGCGAGCATTTGAACATCAAGACTTTTTAAATTCATTCAAAAAAATTGCTCAAGGAAATCTACGACTTGAACGGATTGTAGCGGAATTGGATTTAATTATTTCAGAACAAAAAAGCATAGACAAGGAAGCAGAAGAACATCAAAAGTATTTTTCAGAATATTCTTTTGGAGATATTGCTCTTGGCTATATTTTATTTCATTATTCCCTAAATATCAACGATAGTGGTGTAGCAACTCAATATGAAGTTGCTCTATACGAAGAGTTAAATAAACAATTACATCTTTGCAAAGGTAAGGGCAATATTACTTTTTCGTTTGCAAATAATGAGGAACTTCAAAAACAATTTCAACGAAATTTAGGTATACATATTCCACCAGACGATAAATTCCTTGATTTATACGATTTCATTGAGAGTTCTATAAAGAGAAAAAATGATACGAATGAAGTAGAACTCTATTCTTGTGGTTATTGGGATTTTGTAAATACTATTCAAGGACAAGCTCCATTAATTGGTAATGAAGAATTTAGAACTTTTAGGGTAAATAATATGAAAAATGTACCCGAAGAATTTTACTTTTTTGGTGCGAATTATTTTTCAGTTTCTGAGCAAAAAAGTTTTTTAGTTTCTGAACAAAAAAGAAGGACAGAGATACAACCTATAGTAGAACACTTCAACTTTTATGGGGTTTCAGAGGTTATTAAGGAACATGAAACTTCTATCGACTTTGAAAAAGTATTGTTGCTTTTAAAATGTTTTTCAGCTTTCAAATCTCCTACTCAACCAAGCATTTTAGGAATAATGAATCAAGGTGATTCATTATTTATTGAATTATTTGGTGGAAACGAATCTATAACACTTTTTGACTACGATAAGTTAGTTGTTGGCGTTGAAAAATATTTTAAGTGGACAGCACAAGAAGCAAAGTCAGTAGTAGAGTACCTAAGTTTTGATATTGCAGGGAAAAACTTTCCTGAACTTTGGGTATATAAACCATTTATGAAACTTAATAATCAAGTCTTGTGGCTGGGTGCATTTCTTAGGGATAGGCGATGGGATAATATCCTATTGAACAGATGGAAAAAAGAACCTGAACATAAAAAACTTGCTCAGAAATTTGCTAAAAATTTTGAATTAAAAATAGCTGAATTGTTTGAGAATAAATCTTTTAAAGTAATAAATAATGAAAAATTCACATCTTCAAATGGACAATCGGGGGACTTTGATGTATTGGCTTTCAAAGATAATCATTTGTTTGTTTGTGAAGCAAAAATGGGAAATATAAGTGACGAGTTTAGGCATGCTGCTTATTCTGAAACAGTAAGGTTAGAGGGTTGTGCAGCAGAGCAGTTACAAAAAGCTGTTGCAAATATTAAAGAAGATTGGGTTGCTATTAAAGAAAAATTTGGTATAGATGCAACAGTAGAGTTAAGCTCTATAAAAATAATTCCGCTTATCATTACTAATTATTTTGAGGGAGATTTGAAACTCTACAAAAATTTGTTTAAAAAAATATCATTTTTGGAGCTTGATGTGATTTTAAACAATCAAAAGAAAAAATTATTTACAAAGGATTATTTATTTCCTTTACAATTTTCTAATAACCAAAACCTAAATTTTGAAAAATTAGCACAACATCCTAAATGGATTTGGGATTTGTGGGAAGGAAAAAAAGAGATAAGTGCAGATGTAATAGTTCGCAACATAAAGGAAAATGTTGTTTGGAAAGAATTTGAAGAGATGTGGAAATTTGAAAATTAAGACTTATGTTATTACTGCAAATGAAAGGTAGTTGCTTAAAAGTAAAAAGCTGTACTAATTTTGTGTTCATTTGCAGTATAACTTAGTGATTTGTATGTAAATAATTGATGAAACCTATACGGAAACTTAAATTCATTAATTATGTTAAATACAAATCATCAAATTTCGTCTGTAAATTTCCACTTATGGGAGCCTTGTAATATGTGTTGCAAATTTTGTTTTGCAACCTTTCAAGATGTAAAGCAAAGTATTTTACCGAAAGGGCATTTGCCTAAGAATGAAGCCTTACAAGTAGTGCAACAACTTGCAGATTTTGGCTTTCAAAAAATCACTTTTGCAGGTGGTGAGCCTACATTGTGTAAATGGTTGCCTGAATTGATTGCAACTGCCAAAGATGCCAATCAAACTACGATGATTGTTACAAATGGAACACAACTGTCTGAGAAGTTTCTTGAACAAAATAGTAAAAAACTTGATTGGATAGCACTTAGTGTTGATAGTTTAGTTTCTGAAACAAACTTAACTATTGGCAGGGCTGTTGTTGGGAAAAAAGTTTTTCAATTAGACGAATATCGTTTACTTGTGGATAAGATTAAATACTTTGGTTATGGGTTAAAAATAAATACTGTCGTTAATCGCAGCAATTATAACGAAGATATGACTGATTTTATTCGTTATGCGAAACCCAAACGGTGGAAAATTTTACAAGTGCTTCCAATTATTGGTCAAAATGACAAGTATATTGATAACTTCACAATAACAGAAGAAGAGTTTAATTTGTTTCTTGATAGACATAGTAGTTTGCAAGATATTACGAGTATTGTGCCAGAAACTAATTCTCAAATTAAAAGTTCTTATGCAATGGTTGACCCAGCAGGTAGGTTTTTTGACAATACCACAGGCACTTATTCTTACAGCAAACCAATTTTAGAAGTTGGTGTAAAAACTGCAATTAAAGAATTGAATTATGATTTTTCAAAATTTATTTCACGAGGTGGAGAATATGAGTGGATATTAAATAAAGAGTAGAAATTCAAAAATAAGTACTAAGTCGCAATTATTTGTATTTATTTTATCATTCTGAGTAAAGTTAGTGCAATATTTAGGGAAATTTTAATACAATATGCCAAATTTTGCACCAACTCTATTCAAAATAATAAATTTCAAATATTATTATCTAAGTATAAACTACATTTCATATTTCCTACTTATCCTGCCTTTCAACCACATAATTCCCTAAAACCAACATATCCATTTTTGTCCTTAAAAAACAATCCAAGGCTTCGGTGGGTAGATTTACAATCGGCTCATTTTCATTAAACGAAGTATTTAACAAAATAGGAACTCCCGTTTTTTTGTAGAAATTTTCGATAAGTCCATAATATTTTGGCTCGATATTTTTATCAACAGTTTGTAACCTACCTGTGCCATCTGCGTGTGTTACCGCAGGAATTTCGGCACGTTTTTCAGGCTTAATCACAAAAACCTTTTCCATAAATGGCACTTCATCAACCGTTTCAAAATATTCAGGCACAAATTCTTTCAAAATGGAAGGTGCAAAAGGTCTAAAACTTTCACGTCTTTTAATTTTTGCATTCAAAATCTCTTTGGCATCATTGCGTCTTGGGTCTGCAATAATAGACCGATGTCCCAATGCACGAGGTCCAAATTCTGCACGTCCTTGAAACCAACCCACAACGCCACAATCTAATAAACAAGTTGTAACTTTATCAAATAATACTTCTTGATTATCTATTTTGGTGTAAACGATATTTTTAGAATTTAGGCAATTTTCTATTTCTGCATCTGTTGCTTGATAACCTAAATAGCCATGTTCCATTTTTGGCAAACGAGGTTTTCCCAAAATTTGATTATATACATACAAAGCTGCACCAATAGATGTACCTGCATCATGGGCTGCGGGCGGAATATAAATTTTTTTGAATGGAGTTCTACTAAGAATTTTACCATTTGCCACCGAGTTCTGACCAACACCACCTGCTACACAAAGATTATCTAAACCTGTTTTTTTGTGTAATTCATTAAGCATATAAAAAATAGTTTCTTCACACATTTTTTGCACTGAAGTAGCTAAATTTTTATGCTCTTGGGTTAAAGGTTCATCTTTTTGACGTGGTTTTCCAAATTTTTCAACCAAATAATCTGTATAAAGCAAATCTATATTAGGAATACCATCTGTCCAAGTCATTGGACTTCTTTCGTTGGCATCTTTTAGATATTTTGTATTGATTTTGAATAAACCATTTTTCCAGATTACAACATCTTTTAATTGTTCATAATAAGTTGGTTCTCCGTATGGTGCAAGTCCCATAATTTTATATTCATCTCCATAATGATGAAAGCCTAAAAACTGTGTAAAAGTTGTATAAAATTCTCCCAAAGAATGTGGATAATAAACACCTTCTAAAACTGTTATTTTATTGGCTTTTCCTGTTCCTGTCATGGCTGATTTAAAATCACCAAAACCATCAATAGAAAACAAGGCAGATTCTTCAAAATCAGAGGCAAAAAAAGCACTTGCTAAATGGCTGCGATGATGCTCTACATTGTGAATTTCAGCTTTTATCTCATTTTTTGGTATTCCAAAAGCTGTTTCAAATTCCTCTTTTAAGCCCATCATTTTTTTTGCATTAGAAAGTCTATCAAGCACACTTCCAAAATTGACAAACTTTTTAGCCATAAAAAATAGTTTTTTATCTAAATTAGCTTTGGGGTCTTTTGAAATAGCAACATGGTCAATATCTTGAATTGTGATACCTGCCTCTTTCAAACAAAATTTAATAGCCTCAGAAGGAAAACCAGCCCAATGTTTGATTCGGCGAAATCTCTCCTCTTCTGTGGCAGCAATTAATTCACCATTTTTATAAATACAGGCAGATGAGTCGCCATGATACGCATTAAGTCCGAGAATATACATTAGTAAAAATCAATATTATTAAAATTAAACTATTACTTCCAAATAAATTGCAGATGGAAAATCCTCACCCTCGTGCGTATTTGTACGCAAGCCATAGTCATTTTGCTGCGGAATATAGTTTGGAAATTGCTGCACCATAAAACTACTTGCCTCATAATGTAACATACTCAAAGCTGTAAGCACTGTATATTTATAATTACAGCTAAGAAATGCATGCAATAATGTACTTTCTTTATTAAAGAATAATTCAGAAGTCAGCAAACCTCGTTGATAATCATAAGGAAAATAAATATCATGAAAATGGACAAAAACCCCTTTTTTAAGTCGTGGTAGCACTTCTAAAATCAAATAATTTACTTCACTACCTGGTTTTACTGTGTGTGTGGAGTCAATAAATAAAAAATCACCAGCTTCCAAATCTGCTAAAATGTTATAATCCACTTTTTGGGCTTTTTCGGCAATAAGTTGCAAAGTGCCTGCACCTTGTTCTTGTTGCAAAAACTTTGTAGGATATGGCTCAACCGCAATTAATTTAGGTTTATAATTACTTTCCTGTGCCGCCTGCAAAATAATAGCAGTGGAAACTCCACAACCAATTTGAATGATTTTTTTAGGTTTATGGCTTTGAATAAAACAATGTAAAAATTCGGCTTCTATTTTACCATAACCTGGTTCTCCATTTTTTTGACAAGCTGCTGAATGAATATCTTTTTTAGCTAACCTTTCCAAACTTGTTGTTTTGCGACATTTTTCGACAAAATCTTTCTGTGTTTGTATCGCAACACCTTGAATACCAGCCAATGTCATTGGATTTTTCCAAAAACTATCCTGACGAAGTTCAGCAATATTGGGTGTATCTGAATAAAAATGTTTAGGCAAAAAATTAATATTTAATAAATTTTGTCCAACCTCAAAGAAAGTTCGCAAAGAATTTTTTGCTATATTTTTTAGCTTACGCATGAATACTTAATTTATACTTTTGTTAAAATACTATTTCGTTACCATTTTTATTGCCAATTTTTTAGCAAATTGAAAACTTTTTGGGAAAGTGGTTTCCACTTTCATTAAAAGTTGGTTTTTAAGTTCATTTTGGTCTTTTGGAAAATTTACTTTCATGCCATTCACTTCTCTTAAATTCAATGGTTTTACACGAGATTGGTATTGCAAAAAATTACAAGATTCAGGAATATAATGACCTGTGTAAGAACTACGAGAAAATTCAGGTTGTGCGGTTTTCAAACTTCCATGAATTGTTTTGCCATGCCAAAGCAACACATCACCTTTTTTGAGTGCAGGAGCAACACATTGTAATTTGAATTTATGAATAATGTCAAGCACCAAATTTTTATAACGGTCATGGTTAAAAGCAATGTCAAAATTGCCACCATTTTTTTCCATATCTATTTTATGGCTTGTTGGATAGACGTAAAAACGACCAGCACCAGGAGCAATATCTTCTACTGCAACCCAAATTGCAACCATTCTACCCAAAGTTGAAGCATCTAAATAATAACTATCTTGGTGAGCCCAAGTTGCAGGATTTCCTTCAAAATACATGGTTTGAACCATTTTTGCGGGTTCTCCCATCAAATTATTGAGGGCATTTTGTACGTTTTTGTGTGTTAAAATTTGCGTACCAAACTCATTAAAATTATGAAATTTACTTTTATCTAAATCTTGCACATTTAAAATAGAATTTAACATATAATTGTGTGCTGTAAATTTATGTTTTTCTGGATTTGCTGAGGCTTGTCTATATATAAAATCGTTATATGGCTTTACTTCTCCTTCAAATGCTTTGCGAGCATTATCACATAATTCTGTTGGAACAAGTCCACGTAAGACTACATAACCATTGTCTTCATAGTATTTTTTTATATCAATATCAGTCTTTAATGTTGCATAAATATCATTTTCAGCAACAAAAGCCGTTGGTATCTGTATAGTTTCGCCATGTGGGGCTTCGATAGCAAAAGTATTTTCCATAAGTAGATATTTGTAAAATTTTTTGGTAACTATTTGGCTGCAAAGTTAATAAAGATTCGTATAAATAACTAAGTTTAGACAATTAAATCGTCATGATATTTGTCAAAACTCCTTCAAACCCCTGATATTCAGTCAAATAAACTACAACCAAATGTATGATACTTTTCAAAAAAACATTATTTTATCTTTATAACTTCACAACAAGTAAGTTTTTAGTAACTTGATAACTCAAAAAAATCTGCTTTTCTTTGTTTAATAAAATGGTAAAAGATTTGTCAAAGTTTGCTATGTCTTCAATTTCTAAACAAGAACCTAATGATAAGTTTATAGCTGCCAAGTATTGTAAAAAAGCTGCACTATGGTCAATTACACCAGTTATTAGCACTTTTTCATGTACTTGAAAAGTGCTAAGTGGTAATGATTGGTGCTTATTAAAAAGTCCTTCTTTGTTTGGAATTGGGTCGCCATGTGGGTCATATTGCGGAAAACCCAAAAAACTATCCAATTTATCTATCAAAGCATCAGAGTTTATATGTTCCAATTCCTCGGCAATTTCATGCACCTCGTCCCATTTAAAAGCTAAGGTATTTACCAAAAAATATTCCCATAAACGGTGTTTACGAATGATTTGAATGGCAATTTTCTCGCCTGTTTTTGTCAATTTCACACCTTGATATTTTTCGTAAACCACTAATTGCTTATCTGCTAACTTTTTAATCATTTCGGTAACAGAGGAAGCCTTGGTTCCTAATTTTTCAGCAATGGCATTTGTGCTGACATTTTCTTCAGCATTTTCAGCTATTTTAAAAATAGCTTTTAAATAATTTTCTTCGGTATAAGAATTCATAGCACAAACTTATGATTTTTTGTAGAAATAGCCTTATTAATACTTAGATTTTCTGTATATTGTCTTATAAGAAAAAACCTTAATCATTTTCAAATTTTGATGCAGAAAATTTATATCTTTATTAGGTTTTCCGCATCAAAATTAGTTTATTTAAAATTATAACTTATTTTATGATATTTTAAAAATTTTGATGCTTAAAATTTATATCTTTATTGCAATATTTTGGATAAACTAATAAAATTGCTACTTTTGTTATTACACACTTTTAATCTCTTTTTATGTTTGATATGAGTAAAATGCTTGGTAAGGTAAAAGAAATCCAAACCAAGCTACAAGATGCACAAAGTAATTTAGGTAGCATTACCGCAGAAGGTGAAGCTGGTGCAGGTATGGTTAAAGCTACTGCCAATGGCAAAAAACAACTTGTAAAGTTGGAAATTGACAAAGATTTAATAAAGCCTGAAGATATAGAAATGCTGCAAGATTTAGTAGTTGCGGCTGTTAATAAGGCTATGGACGCAGTAGAAGAGAAAAACAAAGCCTATTTGCAAAAAGCAACTGAAGGCATGATGCCAAATATACCAGGTATGGATTTGAGCAATTTGGGAGTTTAGCATTTAACAAGAACACAACCATGAATCATATTCCTACTTTGCATGATATAGAAACCGCAGCTTTGCGAATAAAACCCTATATTCATGAAACTCCGATTTTGACTTCACACAGTATTGACGAATTAATAGGAGCTAATATTTTTTTTAAATGTGAGAATTTTCAAAAAACAGGTTCTTTCAAAATGCGAGGTGCAGCGAATGTTATTTTTGGTTTGTCTGACGAAGAACTAAAAAATGGTGTTGCAACGCAGTCATCGGGAAATCATGGACAGGCTGTGGCTTTGGCTGCAAATTTGCGAAAAACTCCTGCATATATTGTCATGCCCGATAACTCTGCAACTGTAAAAATGGATAGCGTAAAAATATATGGTGGCAACATTATTACTTGCAAACCCACCATAGAAGCACGTGAAACAGCAGTAGCCAAAATTTTAGACGAAACTCAAAGTCATTATGTAGCTCCCTACAATGATTTTCGGGTTATTGCAGGACAAGGCACTTCGGCATTAGAGTTTTATAAACAAGTTGAGAATTTAGATATTATGATGACTCCTGTTGGAGGAGGTGGTTTGATGAGTGGAACAGCTTTAAGTTCGCATTATGTTTCGCCAAAAACGATAATTATTGGTACAGAACCAGCAGAAGTTGATGATGCTTTTCGGTCTTTTTATTCGGGAATTATGCAAAGCAACACCACAACAAATACGATTGCCGATGGTTTAAGAGCATCTATTCGTGAAAAAACTTTTGAAGTTATCAAAAATTATGTTCACCAAATCGTAACTGTACAGGAACATGAAATTATTGCAGCCATGAAATTGATTTGGACAAGGCTCAAAATTATTATAGAACCTTCATGTGCAGTGCCTTTTGCAGCTATTTTATTTGGAAAAGTAGAAAATATTAAAGGAAAACGTATTGGTATTATTTTGACAGGTGGAAATGTGGATTTGGATAAATTACCGTTTTAAAAAGCAAAAATTACTAAAATGCCTTTTACTAATAATGAAAATTCTTTAGCTGCAGTCTCAGAACTGCAACTAAAACAAAGTTTAGAAAAATCGGTAATTCGCTATCATATTACAGGTCTGTGGATTGCAGCTATTTTTGACCCAGTTTTTGGATTTGCTGACTATATAAATATACCACATGCGTGGTACAAAATATTTATTATTCGCTGTTTGGTTTCTATTCTAAGTATTAGTCTTATTGTATTGCATCGGAAATATAAATTTCCATCTTTTTATGCAGCTTATTTAGTGTTTTTTGTAATATCCTTACAAAATGCTTATACATACAGCTTAATAGACACAGAACATTTTTTAGGTCATACAATAAATTATATTGCTTTATTTATTGGAGCAGGCATGTTTGTGCTATGGCGGTGGTATTTTTCTGTAATTGCTATGTCATTTTCTGCTGCTGCCTGTACCATTTTTTTTAATCTTAATCATAATCTTAATTTTCATGATGCCTTAATAGAAGGTGGTTTATTAATTGTTGTTATTGGTTTTTTTGTGATTATTTTAATCCAAACACGATATAGTTTAATTATCAAAACTATAAAAGCAAATTTAGCTTTAGCCAATGCAAACCAAGAATTAAGCATACAAAAAGGGCTAATAGAAGCAAAAAACACTAAAATTACAGACAGTATAAAATATGCACAACGTATTCAAAGTGCAATATTACCTAATATAGATACAATTAAAGCAGTTTTGCCAAATTCTTTTGTATTATTTAAACCCAAAGATATTGTTTCAGGAGATTTTTATTGGTTTCATACCACAGAAGATAAAATTTTAATTGCTGCCGTAGATTGCACAGGTCATGGCGTGCCAGGTGCATTTATGAGCATGATAGGTTACAAAATATTGAATGAAATTGTAAATGTTTGGCATATTTTTGAGAGTGATAAAATGCTAAATAATATGCATATTTTGGTGAGAAAAGCATTGAAACAAGCTGAAACTAACAACAAAGATGGCATGGATTTAGTGGTCTGTGTGATTGACAAAACCAAGCATTTGGTAGAATATTCGGGAGCAAAAAACCCACTTATTTACATTCAAAACAACGAACTGAAAGAAATAAAAGGAAATAAAATGCCAATTGGTGGTGAGCAAAAAGAAGAACAACGACTTTTTACAAAACATATTATTGAGTTAGGTTTAGCACCAACAACTTTTTACCTTTTTACAGATGGCTATCAAGACCAATTTGGAGGCGAAAAAATACAGAAATTCATGATTAGACAAATGCGAAACCTATTTTTGGAAATTCACCAACAAGATTTAGCACTCCAACAGCAAATTCTTGACCAAACTATCGAAACTTGGCGAGGCAATGAAAAGCAAATAGACGATATTTTAATTATTGGAATGAGTATATAAAAAATGTATAATTTTTTTAGGCGTGTTATTTGGGCGTATGATGTGAGGTCATTTGTTGGGCTTGTGGTGGTAATGGATTTTTAATATAGCCCCACTTTCCTCCGACTTTTACAGCACATAAATTTTCATAAAAAGAACCTGCATCTTCAAACATTGCAGGAATTACATAATCACCATTTTTATCAATAAAACCATATTTGCCACCTTCACAAACTCTTGCCAAACCTTCCGAAAAGGGTTGTGCGTCAGAAAATTGAGGTACAATGACTATTTTTCCAATTTTGCTAATATAACCATACTCATCTTTATATTTAATAATAGAAAACCCATGATAAAATGGCGATGCGGGCAATGGCATTTTAAAAATCATGGTATTGGTTTTATTTATAAAAAAACTTTTGCCATCTTTTTTAACTTGTGCATAATCTTCCCCAAAATCATCAGCATTTTGATATTCTAATGGAATAATTATTTTGCCTGTAACGTCAATAAAACCATGTTTTCCATTGTGTTTGACCCTTGCCAAACCACCCGAAAAACGTCCAACTTCATCATAAAGTAACTTCACAACGACTCTACCTTTTTTATCAATAAAACCCCAATTATGATTTTTTTCTACGGCTGCCAATGATTCTGAAAATTCTTGCACACGGTTATATGTTGCAGGAATGGCTAATTTCCCTGTCATGTCCAAAAAACCGTATAAACTTGTACCTGCCTGAAATGGCATGAAACCTTCCACAAAACGATGGTTCCCCATTAAAGAAAATTCAAACTTAAAATCAATAATTGTTTTGCCTGTTTTGTCAATAAAACCCCATTTTATATCTTTTTCCACAGATGCCAAACCCTCCGAAAATGTCCTAAGTCCATCATAATCAGGTTTAATAGCAATTTTGCCTTGTTTGTCAATAAAACCGTATTTATGATTTCGTGAAACTCCTGCAAGCCCATGAGAAAAATCTCCTGCATGCTCATATTGAGGATTTACAACCCACTCAAAACGAGGTTGTGCAAAAATATCAGGAATGACAATGACTAAGAGAATATAAAAAG
Organism: Cytophagales bacterium; assembly: GCA_043748455.1. Lineage (GTDB taxonomy): Bacteria > Bacteroidota > Bacteroidia > Cytophagales > Thermoflexibacteraceae > JAAFKA01. The sequence continues at coordinate 12,477 of JAYTNF010000389.1, forward strand.
TAAAAAGTAAAAGTTTTTTCATAATTGTTTCGACTGAAATTGAGTCATAATATATTGATATTGCTAATATATTGCCAAAAATAACAAAATTATAGTCGTAATTTAAAATTTACTTGATTATTTAATGTAAGTTGCATAGTGCTTTGTACCACAGACTTTAGTCTGTGGTTTTCTAAAATTACAATTTGGAAAACCATTAAAAACACTTGTTTTTAGTAAGTCTATTGTAAATTTTGCTAATTAAAGTTATGATAAAATCACAGACTAAAGTCTGTGGTACATTCTACGCAACTTACATTATTTAGAATATTTAAGACATCTGTATGTAAAGAAATGTCTTGAATAGTTTCATATTTTTATTAATATAAATTCTTGAAAATCAAAGTACACTAAAGTTTATGTTATAAATAAATTTGTATTGCTGCTTATCACTCAGGAATCTCTTTCCAAGTCCATTCTCCTTCTATTTTTTGCTTTGAAGCCACTTTTTCCATCTTTTTCAACAGTTCAGGCATCAAGCTTTTTGCATAATCATAACCAACTTGATACATTTCTTTAAGTTTTGTGATGTCATAAACTGTAAAATCTCCGAGTTGTGCAGGTTCAATAAAAAAGTCAAACTCTTTGCTACGGGCTGCAATATTGGCAATTGCCCCTAAGTGAAAAGTCCTTTCTATAATTTCTTTAACATTCATAGATTTTAAATAACCTATCGGATTAATATGCACGCCAATCGTAAAATCACACTTGCCTTGTAAGGGTGCTATGGGCAAATTATCCAATGTGCCACCGTCTATGTAATAATATGCACCAATTCGTACAGGTTTAAAAATAATTGGCAAACAAGAAGAAGCCTGAATAGGTCTGATAAGCTCACCACTATCAAAATAGGTTAATTTGCCATGATGTACTTCTGTTGCTACCACAGTTGTTGGAATATCGAGGGTTTCAAATTTGTCATCAGGAAAAAACACACGATAGACATTATATGTTTTGTCCATATCCAATAAGCCTTGAACACCAAAAGAGGGACGAAAAAACATTAACATTTGTTGAGAAGAAAAAAACTTTAATATGTGTTTGGGTTTATAGCCTGCCGCAAATAATGAGCCTGCCATAGCTCCTGCACTCACACCCACAATGCGGTTAATTTTGATGCCTTCCTCCATCAAAGCCTGCAAAACTCCCAAATGTGCAATGCCTTTTGCACCGCCACCTGACAACGAAATTCCAATAGTCATAAAAAAGATTTTGTAAACTGGTTAAGTAGTAAATATGAAATAGTATGAAATATGAAATTATTTTTAAAATTTTCAAATACAAATTAAAGTTGCATAATTAGCACTATTTAACGAATTAACTTCATATTTCATACATACTATTTCATATTTATTTATTAGGATTTTCCGACCACAAAAACTGTTGGTTGTTTATGCAATTCAGGCATTGCTTTTTTCCAATCAGCAGCCGTTTTTGTCTTAATCATCTCATTTTCGGCAGTTAAATTTGTGGCAACACAAATTTGTGTGTCATGCGTTAAAGTTGCACATAAATCTGCCATAACTTGGTTGTTTCTGAAGGGAGTTTCTATAAAAATCTGCGTTTGTCGTTTTGAAAACAAGTCTTTTTCAAGTTCCTGAATTTCTTTAATGCGTTTTGCTTTGTCAATAGCCAAATAACCAAGAAAAGCAAAATGCTGCCCATTAAAACCAGAACCCATTAAAGCCAATAAAATAGAAGATGCACCAACCAAAGGCACCACTTTTATTTTGTTTTTATGAGCAAAAGCAACTGCCAAACTTCCTGGGTCTGCCACCGCAGGACAACCTGCTTCGGACATAATACCAATATTTGCATTTTTGGGAATTTGTGAAAAATGGGCTTGTAACTCTGTTTGTGAAGTGCTTTTGTGGAGTTCAAAAAACTGCAATTCATCTATCTTGCGACCCGTTTGCAGACTGCTAATAAATCGGCGTGCAGTGCGAATATTCTCAACCAAATAATAATCTGTTTGCAAAATTACTTCTTTAATTTGAGGCAAAACAACTTGTAAAGCATTGTCTGCTAGGGCAATTGGTATAAGATAAAGCATATTTTTAGGATAGCAAATTAAATTTGATTATTGTTTGACTTTTGAATAGCGTAGATTACAAACATGACAAACATCAAAACAACAGTTAAAACAGCAATTAATTTAATGACATCAGAACTTGTAATTTGTTCTTTTTTGTGTTCTTCGGCTTGGCGTTGCGTTTCTCCTAATTGTTGCATTTTTAACATATCAGCTTCTAATTTCACTTTATTAAGTTCCATTTTTGTAGCCACAAGTTCTTCTCTTGCCTTGTTAAGGTCATTAAATAAGCCATTGGTTTGATATTGCAAATCTTTTTGAGAACTCTGCAAATTATTTTGCTTATCATTCAAATTTTTATTTTCAGCCTGCAAATTTCTTAATTGGTCTTGTGATTCCCGCAGGTTATCTTGGGTAGTTTTTAATATATTATTTTGTTCCCTGCTTCTTTCGGTCATAGATTTGATTTCTTCATCACGATTGCGAATAATGTCGTGCAAACGTCTTTTATCTTCTTGAGAATCACGATTTGCAGCCTCTAACTTATCAATATTGCTTTCTTTGGCATCTATTTGGTTACCTTTGCTGTCTAATTGTGCTTCTTTGCGGGCAAGTTTTTCTTTCAAACCGTTGAGTTCCTCTTTTAAAGATTCTACTTCTTTTTCTTTTTTATGCAATGTGCTTTCAAATTTCTCTTTTGCTTCAGTCATTTCTGCTAAAATAGCGTCTTTGCCTCCGCCAAAACCAAAACTTGGCTTTGCAACCACATAAATTACAACTACTAAAATGATGATAACCACAACTGCTGCTGTGCGAAATTGTGAATATTTGGCTATTTCATTGCGAATGTTGTACTGCATAACACTAAATTATTTAGAGTATTAATATAAGTCTTATATGCTAATTAATTGATTATCAATTAATTGTGTAAATATAATTATTTGTAATAAAATTTGCAAATATTCCACATAAATTATTTATGGTTTTTGCATTGTAACCAAATTATTTACATTTTGTAGGTTTATTACCCTACTTTTCTCTACCTTGCACCCTGAAGGGTGCGGTACATTCTATGCAACTTACATTATTTATAAAATAAGCATTAAAAATACATGAAACAAAAAGTCCTTTTTGTTGATAGAGATGGCACTCTTATCGACGAACCTCAAACAGATTTTCAAATTGATAACCTTAGAAAACTCAAATTATTGCCAAATATTATTCATGATTTGTATAAAATTCAGCAAAAATTAGATTATTTGTTAGTTATTGTTACCAATCAAGATGGATTAGGAACAGATAGATTTCCAGAAGATACTTTTTGGGAAACGCAGAACAAAATGATAGAACTATTTGAAAGTCAAGGTATTAAGTTTGATGAGGTTTATATTGATGAACATTATCCTTATGAAAATTCGCCAAATCGCAAGCCAAATACAGGCATGCTGACCAAATTTTTCAATGGTAACTATGATTTAGAAAATAGCTATGTAGTTGGTGATAGAATGACGGATATAGCATTGGCTAAAAATTTAGGTGCAAAAGGAATATTTTTGAGACATGATTATAATGCGTCAGAAATTGTACCCGAAAATTTGCAGGAGGTTTTGGCTTGTGATGCCAAAAATTGGCATGAAATAGCTGATTTTTTGCTTTTACCACGCCGCAAAGCAGTATTTCATCGTAAAACTCATGAAACAGACATTCATATAGAACTTAATTTAGATGGAACAGGAAAAGCAAATATTGATACAGGTTTAGGTTTTTATAATCACATGCTCGACCAATTAGCAAAACATTCAGGCGTTGATATAACTATTAAGGTTCATGGAGATTTGCATATTGACGAGCATCACACCATTGAAGACACCGCAATAGCATTAGGCGAAACTTTTGCAAAGGCTCTTGGAGATAAACGAGGAGTTCAACGCTATGGATTTTGTTTGCCAATGGACGACTGTATTGCACAAGTTGCTCTTGATTTTGGTGGAAGAACATGGCTTGTTTGGCAGACAGCTTTTTGGCGTGAAAAAATTGGTGATATGCCAACCGAAATGTTTGAGCATTTTTTCAAATCTTTTGCTGATGGTGCAAAAGCCAATATCAATATTAAAGCCGAAGGAAGTAACGAACATCATAAAATAGAGAGTATTTTTAAAGCCTTAGCAAAAGCAATTAAAATGGCAGTACAACGCAATGCAGATAATATGGAATTGCCAACTACAAAAGGACTTTTGTAAAAATAGGTATTTTGAATATAATAGCGTTGTTTTATATCTAAGTATATGAAAATAAACATATTATGTTTATTTTCATATTTCTGTAACTTTTAATTAACATCAATGAAATGCCCATAAAATTACTTTTTATAACATTTTCTATGCTATTATCAATGCTATTATCTCAAAATAGCATTGCTCAAAATACCAATTATGATGAATTAGGCTCTTGGAATATTATAAATTTGAAAGTCAATTTACACCCAAAGTGGAGTTTTTTTGCAGAAACACAATTAAGAAGTTTGAGTTTTTACCACCAATTTCATTACTATGAGGCTAAAACAGGCATTACTTATAATTTGAATAAATATTTTTCGTTGGCTTCTGGTATCGGACATTATGTTACTTTTTCGGAAGGAGGTAATTTTCAAGTACCAAAGAAAAATGACGAAATTCGAGCATGGTTGCAAATAAATATGCACCAATATTTAGAGTTTCTCAAATTTGAGCATCGTTATCGTATTGAACAACGATGGACTTTAAATGGCTTTCGCAACCGTTTTCGTTACCGTATTAACATTATTATTCCATTAAATACTAAGAAAGTAGAAACTAAAACCATTTATGTAACAACTTGGAATGAATTGTTTTTAACAAATCAAGCACCATTTTTTGAAAGAAATCGTTTTTTTATAGGTTTAGGCTACGAATTTACTAATAATTTTACTGTACAAAGTGGTTGGGTAAATCAATTAGATTATAAAATTAATGATGAATCTGGCTTAAATTTCTTCCAAATTTCATTATTATTCGAGCTTAATCGCAAAAAACATAAAGATGAGGAAATTCCTGTTTCAGAATAAATGTATCTTTTTCACAAATCTATTGGGTTTCATTTTCATGGGTCTTCTGGGTTTGTATTTTTGCTGAGTAATAAGAAATTGTAAATTTGTCATTCTAAGTTCTGCTCAGAATGACAAATTTAAAACTTTATTTGCTTGCTTCTTTTTCCAACGAAACATTCACTTTTACTATTTTTCCTTTTTTATCTTTTTCTATTTTCTCAATTTTATATTTATACAAAGAGGTTTCTGAAATTTCTATACTAATATCTTTATTCTTAGATTCTTCGGGCAATACTTTTTTGACATTGCTATAATCTGCATAGAAAATCACATTTGTATTTGCACCTTTAATTTGAAAAGTACAAGGTTTTGCGTCTTGAATACCAATAAATTCTACTGAAACAAAATCTTCAACAATACCACGAAAGACAAAAGTAACTTCATCTTTATTTTTCGCTAAATCACTGATAAAAAAACGATTTTCATGCATATTGGTGCAATTACTAACCGTAACATCAAAATAATCGGCATCTTTTGGCACTGCAAAAGAACGGCGGATACTACCAGTGGCAAAACGAGGAGATTTAGAAATGTCTATTTTTACTTCTTGGCTTGTGTTCAGCACAATGTCTCCTTTTTTATCATAATAACGAATAAAAGCAACGTGATATGGTCTGTCGCTATTCAAAACCGCAATCGTAATGGTTGCAGTTTTGTCTGATGTAGCTTCTTTTTTATCATTTTCACTATTATTTTGGGTGTCATTTTGTGCAACAATTTTGCTTGTTGTGAGACTTAAAAATAAAAGCATGGACAAAGTAATTACTAATTTTTTCATAAATAATATAGTTGTTAAAGTTGTGGTGTTGGGATTTTAGAACTAACATTTTTTAAAAAATGTTAGTTCTATCATATTTTGACAAACTTAAATCAAAAACAATGCTTATTTCAAGTTGCTTGCAATAAATTTTTAAAATAGTTTTGAAAATAGTTCTTGAAAATAAATTGCGGAATGTTTTAAACGACTACCATACCAAGAGAATAACTCGCCATCAACCAAAATGATTTTTGAAGTTGGACATATTTTTTGCAAGGCTAAAATATGCTTTTCTTTAAATGGATAAGGTTCTGATGATAAAAAAATATAATCAGGTTTTAAATTTTTTATAGCAATTTCAGTCAATTCAGGATAACGATTTTCATGTATAACATTCTCAAAACCAGCTATTTGCAACATTGAATCTATAAAAGTATTTTTCCCTGCCGCCATAAATGGGTTTTGCCAAATTAGGTACAAGACTTTTTTAGACATGAATTTAGTTTCAAGTTTAGTTTCAAAATTACTTGTGAAATTATGAGTAAGTTTTGCAAATTCTGTTTGAATTTCAGCAATAATTTCTTTTGCTTTTTGTTCTTTATCAGTCATTTTTCCAATTTCATGCATCATGACATAACTATCTTGCAAATTCTCAATATTACTTAACCAAACTTGATGATTTTGTTGTAATTTTTTGATACCTTCCTGATAGTTTTCTTCTTTATTTGCTATAATTAAATCAGGTTTTAAAGAGTTAATCAATTCAAAATTGAATTGTTTTGTGCCTCCAACTTTTGTTGTAATTTTAAAAAAACTTTTTGGGTAAATACAAAATTTTGTAATTCCTATAATTTCAGATTGCAAACCAAGTTCATATAAAAATTCGGTTTGAGAAGGAACTAAGGAAATTATACGTTTTGGTACTGTATTTAGCGTAACTTTATTAGAAAGCTGGTCTATAAAAATCATTTTATTAATATTTTTTATGAAATTTCATGAATGGTTTATCAAAATTTGTGTCATTGCTTTACTAAGTTTGGCATTTTATGGCTTGTCAAATATTGAAATAAGTGTAAATAATATTTTGCCTTATTGCGTTGTTTTGCTTGCGTGTTGCAAAGTAGCATATATATTGTATTCAACCTACAAAAAAATATTGGAAGCTGTGCAAAATAACATACTTTTTCATAATTTTTTGTTATTTGTTTTGGCAAACATGACCTTAGCCATTAGTTCTTTTGCGGCAGATTATTGGAATATTTATGCAATAGCACACACACATTTTCAGGGAATTGACAACAATTTTGTCATTTTTGAGCAAATTTTTGAGTGTTTATATTTTAGTATGCTTACTTATTCCTATTTTGGTTATGGTGAAATCATGCCAATGACAATTCCAGCTAAGATTCTGGTCATGATGGAAGTTGGATTGGCTTTTCTGACTATGATTTTTGTGTTGGCAGATTTTATTGGACTGAAAGAATCATTGAGAGAAATTGGCAAAAAATAAGATAGTGTTAAAATATAAGTAGTTGTAAGTTTTTAATTATAATCTTTAAATTAATTAACTTATTGATTATCAAATAGTTAAAAATTAAAATAACTTAAATCTATTTTAGATTACTTTAATTTTTGTACCTTATTTGCTATCTTTGTAAATACACACAATATTGCATTTAAACAAAGTAAGTAAAACATAAGTTTTACAATCAAAACAAGAAAATATATGGAAACTAAAAATCACATTGGGCTTGATACAGCCAAAAGCAAAATACTTGCTGAGAATCTAAATAATTTACTTGCAGACTATATGATGTTTTACCAAAACACAAGAGGTTTGCATTGGAATATTAAAGGCGAAAAATTTTTTGAGTTGCATTTGAAATTTGAAGAACTTTACACAAATCTATTATTAAAAGTAGATGAAGTGGCAGAACGGATTTTAACTCTTGGAGGAAGTCCTTTGCATACTTTTGAGGATTATAAAAACACTGCAAAAATTAAAACTATCAAAAATATTTCAGACGGTAGGGAAGGAGTACAATCTATTTTAGATGCCTTTGAAATCCTCATTGTAAGACAAAGAGAACTTTTAAATCTTTCTGCTGATGCCGAAGATGAAGGCACAAATGCACTTATGAGTGATTATATTCGTGAGCAAGAAAAATTAGTTTGGATGTATTCGTCTTTCTTAAAAAAATAATGTAGCCTAAAAGTTTTACAATAATATCTTTAAAATCAATATAAAGACATACAAACTCATAAATATTCTATTTGTGAGTTTGTAATTAAGTGATAGTATTCTGTATAAAACTTTCCAAATTTATTCTTTATCTTTGTAAAAACACCCAAAATTATGGCAAAACGAAAATATATTGAAGAAGACGAAGATGAAACTCCAAAAGGAAAAGAGTATAAAGAGGGAAATATTATTTTGCTTTTTAATCTCAAACGTATTGTTACTTATCAAACTCCATTAATGGAGGAGTGGTTGGCGGTTGAAAATCCGACATTTGATATTTTTGAGCAACATCTTTTTGATAAAAAATTAGAAGAAGCGAAGATAAATTTGCTTGGTTGGAGTGAGGAGGATTTAAAAATGAAATTCATCTCTTTTATTATTGAGTTGGGACATTTGACAGCTTCAGAAAATATTGTTACTTTCTTTGATAAAACCATTTCTGCAACAGTGGAAGGCACAAAATTGAAAGTAAAATCTGATTTTATGATAGCAAAAGGCTTGTTTGATGTTTTTACAACACCTTATTTCCACTTTCAAGAATATAAACCTCAGAAAAACCCTTCAGGAGATTCGATGGCACAGCTATTAGAGGCTTTTTTGATAGCACAAGTCAAAAATAAAGACAACAAACCTTTATATGGCATCGATATTATGGGTAAGCAATGGACTTTTGTGATAATGGAAGGAAAGGAATATTGCGTTTCCAGAACTTATATATGCACAGAAAAAGATGATTTATTACAAATTATTGCCATTCTCCGCAAATTTAGGTGGATTTTAGAAACAAGGTTGATGTAAAAATTATAAATTTTAAATTATTAGTTTTAAGTTTTTGTAAAATTAGCTATGCAAAATATTGACGACCTTAGTCCAAAAGAATATATAATTATCAAAGGTGCAAGAGTAAATAACCTTAAAAATTTAAGTGTTGCCATTCCTCGCAATAAATTGGTTGTGATTACAGGTTTGTCGGGTTCTGGCAAATCATCTTTGGCTTTCGACACACTTTTTGCCGAAGGACAACGTATGTACGTGGAAAGTTTAAGTGCATACGCAAGACAATTTTTGGGCAGAATGGAAAAACCCGAAGTTGAATATATCAAAGGAATTGCCCCTGCTATT
>JAYTNF010000390.1:0-34815 GCA_043748455.1 Cytophagales bacterium
AATATTATAAGATTTTGATAAAATATTTTAGCTTTGCTACTCATCTTAATCTTATATTATGGCATCTTTTTCGAGTAATTCACCAAAACTATCGAGCAGTGTTTTAAATAATAATTCAAACAATGATTCGGCAAACCCAAATTACACTCCTGCGTTGGTATCATTAACGATACTTTTTTTTATGATGGGTTTTATAACCTGTCTAAACGATATTCTAATTCCTGTTTTAAAAGGTGCTTTTGCACTTAATTATACAGAAGCTATGTTGGTACAATTTTGCTTTTTTACTTCCTATCTTGTCATGTCAATTCCTTCGGGGAAAATTGTGCAAAAGTTAGGCTATAAAAAAGGTATGATTATAGGTTTTATTGGTGCTGGCATTGGTTGCTTGCTGTTTTATCCTGCGGCAGTTAATAAAATTTACCCTTTATTTTTAACAGCCTTATTTATCTTGGCATCAGGAGTAACTTTGTTACAAGTAGCAGCAAATCCTTATGTAGCTATTTTAGGCAATCCCAAAACTGCCTCAAGTCGTTTAACTTTAACACAAGCCTTTAATTCTGTGGGTACAACATTAGCACCACAATTTGGTGCTTTTTTAATTCTTAATTCCATTATTAAGGCTACCGCAGGCACAACACTAACACCAGAACAAATTTCAGAAAATTTAGACAAAATTAAATTACCTTATATTGGTATTGCCATCACATTATTTGTTATTGCTATTATTCTTGGGTTGTTAAAATTGCCAACCGTAGAAGCAGAAGACATTACAGAAGACGATAATAATCAGGCAACTCAACAAATAAAAAGTGCTTGGGACTTCAAACATTTACGTTTTGGCGTTATTGGTATTTTTGCTTATGTTGGTGCAGAAGTTGCTATTGGCAGTTTTTTAATTTTATTTATGGAAAAATATGCAGGTTTAAGCGAAGATTTAGCAAGCCAACATTTAAGTTATTATTGGGGAGGTGCTATGATAGGTCGTTTTGTTGGGTCTGTAATTTTGCAAAAAGTCAAAGCAGGTTATGTATTAGCTGCCGCCGCAAGTATGGCTTTTACGCTAGTATTGTGTGCCATGTTTACAAGTGGTGAATTTGCTATGTGGGCATTACTTAGCGTTGGTTTGTGCAACTCTATTATGTTTCCAACTATTTTTACGCTGGCAGTTCGTGGAGTTGGAAAACATACCAATCAAGGCTCAGGATTTTTGAGTACTGCAATTTTTGGTGGTGCAATTATGCCTGCGGTTCAAGGCTTGATAGCAGATAATGTTTCTATGCAATTTTCTTTTATTTTACCTGTTTTGTGTTATATTTATATAGCTTGGTATGGTTGGAAAGGTAGCGAAGTAAAAGCCTAAACTTATACAATTTTGTCATTCTAAGCCTGCAAAGAATGACAAAATTTACTTACAAACTATTTAAAATAATCATCTAAATGCTTTCAACTACTTACAAAGTTATGAAAAATCCGATAGTCCAAATATTATTATTTTTCCTTTTAGGCATCATTATTGGTTTTGTCATTAAATATCTTACAGATTCTATGCTTGGTATTTGGATTTTACCGCCACTTGCAGTATTCATACAACTTTGGAAAATATATAAAAATAACAAATTTTAGTAATTCGCAATTTCATAATTCATAATTCATATTTGCTACTTATGTATCATAATGTTATACTTTTTGATGGAGTTTGCAATCTTTGCAATGCTGCTGTAAATTTTGTAATTGACCGTGACGATAAAAATATTTTTCGTTTTACTTCCTTACAATCTGAAATTGGGCAGCAATTATTAAAAGCAAACGGACTGAATACCCAAGAGTTTAACACATTTTTATTAGTTCAAAATGATAAAATTCTACAAAAATCAACCGCCGCCTTAACTGTTGCCACACAATTAGGTGGAGTTTGGAAACTTGCAGCCATTTTTTTGATAGTTCCAGCCATAATTCGTGATATGGTTTATGATGGTATTTCAAAAAACCGTTATCGTTGGTTTGGCAAAACAGAAAGTTGCCGAATGCCAACACCAGAATTAAAAGCTAAGTTTCTGTGAAATTTCAGTATCTAATCTGAGTAATTTTATTCATTATTTCAATCTCATAATGCTAATGTATTGAAAAGATATATCATCTATATTATTTTTGGCTTGTTAATAAACATATTAGCAACAGCATCTCTGCAAGCACAAGCTAAAATAGATAGCCTTATTCGTGTGTTAAATACAAAAGGTCAAGACACAAACAGAGTTATTATGCTTAATGAATTGAGGCGTGCAACAGGGAGTATTGAGCCTTTAAAATCTTTTCAATATGGCAAAGATGCCTTGGAACTTGCTCTAAAACTAAATTATACAAAAGGTATTGCAAGTGCTTATAGTGGTTTAGGTTCTTTTTATAGGCAACAAGGAGATTATGGAAAAGCTACCGAATATCAATTATATTCGTTGAAGTATTACGAAAAATTAGGTAAATATACAGGAATTGCCATAGCTTACAATAATCTGGGAGTTTTGTATTATAGGCAAGGTAATTGGAAAGAAGCTATGAAATCTTACCAAAAATCCTTGTATTTAGCTCAAAAAGCACAACAAGAACACGATATTGCTACTTATATGTTGAATATTGGAGAAGTTCATCAAGAGTTGCAACAATATGATAGTGCTATTTTTTATGAAACAAAAGTTATAGAAATTAGCACAAGACTTGATATGCAAGATAATATTGCATACGCCGTTGGCATTATTGGGCAGGTTTATATGGCAAAAAGGAATTACTCACGAGCCTTGCAAAACGAATTAAAAGCCTTAGTTATTTTTGAGAAAATTGATGATACAGATGCCATTGCAGAATATCAAGCAGATATAGCTATGGTTTATTTAGCTATGAAAAATTATACTTCTGCCCAACAATATGCTGAAAAATGTTTGGTAACAGCCCTAAAAAATGACAGTAAGCAGTGGCAAAAAGAGGCTTATTTAGCATTATCAAAAATAGCAGAAGAAACACAAAGTTTTGATAAAGCTCATAAATATTTTAAAATTTATTCAGCCTTAAAAGATTCTATTTTTAATGAAAATAGCGTGCAAAAAATTCAGCAAGTCCAAGCCATTTATGAAACAGAAAAAAAACAAATAGAAATAGATTTACTTACAAAAAATCAGCAGGTACAACAAAAGCAAATCAAACAACAAACTTTATTGTTGTATTTGGGTGGTGTTATTGGTGTGTTAATTATCATTTTTGCTTTTGTGTTATACCGCAATAATGTGCAAAAACAACGTACAAATGTGTTATTAGAAGCACAAAAGAGGTCAATAGAAACTCAAAATAAGAGTTTGGAAGATAAAAATAGCCTTATTTTATTAAAAAATAGTGAACTTGAACAACAGCAAGAGGAGATTTTAGCACAATCTGAAAACCTAACTTATGCACATAAAGAAATTACAGCTCAAAAAGATGTTTTAGAAATCCAAAATACGCAGATAAATAAGAAAAATGAAAACATAGAAAGTAGTATTCGTTATGCTCAACGCATACAGCAGGCTTTTTTGCCTTCACAGGAGAGTTTAGCAAATGCTTTCAGAGCATATTTTATTTTTAACAAACCTCGTGATATTGTAAGTGGAGATTTTTATTGGTTAGATCAAGACGAAAATACAACCATTATAGCAGTTGCAGACTGTACTGGGCATGGAGTTCCAGGGGCTTTAATGTCTATTATGGGCAATTCTTTACTTAATCAGATTGTGAATGACAAACAAATTACTAAACCAAATCTAATTCTTGACGAGCTGCATAACGGAATTAGAAAGGCTTTGCACCAAACAAATTCCGAAAATAGAGATGGTATGGACATTGCTTTATTAACAATTACAAAAACAGTTATAGATTCTATGATAAATACAAGCCTTGCTTATTCAGGGGCAAATAACTCACTAATTTTATTCAAAAATAATCAATTACAAGAAATTAAAGCCAATAAAATGTCTATTGGTGGTTATCAACAAGAGCAAGAAAGACATTTTACTACCCAAGAAATACAAATAAGTGATGGTGAGTTATCAAATTATTCTTTTTATTTATTTACTGACGGTTATCAAGACCAGTTTGGTGGCGAAAAAATCAGAAAAATAGGTAGAGAAGGTTTTAGGCAAATTCTTAGAGATATTCAGGAACAGGAAATGGAAAAGCAAGGCGAAATATTGGCACAACGTCTTTCAGAATGGCAAGGCAAGCAAGATCAAATTGATGATATTTTGGTGATGGGTTTTGTATTGGCTTAAAATAAGGATAATTTCTAAACAACTCAAAAAGTTAGTAAATTGATGAGTAATAGATTTTTATAACGACATGACTAATATATTTATCAAAATATTATTACCTCACTTTCCTTTGCAAGTTCTCTTTTACTCCATTTTCCCATTCACTTTTCAAAATACTTAACACAATACTATCACGCCGACCACTGATTGGTTTTGGAACATTTTGTCGCAACACTCCTTCCACCACACAACCAATACTTTTCATGGCTGCAATACTTTTTGCGTTATTATTATCAGCTCTAAATTCCACTCTTTCCATCTGCATCTGCTCAAAAGCAAATTCCAATAACAATAACTTACAATTTTTATTTAATCCTGTACCTTGAAATGCTTTACCATACCAAGTATAACCTAATTGCAAAGTTTTATTTGCTAATTGTATGTCATAAAACCTTGTAAGACCTGCATAACTATTTTGCTTTTTGTCAAAAACGATAAAAGGATATTCTCTTTGATTTAATTTTGCGATTAATGCTGTTGTAATGTAATTTTTCAAATTTTCCTCACCTGCCGCTGTAACCAGTGAATATTGCCACAAATTGGGTTCATTGATAGAAAAATGCAATAAGTCTATAACGTCATCAGCTTGCAAAGGGCGTAATATTACTGCATCATTTTCTAAAATATAATCAGTTGTAAAATTGAAGTTTTCCATGTCTTTATTAGTTTTGTTGTAATATTTGTCATTCTGAGCCTGCTGGTGCGACATTTTTGCAAGAATCTGAATTATTGGTTTTGAATTAATAATGTTAGATTCTTGCGAAATGTCGCACCAGCAAGCTCAGTATGACAAAACAGTAATTTAATTATTCAACTAATTGATTATCAATGATTTAAAAAATGAGGACTTATAATTTAAAATTTATAATTACTTACTAAGCCTCATTAATTGCTTTCAACAAAATTCCACAAACATCATAAATTTGACTTTTGCTAATCGTAAGTGGTGGTGCTATTCTCATAGAATTATCACAATATAAAAACCAATCTGTCAGCACACCATAAGAAATAGCTTTGTCAATAACAGCTTTTAGAACTTCAAAAGACTCAAATTCTACTGCCATCATCAAGCCACAATTTCTTATTTCTTTGATTTTAGGGTGAATAAGGCACTTTTTAAAAAGTTCGGCTTTCATTTCAGCTTTGTTATATAGCTTTTCTTTTCGTATAATTTTCAATGTAGCTAATGATGCAGCACACGAAACAGGATGCCCTCCAAAAGTAGTAATATGTCCTAAAATTGGATTATTTTTTAGAGAAGCCATAATTTCTTGGGACGAAATAAATGCACCAATAGGCATGCCGCCACCCATTCCTTTTGCACAAACCAAAATATCGGGAACAATACCAAAATGTTCAAAAGCCCAAAATTTCCCTGTCCGACCAAAACCAGCCTGAATTTCGTCTAAAATTAACAAAGCACCAACTTTTTTACATCTTGCCGCCAATCTTTGCATATAAGCCGTATCTGGAACACGAATCCCTGCCTCGCCTTGTATCGTTTCTACGATAACTGCGGCAGTTTTTTCTGTAATCAGTTCTAAATCAGCAGTTTTATTAAACTCAATATGTCGGACATCGGGCAATAATGGGCGGAAAGCTGACTTAAACTTTTCAGCTCCACTCACACTCAAAGCCCCATGTGTTGAGCCATGATAGGCATTAAGACATGAAATTAATTCTGTTCTACCTGTATATCTTTTTGCTAATTTCAATGCACCTTCCACAGCCTCACTTCCTGAATTTACAAAATATATGTTGTCCAAATTTGGTGGCAATGTTGCAACAAGTGCTTCTGCTAATTTGGTTTGTGGAGCTTGCACAAATTCCCCATAAACCATGAGATGCAAATATTTTTTTAACTGTTTTTTTACAGCCTTGATAACTTTTGGGTGTCTATGCCCTACACTACTTACGCCAATTCCTGAAATCAAATCATAGTATTGTTGCCCACCAACTCCTCTCAATAACAAACCTTCGGCAGATTCTATCTCTAATAATAACGGAAAATCAGTGGTTTGAGCAACATGATTTAGAAATAATTGTCTATTGCTAATGGTAACTTTAACTGTTGAATTTTTATCTATTTGCGTGGTGTTATTGGTTGAAAATACGTCAAAAATATTCATAAAATTAAATTGCTTTGTTTTGGCTGCAAAGTTAGTAAAATTAGTGAAATTTGCTATGATTAAAATGATTTATTGGAATTTTATTGGTACCTAAGTTAAAAAGATAACATTTAAAATGAAATAATTTGCAAAAAAATCCTAACTTTACACAATAACAAAAAACTAAAAAAAATGAGCATCGTCAATCCTAAAATAGATTTAGTTTTTAAAAAACTATTTGGTTCTGAAGAAAATAAAGACATTCTTTTGTCTTTGCTTAATTCTATTTTACCTATTCATCAACAAGTTGCCAAAATTATACTTAAAAATCCTTATAATGTATCTGATTATGCTGAAGGCAAATTATCCATCTTGGACATTAAAGCCGAAGACGAAAACGGTAGATTATTTGATATTGAAATGCAAATTAAGAAAACAGATTTTTATGGTAGAAGAGTCTTATTTTATTGGGCTAAAATGTTTGGCTCCCAACTAGACTATATTAATGATTTGGCTACTGCAAAAGAACAAATAACAGAAACAGAAAAATTAGCAGAACTTGAAAAGCAAGGCAAATTAGGCTATTCTGGTTTAAAAAAATGTATTGTGATAAGTTTCATGGACTTCAATTTTTTTGATGATACAGAGTACAGTCGTTTTTATACACTCAAAGATGGAAAAACCAATGAACAGCACAAAGATTTAGATTACTTAGACCTGTACTTTATAGAACTCAAAAAATATAAAGGCAAATTACCAACTATCAAATCGACTTTGGAAAGGTGGATAACTTTTCTCAACAATGCCAACAACTATAATAATACGACTCTTCCTGAAGAATTAGCTGAAATACAAGCAATACGCAAGGCAAGCCAAAAATTAAATACAATGTATTTAGACGAAAAGGAAAAAGGTTATTATGATGCACAGCAGAAATTTTGGCTTGACCAAGATACGTTTATGAGAGAAGCCATAGAAAAAGGTAAGGCACAAGGTAAAGCAGAAGGTAAAGCAGAAGGAGAAATAAGCAGTAAAATTGAAATTGCAAAAAGTTTATTCCAAACATCACTTAGCAATGAAGATATTGCAAAACATACTAAATTAACAGTGGAACAGATAGAACAACTGCGAAACAAAATAAATTAAAACGATTTATTGGAATTTGTTGTATGCCAAAAATGCACATTTTTCAGAGTTCGAGTGATTGGATATACTAAAAATAAGGCTAAAATCACAAAAAAAACCTTCTTTTTAAAGCCTTGTGATGGTATTTTATGTAGTATTAATTTATCAAAAAATAAACCTAAACAAAAAATAAAAATGCCATGAACAGGTGCCAAATACCTATCTCCATCATTATCAAAATTTCTTAGCAAAATAATCATGGACAAAGTATAAATAAAAGTTAGTATTGGAAAAAGATAATAATTTGCAAAATAGTGCTTTATGTGTACTTGCTGTTTTTTTTGCAATTTATAAACTGTTATTAAGATGTAAGTTATTAGCAATAAAAACAAAAATATGCGTATTAAATATGGAACTTGTGGCGGAAAAATCCATGTTGAAAGTCGGTGAGCAGAAAAGTATAAGACATCTAATGGTTGAAAATCAAAAATATTTTCAGTCAAATTTACTTTTTTAGGGCTTAATAATTCGCAACGAATTTGCCAAATCACAAAACCTATTGAGGAAAATATAGCATAAATACTTATCCATTGGGTGGCTTTAAGCCACCCAATGGATAAATGATAATAGTAAAAACACAACCATATTGAAACACCCACAACAAATAAAATTCCGACATTACGCTGCAAACACAATAAATTACTTAGTAAAATAAGTATCATAAAATAACTGTTTTTATTAGTGATATTTTGTGATAATTTTTCAGAAACCACATAAATTATTAGCCAAAGTATGGCAATAAAAATAATTTCAGACCATAAAAAAGCACCAACTAAAAACAGATAAGGCGAAAAAACAGCTTGTAAACACACCCAAATTTTAAGAAAATTACTTGTTATAAATTTCTCAGCCAACTTATAAATAAACAAAATAACAGTCAATAAGGCAAAACTGTGCAAAATAATAACCCAAACCATCATTTTTTGGCTAAAAACTGACAATAAAACAGGGAAAAGTGGAGTCCAAGCTATATAAGGATTTTCGGTTTCGAGGCTAAATTTGTATGAAGTTGCAAAAGATTTTGCGGCTGCAATATATGCATGAGAATCAGGTGTCAAACCAAGTCCATTACTGCAAAGATATATGTATAAAATTAGGGTTAATAAGAGATAAATTAATAGTTTCATGAAGTTTTCCGTATATTCGCATTCATGCGAATTGTACAAATGCGAATGTACTAAATGCTTTTCGTTACAGCCCAACTACTTACTAATTTTTCCTTTGCAAAATCCTGCACAATATTATTAGAAAGGTGCATTTTTTGTTTAAAATTTGTTATAATTTCCATTGCATCTTCCTCATTTTCAGGCACTTCTAAAACAGTTGCAGCACCTAAAATATATAATTTAATGAATTCAAATTTTAGTTTTGAATTTGTTGTAAATAACAAGGCTTTGTCTTGATAAATTTCATAATTTCCTAAAAAATCTAAAATTTTAATGGCTTGTTTATCAATGCTATAACTTTCAAATTTTATTGTTGCATGATTATTTTGGTATGTGCTTACAAAATCTGGAAAATCTTTATCTGTAATTTTATTGCCACTTGTAATATTATCTATGTAAGTTTTTACAGTTTTTATGAAATTTCTAGCATTTTTATGCTTTTTCATTACCGTTTGTACGTGTTGGCGTTGGTGATACATTGCCGGTAATTCTTGGTGCAATTCTGTTAATAAATCAGGTTCTAAACCTAATGCCTCCGCAATAAGCATATCCAATTTTTGAATTTCTATTTGTTTGTTTTGTAATATTTCGGGCATTAATGAAATAGATTTACTTTCTAATTCATTGTAAATCAACTTAATAGCTTCTGTATGCAACAAATCAGGATTTATGATAACAGTATCAGCTAATTTTTCGATGCTAAAAGTAAAACCATCAGTTTCTAAAACTGCAATTTCATTTTCAAGCCAAAATTGCCAAAAACTACTTCGCAAAAAATACTTAACACTTTCTTTTTTCCAACTTAAACCAATAATAGAATTTGTATGCAGATAACTTTCATGATTCTCTACCCAACAAAAATAATTTGTCATTTTCAAATCTGCCAAAGCATCAGCAGGAGTTTGTTTTTGCACATACCATTTCTTATTATCTTGATTATCAGGATTTTGTGATGTTAATTTTGTGATGTAATTATTTGTAAATTCATCTTTTGACTGTTGCAATTCCGTTTTACTTTTATTGCAATAGAAGGCAAGTTGTCCAACATTTTCTACTTTTTGCGTTACCAAATCAAGTTCACTTGCGTTGCTTATCACATGACGAAGATATTTATTTTCTATTTCGTTAGTTGTTTCAGAGGTATTTAAAACAGTAGTCGTTTTCTTCGTTTTGTGAATAGGAATTAATGGATAAAATTCAGAATGTGCAAAACTAAATCCTTGTGCTATTGTTGTCGTATTTTTAAAAGGCGTAAGCATATATCGACATTTCGCCAATAAATTTCCATATAACTTACTCATTTTCAGGAATTTAGACCAATTTTTAGTGTTCCCATTTTTAAATAAAAAATCTGTTCCAACAGCCCAAGTTATGTGTGTTTCTTGTGCTGAGAAAGCTATATTTTCGGCAGTTTTAGTAAAACTTTCTATCTTTTCAAGTGTTGTTCCAAGTTCATCTATATTTGCAAAGTCATAAACATTTGTAAAATAAATAGCAGAAATCGGCGTTTTAGGTTTGCGATTTCGTATGTTTAGGATAATTCGTTGTGAAGGTGCAGCATAGAAAAATTCATCTTGCCATGATGTAAGTATTTCTTTAATTTCAAAGTTTTCTACAATAATTTTTTTAATTATAGAATTGCTATCTAACCAATTTATGGGTGTGATGCAATGATAAAACCCTTTGTTGTCTAATTGTATAAGTGTTGCAAGTAAGTAATATTCAAGGCTATATTGCTGAAAATCAGCTAATTGTATTGATTTTTTTATTAAATATTTATCAATTAATTTTTTGCGTTGTATTGCTGAACTACGTTGTAATTGTATTAACGCATCTTCGTGAAGTTGTGTAATAAATAATTCGGGATAATGTGCAATGTAAGTAAATGCCAAATTTGCACACAAATAATTATGATATTGTGCGTTATTAGGTTCAATATACGCCTCATGAACAAAAATGCTGCGTTTGTGAGCAAATAAAAAATTATAAGAAAGTTGTGGCATATTACTCGGTAATTATTTTTACATTACAGTTTTCTCATCATCATTAATCCATCACGAATTGGAAATAATGTATTAAAAACTCGGTTATCATCTTGAATTTTTTTGTTAAAATCTTTAATTGCTATGGTATCTTTATCAGTTGCATCTGTGATAACTTTTCCACTCCATAATACATTGTCGGCAATAATAAAACCACCTTTTCGCACTTTATCAATGATTAAATCATAGTAAACTGAATAATTAATTTTATCAGCATCAATAAACACCAAATCATAAAAATCTATGGGCAAAGTGGGAATAATATCGGCTGCCTTGCCAAGATGAAGTTCTATTTCATTGACCAAACCTGCTTTTGCAATATTATTTCGCACAAAAGTACCTAATTCTTCATTGACATCTAAAGTATAAAGCTTGCCGCCTTCTTGTAAACCTTGTGCCAAACAGATAGCAGAATAACCTGTATAAGTTCCAATTTCTAAAACCGTTTTTGGTTGTATCATTTGTGAAAGCATAGCTAAAACATTGCCTTGCAAATGTCCAGATAACATTCTGGGCATCAACACTTTAGCATGTGTTTCACGATTAATAAATTTTAATAAATCAGATTCTTCTGTTGAATGATTTTCGCAATAGTGTAATAATTTGCTATCTATAAATTCCATAATATTAATAATAAGACCAATAATGTTTTTTACAAAAATATGTTAAAAGTACAAATAAATCACATAATACACGTAAATTGCATAATGTTTTTGAGAAAGATTGCAAAAAAAATATTTTGAAAGTTATGTAAAGATGTCATCTTTCTAAAAGATGACATCTTTACATAACTTTCAAAATATAATTAACTGATAATCAATAGTTTAAAAAAATAACATAAAAAAAAGCTATTTTTTTGTATTAATATTTGCATAGTTCGTAAAAGACTACTACTTTTGTATCGTTATTAGGAATTGCAGTTAAAGAACTGTAAAACTAAGAACAAAAGTATCAAAAAATTACAAAAATATTCCTTCTTAGCTCAGCTGGTTAGAGCACATGACTGTTAATCATGGGGTCCTTGGTTCAAGTCCAAGAGAGGGAGCAACAAGAAAAACACAACTCTTAAAAAGTTGTGTTTTTTTTTGCGTATATTCGCCTTTAGGCGAATGTCTTGTACCTCTATTTTTCTTCCACTTCCTTCAATTTTTTATATCCATCAGTAATATATTGTACTGCATAGCCTGAAATCCAAGCAGTTAAACCATTGCGAGCAAAAATTATTTTCTTGTCTGTTGCACCATTATTTATTGCATTTACGGTTGTTGCCAATAATAATGCTCCTGCTGATAAACTTTCTTTGTTAAAAACCTCTTTTACAGCTTTTAATTCATCAGTTGCCTTCTGTTTTGTGGCGTTATCTGTAATTTTTGATAAATCTGGATTTGTTAATTTGTCATATAATAACGCAGACATATCTCGCAATTTTGCCACATCTGCCGTTGTTAAGTTAATGTAGGTATCATTTGCTAATTGTGGATACAAGTATGTAGCCAAAGCCCACGAAGTTCCACCAACTAAATAAATTTCTTTGCGGGTTTTTAAGGCTGCACTTTTATTGATTTGAGCTATAATTGTTGGCTCTGCTTTGCTTTTGACAATGTTTTTGAGGGCATTATTGTAATCTGCACCTTTTTTCTGGTCTTCTTTTGCCAAATTCATCAAATTTTCTGCACCATAAGGAATTGCAAAACTGAAACTCGTCTTTTCTGCTTCAGGCAACAAGCAACCAACTTCTGTATTTCCTGCACCTCCATCAACCACAATGGAAGCATATATTTTTTTATCAGGTACAACGCCTAAAATATTATATTCCATCTCTTTTTCAACAGTTGTAAAGCTAACTGTTGGCGGTAAATCACTGATAAAGAGTGCAATAACCTTTTTCTTTAACACTTCAGCATTTTTTGCAGAAGCAACAGAACTGCTACCAACTACAAAAATTCTATCACTTGCCACATTTTGCTCACTAATTAATTTATCATAATAAAATTTTATAGTATTTGCTGCATTGTCTAATTTATCCACCGCCAGCATATCTCCTGTATGTGTGAGGGCAAGGGAAGTATTGTTATCAACTTCTGTATATTTTACTTTGGTTTTGTATTCACCTTTTTTAGTCAAAATTACGCTAATAACATTAGCTTTAATTCCTTTTGCACCAATTTCTATACCTCCATAAATTTCTTCTGTTTCTGATACAGCTTTCAATAATTGGCGAATAATGGCAGCACTGATATAATTTTTGTTCTTTTCAAAACGACTTTGAGCCATGTTATAATATTGTGCAGCCATTTGATTATTGTCTTTATCCCAGCCCAACATTCCCAAATATTCATAAGCCGATGCTTCCCAATACATATTTTTGTCTTTTGCAAACACCAAACCTTTATCTATACAAGCCTGTGCAAGTTCATATTGTTTTGCCTCCACAAGCATACCGCCTGTTTTTATCAAAATAAAAGCATCTCTCGGATTTGTGGGAACAGGAATTTTCACATCTGAAAACAGTGCTTTATTTGCTTCCGTACCTTCAAGAATGTCACTAATTGTTTTTTCTGCTAAGATATTTTTATCCGCAGTATAAAGATTAAGGGCATCAAGCAAAAATTTTTGTGAAAGTTCATCGTTTGCTTGGTCTTTGTAGAGTAAGCCCATGACTTCATAAGCAGAAGCTTCCCAAAATTTGTCTTTACCTTTCACTAATACCAAGCCTTTTTTTGCATAATATTCGCAAAGTGTACTTTGATGTCCACGTCTTAACAAATTTGCTAATTTAATGTAGATAACACCATGATTTTCGTTCTCTACTTGTGCTTGCAAGTTTGGAGATAATGCTATAAAAAATATGAACCCTAAAAATAATTTTTTCATGGAATTTGAATTTTATAGTTTGAGTTTTAAAATATGATAATGTAAATACTATTTATAAAATTAACTTGTTGATAATCAATAAATTAAAAGTATCAATAACATTTACTTTAATTACTATTTCAGAAATTTAACAAAAATTATTGAAGTTAATGAATTTGCAATAAAATTTATAAAAAAAACCTCTTGTGGAGGTTTATACAAAAATTGCAGTATATTTATTAGGTATTGCTACTGAATCTTAAAGTTTTTGACTTCTGCCAAACTATCATTCAAATAAATATCACATCGATAATTTCCTTTAAACCAAGTACGTGCCAATGAAAAAGGGAAATCATAAACGGTATTTATAGAATCTGTATTTTGTGCTAAAGTTCTTACCTCGAAATTTTCATAATTTTCTGCCGAAACTGCGATTAAAGTTGCAGTGATTTTGGCATCTGCTTGTATTTTATTGGTTTGCACCAAACAATGAAAAGTTTGGTCATTTGCATTTAATACATCTGTTATTGAACCTGTTTTTCCGTCAATATCTTTGCTCATACTGACTTTTGAGATGGCTAAAAATGTTGTTGCAACTTGTTCTTTTGGTGATTCGCAACCTAAGAATGTGATAAAAATAGCTAATAAAATTGCGTAAAAAGAGTATTTAATGGATAACATTTTGAAATATAAATTTTGAAATATGAAATAATTAGCACAAAATTATGCAATAACCCTATCCCAAACAAATAAACAAATTACAAAAAATAATTAATTATTATTTTCAATTTAGGACTTACCTTTTATAAATTTTGCTATTAAAAGAGTTAAGGTATTTCTACATTTTTTATTTAACGACAGCAACCATGAAAACACTTCTACCTCTTATCTTCTTCTTGTTTTTACTCAACTATTTCGGTTATGCTCAAGAATCTGCACTGCATTTCATGTATGAAAGTAACAAATTTATAGTGCAGCAAAGTGGTTATCATAAAATAGAACTCAATGAACAAATCATTAATCATTTGAATGCTTCGCTGGGAAATATTAAACTTTATGATGAGAAAAATTTAGAAGTAAAACATTATCTGCAAACCTCAATACCCATAAATACAAGTGTACAACGACATCATTTTCCCTTTTATCAGACAGAAACTAAGTTGGGTAGAAGTACAGAATTGGTTGTGGAAAATATAGCAAAGGAAAGTATAGATTACTTTGTGTTGTATTGCAAGCCGTTTTCAAACACTAAAACAATCACAATTAGTGGCAGTGATGACCATGAACAATGGATTAAATTAGTAGAAACACACCAAATACATTATACCAATATTCCCATAGATATTACAACAGCACAGCGAAGTGAATTTCGTTTTTATAAAATAGAAGTTGATGATTTTGATACTGAGCCTATTCATATTTTAAAGGTTATGGCAGAAACGTCATTATTTCCAAAAGAAAGTTATGTATTATTACAACAACCTTTTTTACAACAACAAACAACTCTTATTGACAAAGATTCTATCACATACATCGATTTTAATTTTACAGACCGTCAATATATTAATTGGTTGGATTTTCAATTTGTTGCTAATTTGCATACCTATTCGGTAAATGTGGAGTTACAAGCAAAAAAAGATTCCTTAGCATTCTTTGAACATGTGCAGAGTTTTCAATTAGCAAATGGTAAACCTAATTATTTGGTAATCAATAAGTTATATGGACAATATTTTCGCCTAAAAATTTATCATTACAAATCAAATAATACACACACAATACAAAAATTAAAATTTGATAATATAAAAGCTTATCAACTCAAATATCATTTAATTGCAAATGTCATAAAAGGAAAATCTTATCAATTACGTTTTGGTGGTGAGCACCGCATTTTAGCTAATACTTCATCAAAGATTCTATCAAATAGTTCCTCAAATACTTCATTAGATTCTTTGGTAATTTTGCCTGCAAACTCTGAAATAAATTTCCAAATTTCTGATACCTTAGAAATTATTTATCCAAATAGTTTCAATAAAATAGCTGCTGCTAATGTGAATAATAATTTTATGAATGAAAATTCAGATATTTCATGGTTTGGCTGGTTGATAATTTGCTTGGCTATTGTTTGTTGTCTTGCAATATTGTTGATATTTGCTAAAAAAATAAATAAATCAGAAAAAAAATTGCAATTAGTACATAAATCAAAGAAATCATTTTAATTTTAGTAAATATTTAGCAACTACTATCATTATGAATGAAAAGCACAAATTTGGTTTCTCGTCTGTTGTAGAATCGATGTCTTTATATCACCCACAAGAAACCTTACAGGCTGTTAAAAAGCAGAAAAAGTCCTTAATTATTGGACTTCCCAAAGAAATTTCGCCATCAGAAAACCGTATTGTATTGAGACCTGATGCTGTGCAAGTTTTGGTGAACTATGGGCATGAAATTATCGTAGAAACAGGTGCAGGAAATTCTGCAAAATATAAAGATGACGAATATTCGAATGCAGGTGCAAAAATTGTTTATTCATCAGATGAAGCCTTAAAAGCAGATATTGTTTTGAAAGTTGCACCGCCGACCTTAGACGAGATTATGGTCATGAAAGATAGGGCAACCTTAATTTCTACCTTGCAATTAGCCAATGTAACACCTGATTATTTAGTGGCATTAAATCATAAAAGACTTACAGCAGTAGCTTTTGAATTTATGGAAGACAAGGCTGGAAATCAGACCATTGTCCGTGCCATGAGTGAAATTGCAGGAAGTACAGTTATGCTTATTGCTGCAGAATATTTGAGCAATGCACACAATGGAAAAGGAATTATTTTGGGTGGCATTACAGGTGTGCCTCCGACAAAAGTCATGATTTTGGGTGCTGGAACAGTTGCAGAATATGCAGCAAGAACAGCCTTAGGTTTGGGTGCTTCTGTCCGTATTTTTGATGATAATTTATACAAATTACGCCGTTTAAAGCAAAATTTAGGTAACCATCATCTCTATACTTCGACACTTGACCGAGCTACTTTACAAGAAATGCTGAGAATAACAGATGTTGTTATTGGAGCTTTAAGGGCAGAAAATGGCAGAACTCCTTGTGTAATTACAGAGGATATGATAAAAGAGATGAAACCAAATTCGGTAATTATTGACGTAAGCATAGACCATGGTGGCTGTTTTGAAACTTCACGAACTACAACCCACCAAAAACCTACTTTCAAAAAACATGATGTAATACATTATTGCGTACCTAATATTGCTTCACGTGTGGCACATACAGCTTCTCAGGCAATTAGTAATATCTTTTTGCCTATTTTGTTAAAAATTGCTGATGCAGGTGGTGTTGATGATGTTACATACGAAGATGCAGGTTTTGCAAAAGGGGTTTATAGTTATCTCGGTGAATTGAGTAATGAACAAATTGCCCGAAAATATTGCATGAAATTTAGACCCTTATCATCATTAATTATGGCAGGAAGAAGGTAGATCATAGATATAAACAACAAAATATTATGAAATTTAGTGATTTTAAAAATAATTCTGAAATGCTAACCCATTTTGGGCTGCGGGTGGAGAAGAATAAGTTTATTGATTTTGAAACTATACCAACTATTCCGATTCCTACACATTTAGCAGAAGACCTCGATTTTGTATTGTCTAATCGAGGAGATACAGATATGGAATTTTATGCTTGCGAGTTTTTGATTTCTCCATTACTAAAAGAAGCTTGGAAACGAAACCCGAAGGCAAAACTTTTTAGCCACCCCAAAATAAAATATGAAGATTTAATTTTAGTTCCTGATTATGTGGTTACGCCTAAAGATAAAACAGGGATAGATACTTTTCAAAAGCCTCTTTTAATAACAGTAGAAGCCAAACATGATGATTATGATTTAGGTTGGTCTGATGCTTACAAGCAATTAATTGTATGTAGTTTAATGAATGAAAACCCTGAAATTCCGATTTATGCTATTGTCAGCATTGGTACAGGTTGGCAGATGGGACAACTGAATGGCAAAATTATTTATAAACACCCAATTCCTATTGGCTTGGATAATCCTAACAAATTACTCGGTGTTTTAGATTTTATTTTTGCAGATTGTGTTAAGACTGCCGAAAAATTTAAGATGTATTGAAACAAAAAAACTCTCTATACTTTCGACATAGAGAGTTTTAATTTATACAAAGTTTGTAAAAACAAGGTTACGACTATTTTTTACCGCCGCCACCTTTATTATTTCCACCACCTTTGTTATTGCCGCCGCCTTTATTGTTGCCGCCGCCTTTATTATTTGCGTTACGATTTCTATCATTCCCACCACCACGTTTGTCGTTTCCGCCACCACGATTAGCTTTATCATAGCCACCTCTTTCATTATTTCCACCACCACTTCCACCACCAGCTTCACGTTTTGGAGCAGAGCCAGCCATTGGAGTTAAATCACGTTTACCGTAAACTTCTCCTTTGAACACCCAAACTTTGATACCAATTTTACCGTAAACTGTTAATGCTTCTGAAATAGCATAGTCAATATCTGCACGCAATGTATGCAAAGGCACTCTACCTTCTTTATATTGGTCAGTACGTGCCATTTCAGCACCACCCAAACGACCAGATAAACGAACTTTGATACCTAATGCACCTACACGCATAGCATTGCTGATAGCTTGTTTCATGGTACGGCGATAAGAAATACGTGCTTCCAATTGTTGTGCAATTTGCTCACCTACTAATTTAGCGTCAAGTTCTGGACGTTTGATTTCGTAAATATTGATTTGCACTTCCTTAGAAGTAAGTTTTTGTAATTCGCCTTTAATTTTATCAACTTCAGAACCACCTTTACCAATAACAACACCTGGACGGGCAGTGTTAATAGTAACTGTAACCCTTTTTAAAGTACGTTCTATTACAATTTTAGAAACAGCACCTTTCTGAACACGAGCACTAAGATATTTTCTTATTTTTTCGTCTTCTATTAATTTTTCTGCGAAGTCTTTGCCTCCATACCAATTAGAGTCCCAACCTCTGATAACGCCCAATCTAAAACCAATTGGATTAATCTTTTGTCCCATAGTATGTTAGCTGTTAGAGTCTTCCGTTTTAGTTTCTGTTACTATTGCATCGTCAAATGCGTTTGGTACTACCAACGCATCAATGACCACTGTTACGTGGTGTGACCTTTTCTGAATTCTATATCCACGACCTTGTGGTGCAGTTCTCATTCTTTTTAAGCTTTTACCACCATCAACGAAGATAGTTTTGATAACTAACTCTACACTATCGAGAGTTGTATCAGGGTTTTTCGCTTCCCAGTTTGCAACGGCAGAGAGCAACAATTTTTCGATGCCTTTTGCTCCGCTTCGTCTTTCAAACTTTAAAATATTTAGTGCCTTAGCTACTTTTTGTCCTCTAATCATATCGACAACCAGTCTAGCTTTGCGTGTAGATGTTGGCACATCTCTTAGTTTTGCTATTGCTTCCATGATTATTTCTTATCTTTTTTAGCTGTGTGACCTTTGAAAGTACGAGTTGGTGCAAATTCACCTAACTTGTGTCCTACCATGTTTTCTGTTACGTAAACAGGGATAAATTTATTACCGTTATGCACGGCAAAAGTGTGGTTAATAAAATCAGGTGAAATGGTAGAACGTCTTGACCAAGTTTTAATTACCGTTTTTTTACTAGCCTTATTCATTGCATCGATTTTGTTACCTAAACGAAAATCAATGTAGGGTCCTTTTTTAATTGAACGTGCCATAGATTATTTTTTCCTTCTGCTGATGATTAATGAATTAGAGTATTTGCGTGGAGGACGAGTTTTTTGTCCTTTAGCATACAAGCCGTTACGAGAACGTGGGTGTCCACCTGACGCACGACCTTCACCACCACCCATTGGGTGATCAACAGGGTTCATAGCTACACCACGGACGCGAGGTCTTCTTCCTAACCAACGTTTACGACCTGCTTTTCCGAGTGTTACGTTCATGTGTTCGGCATTTGATACTGTGCCTACGGTTGCATAACAAGTTGCCAAAATCATGCGGGTTTCGCTTGATGGCAATTTGATGATGATATATTTGCTTTCACGACCTAAGATTTGGGCATAAGCACCTGCACTTCGAACTAAGGCAGCACCTTGTCCTGGGCGCATCTCAATGTTGTGAACTATTGTACCTAATGGCATAGCTCCTAATGGGAGTGCATTACCAACTTCGGGTGGTACAGCAGGACCAGAAATGATTTTCTGCCCAACTTTAATTCCTTCGGGTGCAATAATATATCGTTTGTCGCCATTCACATAAAACACCAAAGCAATACGAGCAGAACGACATGGGTCATACTCTATTGTTTTAACTATTCCTGGAATACCGTAATTGTCACGTTTGAAATCAATCAAACGGTAGCGTTGCTTGTGTCCACCGCCTAAATAGCGCATGGTCATTTTCCCTACGTTATTACGCCCACCAGATTTTCTTAACGGAACTGTTAAAGATTTTTCTGGTTTTGAAGCTGTAATTTCTGTAAACATAGGAGCAAGTCTGTGTCTTGTGCCGGGTGTTATCGGTCTTAACTTTTTAACTGCCATTTTGTTAGAGTGTATTTAGTAATTGCAATTTTTCACATAATAGGATACATTTCTCAACGCTTCGCTATTTACATATAACTTTCGCAACTACAACGGTTTACTACATTACACCGTATTGTGAATAATTGGACTGCAAAAGTAATGTTAATTTTGCAATAAACAAATTTTGGGAGTTGTTTTATTTTATATTTTGGATAAAAATAATAGGAGAGCATACAATTAATTAATTGACAATCAATTATATGCTCTCCTATTGAACACTTCACATTTATTAATTTATTATGTTACATACCAAAAGCGTAGTAATAATTTTTAGTTGGTGCAGATTCATAAAACCCTTCTATCATCACACCACCTTGTTTATTTTTTAATATATCTTGGACATTATCAACCGTTTTTACTTCTTGACGGTCAATTTTGGTAATAACAAAACTTTCACGCATATCTGTATTGTAACGAATTTTGCCTGAATTAATTTTTGTAACTTTTACACCACCATCAACTTTGAGTTTTTTCATATCTTTTTCCTCTAAATTTGCTAACTCAACTCCCAAAGATTCTAAGATGTTTTTGCTATCTTTTTTAACAATTTCTCTTTTGTTATCTTTGTTTTTGAGTGCAACTTTAATGATTTGTTCTTTGCCATTTCTCAATACAAGCAGATTGATGGCATCACCTGGTCGGTGTCTTCCTATGTGTTCTTGTAATTGTGGTACGGATTTGATAATAACTTCGTCAATTTTGATGATGACATCAGCTTTTTTCAAACCACCATCAGCCGCCGAACCATTTGCCATGACACTATCAACATAAACACCTTCTGAAACATTTAACTTCAATTCGTCTGCCAATTCTGTGTTCAAATCTCTAATAGTAATTCCCAAAAATGCACGTTGCACAACACCAAATTTTAGCAAATCTTCCATTACTTTTTTGGCAATATTAATTGGAACTGCAAAACCATAACCTGTATAAGAGCCCGTAGAAGAGGCAATAGCAGTGTTAATGCCTATCAAATTTCCATTTACATCAACCAACGCACCACCACTATTACCAGGGTTGATTGCAGCATCAGTTTGTATAAAAGATTCAATGGGAATGTTTGATTTTTCACGCAAAATATTGATACTTCGAGCTTTTGCACTCACAATCCCTGCGGTTACAGTTGAGGTTAAATTCATAGGATTTCCGACTGCCAACACCCATTCGCCAACTTTGACATTATCAGAGTTTCCAACGCTAATAGCCATTAATTTTTCAGCTTCAATTTTGATAATGGCTAAATCTGTTGAGGCATCTACACCAATTACTTTTGCTTTATAAGTTTTGTTGTCATTTAAGGTTACTGTCAATTCGTCAGCTCCATCAACAACGTGGTTATTTGTTAAAATATAACCATCTTCGGTCATAATTACTCCAGAACCTGAGCCAATTTGTGGTGATGGGTCTCTATCATCATCAAAACTATCGCCAAAAAACTCTCTAAATAATGGATTTATAGATTGTGATGAAACTTTTGTTCTTGTTTGTGAGGCTTTAATATGTACGACTGCACTTGTTGTTTTTGCAGCAGCAGCCACAAAATCAACGGGTTGTGTACCTAAAACATTGCCTACACTGCGATAATTTGCAGAATTTTGTGTGTTATCTTGAAAAACGATTTCTTTTTTATCGAAACCAGCCATTTTATATGCACCAATACTTACTAAGCCACCTACAAGAGCTATGGCAAAGGTTGAGACTCCATTTTTGAAACTTATCATAATTTGTTAAGTATTTTGTAAGTTAATAAAGAGATTAATTAATGTTTTGCAAATCAATATAAGCACTATTTTTGAGTAATTTATTTTTCTTTAACCATATTAACAGTTTATATGGTTAAAGAAAATGTCATTGATACTTTACATCTTTACAGGTACTATTACTACAAAATTGCGGCAAAAGTTGTAAAAATTGCGTTAAAGGTTGTTAAACTACGTTTTTTTGTGGGTAAAAGTGGTTTTTAAATCAAAAGTAACTGTCATTTTGTCATATTTAATATATAGGAGTAACTTGTATCGGCATACTTTGCTGTCTTGAAACTAAAAAGGCATCTATTTTTAAATTAATATTTTTTAATAATAAATTATTAAGTTATTTATTATCAAAATTTTGTGAAAGATATTTGTTTGTATCTATATGTCTAATACCAAATTATCATAGGAAAAATGCACATTTTTAGGTAGTTCTGTTATTGTTTCTGCATGTTTACCCATGTGGTGGCTGAAATGAGTCAGGTAGGAATTTGAGGCATTAATTTTAGCCAAAACAGCTAAGGCTTCTTCCAAATTGAAATGAGAAATGTGTGTTTCTTTACGCAAAGCATTTAAGACAACAACTTTTGAGCCTTTGATTTTCTCTAATTCTATGTCTGAAATAGCACTTGCATCAGTAATATAAGTGAAATCATAGATTCTAAACCCAAAAACAGGCAGTTTATAATGCATGACTTCTATGGGTGTAATTACAGTATTTCCAATACTAAAAGGTTGATTTTCAAGGATATGTGTTTCCACAGAAGGCACACCAGGGTATTTTATATCAGCAAATATATAAGCAAACTCACGTTTTAATTGTTCCAAAACATGAAAACGTGCATAAATTGGAATGTCTTTTTTGAGTAAGGAATTATAGGCACGAATGTCATCAAGTCCTGCGGTGTGGTCTTTATGTTCGTGGGTATATAAAATAGCATCGAGGTTTTTGATATTGGCACGCAACATTTGCTGGCGAAAATCGGGACTTGTATCTATGACAATACTTTTGTCATCAACTTCAATGTGAATAGAAGTTCTCAACCTTTTATCACGCAAATCTGTGGACATGCACACATCGCAATCACAACCAATATAAGGGATACCTGTGGAAGTTCCTGTTCCTAAAAACGTAATTTTCATTGAATTGATTAGTAATAAATATCAAATATGATATATGAAATATGAAATTAACTCATTGATTATCAAATATTTAGAACATCATAGACATTATTTTATTTAAAATATTGTGATTCGTTAGGGCATTTGTTTTAGACGAATTTCCTAACGAATCACGATGTTTTAGACTTGTTTTTTAGGTTCTTCTGTATTCATGCCACCTTCTATTTCTTTATTCAATTCTTTGGTTGCATCTTTAAATTCACGAATGCCACGTCCTAAACCACGTGCCAATTCAGGAATTTTTTTAGCTCCAAACATCAATAACATTGCCAATACAATTAGGAATACTTCCCAACCACCAAGCCCGCCGATAAATACAAGTATGTTCGTAAACATGAGAGTTTTGTTTTAAGAGTTTTGTTTTAATAAGGTTTATATAAAATAACCCCTAAAATTTTGTCAAATTTAATGATAATTTAGCGAATAAAAAAAATCAAATACTATTTTTTCTATTTCCAAAACATAATTACAATAAAAATAATATACTTGCACAAGCAAATGACATTTGTCAAAAAAAGTCATTTATATTGGGTTTAAAATGACAAAATAATTTTATTTTAGCATATTGCTCGCATAAATCCTCTATAAAACTCATCAACACATGAAACGTATAAACACTACAATTTATTTTGAGTATTTTAGCCAAAATAGCTCAAATTTTTACCAATTATTTCTGTTTTTTATTCTTAATTTTCTTTGTTATGCGGTTTCTGCCCAAGAAATTCCTGCAAAAGCACAAAAAAAATATGAGGAAGCCCGAAACCAAATGGCAAGTCGCAACATGGAAAAAGGTATTAAAATATTAGAAAACTTGCTAGAAGACGAACCTAATTATTTGGCTTCGAGGGTTTTGCTGATAAATACTTATCGTATGTTAGGCATGGGAAGTAAAGCGGAACAACATTGTGTGATTGCGGCAGATTTAAAGCCAAATGACCCGCAATTGTTGCCTATTTATTTGCAAGTTATGGATTTTAAAATGCAAAAAGGCGAATATGTTGTGGCAAAAGATTATGCAAATCGGTTTTTGACGGTTAGTGGTGCAAGACCTAATAATTGGACTGCAAACTGTCGCAGAGTGATAGAATGTTGTGATTATGCGATGGAAGGTATGAAAAAACCTGTGGAATATAAACCAAAAATGATTAGTCCAGACTCAAAAAGATTGCCCATTCAATATTTTCCTGTGCTTTCTGCTGACCAACAAACTATGATTTTTACGGCTCGGGTTGGTGATGCAAACGACCAAGACGAAAATATTTATATGAGCAAAAAGGTAAATGATGTTTGGGGAGAACCTGAATATATTAAAGAACTTAATACTTTTCAAAATGAAGGCACTTGCACCATTACCGCAGATGGCAAAATGATGGTTTTCACGACTTGCAAAGGCAGCGAAGAAAGACCAATTTATGGGCAATGCGACCTTTTCGTTACTTATAAAGAGGGTGGAACTTGGTCAAAACCGCAAAACATGGGCAATATTGTAAATTCTACCGCATACGATACACAACCTGCATTGACAGCTGATGGCAGAACTTTATATTTTGTTTCAAATAGACAAGGAGGTTTTGGAAAAGAGGATTTATGGGTTACAACAAAAGATGCAAAAGGAGCATGGACAAAACCCAAAAATTTAGGTAATACTATTAATACGCCCGAGCTTGACAATGACCCTTTTATTCATGTGAATGGAAAAACCTTGTTTTTTAGCTCAAATGGGCATATTGGTTATGGAGGCTCTGATATTTATAAGGCGGAATTTAGAAACGGGGCTTGGGATTTGCCCGAAAATTTAGGCTATCCGATTAACGACCACAAAGACCAACGTGGTATGGTAATTAGTCCTGATGCCAAAAAAGGTTATTATTCACAAGGAATTGTTAGCCAAGAACGAAAATCTTATAGTCAATTATACGAATTGGCATTGCCTGAGGAAATTAAAATTAATCCAAGCAATTATGTAAAAGGTAAGGTTTATGATGCAAAAACGAAGAAATTATTGCAAGCCAAAATAGATTTGATTGATTTGCGAAAAGATAGCATTGAATCAACGGTGTTTTCAGATAAACAAAATGGTGATTATTTAATTGTCTTGAATAAAGGTTCGGAATATGCTTTGTATGTGAATAAAGAAAGTTATTTATTCCAAAGTTTAACTTTTAATTATGCAGCCAATGAGAATAAAAATGAAAATAAAGATGTGGAAATTGACATTTATTTAGAGCAAATTGTAAAAGGCTCAACAATTACATTGAATAATATTTTCTTTGACTTTGCGAAATTTACGTTGCAAGACAAATCTAAAACAGAATTAAACCGTTTGTTAGAGTTTTTGCAAAAAAATCCTGAACTGAAAGTTGAAATTAGTGGACATACAGATAATGTAGGAAATCCAAAATTTAACTTAGAATTATCTGAAAAACGTGCTGCCGAAGTGGTTAAATACATGAAAGACAACGGAATTGATGCCAAAAGAATAGTCTCGAAGGGTTATGGCGAAACTTCTCCCATAGAAAAAAATGATAGCGAAGAAAACAAAGCAAAAAATCGTAGAATTGATTTTAAGATTTTGTAACTATTTGGAATATCTGTATTTGCTAAATGTATTGAAAATAGCTATAAAATGACTTTAAGTTAGTTCATAGCTATTTTTGCAAAAAATTATTCTTTCTTAATCCCTTCAAAAGAAATAATTTTATCACTATATTTTTTTACAAGTTCTCTTTCTTCTTCCGTTGCCGCAGTTGATAATTCTTGTAAATCTAATAACGCATGATTCATTAAAAACTCACCCGTTTTAACCAAACTGTCTATATTTTCGGCAATCATATCTTTTACCATACTGCCTATCCATGAATCATTGGTTGAGGTATCTTTTTTTAAACCTTCTATGATTTTAGTTTTGATGCTATCGGCACTTTTTCTCACTTTTTTATCGTTTGCCAAGTTAGAAAAAGCCAATATCATAATTTTTTCACTTACTTGTTCATAGTGTTCTTTACTATCAAAACCATTTTCAATGGCAATTTTTTCGATAAGGTTTTTGGTATCAACACCTTCCGATTTTTTGTCTATATTTTGCAATGATTTTTGCGAAGCCAGAAAATTTTGCATGATTTTTTCATCAATTTTTGTGGCTTGTAATCTTTTGATAAAAACCTGCCTTTCTGAAATAGCTTCAGGTGTTTTTGCTTGTTCTTCAATAGATTCCTTAATTGTTTGAGTACATGAAGTTACTGAAAAAGCCAGAAACATGATTCCAATATATAGTGTGTTTTTCATAAAAAACAAGTAAAGATTAAAAGGATTAAATATTAGCATCTAACTCAAAATGACAGATTTAAAATATTAGTATCAACATATTATCAAACCTCCACACTAAAACACAATCAGCACTTGACCTTTTTCTACCCTATCACCGACATGTATCAGCACTTTTTTGACAGTAATATCAGCTTGTGCTTTCAAAACATTTTCCATTTTCATGGCTTCCAAAATCAACAAAGTATCACCTTTTTTGAGTATATCTCCTTCTTTTACAGGCACTTGCAAAATCAAACCTGGCATTGGGGCTTTAAGGTCATTCACTTTTTTAGCACTCGCATTGCCCATACCTAACTGTTCTAATAACAAATCAAAACGGTCTTTTGCAGCCAACTGATAAGTGTTATTATTGATTTTTACTATAAAAGTTTTTGCCACAAAATCAGTATGAATGACTTCGGCATTATATGATTTATTTTCAAAAATAATGTGGTAATGATTTGGCGAAATTTGGACAAAATCCCAATTCGCAACCTCACCATTGATAAAAGTTTGTTCTTTTTCGGTTGTGATTTCTAATTTCTTTGTGTCGTTAATATTGATATGTAGCATAAGTATTTGTGTTTAGATGCTTTGCTTTTGGAAAGTTTTTTTTACTTTCCAAAAGTTGATGATGACTTTCCAAAAGTTGGTCGTAACTTTCCAAAAGTAAAAAAACTTTTGGAAAGTGTGATTATTTTGTTTACGCTGCTATTTTCAATGCTTGAATCATATCTGAGTGTTCCAAACGGGACATCACATAATCCAAATCAATCAATAATTTACCAATTCCTTGTTTTGATGGCATTTCATACATAGCATCACCCATAATATTTTCGCAAATAGAACGTAAACCTCTTGCACCCAATTTTAAGGCAATAGATTTTTCTGCAATATAATCAAGAGCTTCGGTGCTAAAAGACAAATCAATACCTTCCATTCTGAACAATTTTTTATACTGTTTTGTGATAGCATTTTTAGGCTCTGTCAAAATCATTCTCAAAGTTTCTTTGTCCAATGCGTCCATACTTGCCACCACAGGCAAACGACCAACAAGTTCTGGAATTAATCCAAAACTTTTTAAATCTTGTGCCGATACATATTTGATTAAATTCTCTCTTTCAGGCATAAAACTATTTTCGCCTGCACCCACAAAACCAATAGGACGTGCATTAAGTCTTGACGATATTTTTCGTTCAATTCCTTCAAAAGCACCACCACAAATAAATAAAATATTTTCTGTATTGAGGGCAA
Organism: Cytophagales bacterium; assembly: GCA_043748455.1. Taxonomy (GTDB): domain Bacteria; phylum Bacteroidota; class Bacteroidia; order Cytophagales; family Thermoflexibacteraceae; genus JAAFKA01. The sequence goes on from JAYTNF010000390.1 coordinate 27,805, forward strand.
TAAGTTTTTGGTCAGGATGTTTTCTGCCGCCATTTGGTGGCACATTGACAATAGAACCTTCTAATAATTTTAGCAACCCTTGTTGCACACCTTCGCCACTTACATCTCTTGTGATGGAAGCATTATCAGATTTACGTGCAATTTTATCAATCTCATCTATATATACAATGCCTCTTTCGGCTGCTGCAACATCATAATTTGAGGCTTGCAACAAACGTGTTAAAATAGTTTCAACATCTTCGCCCACATAACCAGCTTCTGTAATTACAGTTGCATCAGCAATACAAAAAGGAACATCTAAAAATTTGGCTAAAGTACGGGCAAGCAAAGTTTTACCTGTGCCTGTTTCGCCAACCATAATAATATTAGATTTTTCAATTTGTACTTCATCGTCTTGGTGCTTTGGCTTGGTATTTTGCTGCATCAACCGTTTGTAGTGGTTATAAACAGCCACTGACATCACTTTTTTTGACCTGTCTTGACCAACAATGTATTGGTCTAACATTTTTTTCATGTCGATGGGCTTAATCAAATTAACCTCAAAAGGTTTAGGATTACGGGCTTCCATTTCTTTTTTCACGACTGCATTTGCCTGTACCACACAATTATCGCAAATATTAGCCTCTGCACCTGTCAAAAGCATACTTACATTTGCTTTTTCTTCTCCACAAAAGAAACAATAATCTGGAATTGCTGGTGGCTGTTGTTTTCTTGCCATATTAACTTAGCTTTAACTTTTTTTAATTTTTCTGGGTTTCAAATAATTTGCAAAGTTCGCAAATTTTTGTAGAAAATATCATAAATTAGCTATTTTTTTATAGAAATAAGTCGTCAAAGATTACATCTTTTCAAAAGATTTAATCTTTGACGACTTTCAATAGATTGTTTATTATTTCTATTTCTGCAATTTAAACGAAATTGGTAAATTATAACGTACAGAAACAGGTTTTCCGCCTTGTTTGCCCGCAGTCCACGTAGGCATCATGCTCACAACTCGCATAGCTTCTTCATCACAACCAAAACCAATTCCTTTTAAAACTGATATTTGACTAACTTTTCCATCTCTGCCAACCACAAACTGTACATAAACTTTGCCTTCAATTCCTTGTTGCACTGCTTGGCGTGGGTAACGCAAATTTTTTGATAAAAATCTACCCAATTCCTCTAAACCACCGATAAAAACAGGACTTTGCTCTACTGTTATAAATATTGGTTCTTCTTTTACCTCAACAATATCATTTCCTCCTCCATTTTCAGAAATATCTAAGGGTAATTCCGTTGGATTATCGACTCCGTCTTGTGTTACATGACTAATTGCACCTTTAATATCTACATTTTTTGTAGGTTCGTCTGTTACCAAAGTTTCATCAACTTCGGGTTCAGGAATGGCAACTGCTGTTGATTGCACTTTTGGCATTTCTGGTGGTGGCAAATTTGGTGGTGGTGGCACTGCTATTTTATCAATTTCTGGTGGTGGTGTCAAGTCGGTAAGTATATGCAAACTATTTTTCAACATTTCCATTTCTTTGGGATAAAACTCTCCATAAATTAACGGGCTTACTAAAAGCAAAGCCATAAAACTTGCCGAATAGACTAAGGCTCTGCTGATAGATTTTGGATATGATTTGCGAAGCATGTACGCACCGTATTCTTTGTTACGGTTTTCAAAAATGATTTCTTCTATTGGTAATTCCGCCGTTTTCATAATTATCAAGGTTTAAGGTTTCTTTGTTATGATAATACCAGAAGACAGAAAAGTAACAGAAGTGTGTGAAAATTATTTTAATAGCATTTTTAAATAGTTTATCGTCAATAATTCGCAATTATTTTTAGTTATTCATAATTTCTAATTCATAATTCATAATTATTTCCGTAATTCGTAATTATTTTTCGTAATTTGTAATTTCTAATAAATTTTCGTAATTAACATATAAACAACGACATAAACACATATTTATATTATGGCTCTAGTAGAAATGCTCATGCCCAAAATGGGCGAAAGTGTCATGGAAGGCACAATACTAAATTGGCTGAAAAAAGTAGGCGACAAAATAGAACAAGACGAAGCTGTTTTAGAAGTAGCAACAGATAAAGTTGATACTGAAATTCCATCATTATATGCAGGTACACTTGCCCAAATGTTGGCACAAACAGGCGAAGTGGTGCAAGTTGGAAAGCCTATTGCCATTATTAATACAGGTGGTGCAGAGACTTCTGTAAGTCCACAAAGTACAACTATTGCCAAACAAACTACTGAAACAACACAAGTTACAACAGAAGTAAGTGCAGAAACAGAGGCTTTTGGCAACCGTTTTTACTCTCCTTTGGTGATGAGTATGGCAAAACAAGAAAAAATTTCGATGCAAGAATTAGAAAATGTTGTGGGAACAGGTAAAGAAGGCAGAGTTACCAAACAAGACATGGCTGCCTATTTGGAAGCAAAAAAATTAGGAAAATTCACAACACCACAAGTTATTGCAACTCCAAAAGTTGAACAGAGAGTTGAACAAAAGGTCGAAACTGTTGCAAAACCTATTGAACAAGTAAAACCTGCGGTTTCTTATTCAGGCAATGTCGAGATTATAGAAATGGACAGAATGCGTAAAATGATAGCACAACGCATGGTTGATTCTAAACATATTTCGCCACACGTAACTTCTTTTGTTGAGGCTGATGTTACAAATATCGTAACATGGAGAAATGTAAATGTTAAGTCTTTCAAAGAAAAAGAAGGCATGAGTTTGACTTATACGCCGATTTTTTTGTGGGCTGTTGCACGTGCCATTAAAGATTATCCGATGATTAATGCGTCAGTTGATGGCGATAAAATTATTTTGAAAAAAGATGTAAATATTGGTTTGGCGGTTGCTTTGCCATCTGGAAATTTAATTGTGCCTGTAATTAAACATGCAGACCAACTAAACTTATTAGGCATGGCACGTAAAGTTAATGACTTAGCAAAACGTGCAAGAGAAAATAAATTAACTCCTGACGAATTAAGTGGCGGCACTTATACGGTTTCTAATATTGGTTCTTTTGGCAATATGTTAGGTACTCCTATTATTATGCAACCACAAGTAGCTATTTTGTCTTTGGGTGCTATTGTTAAAAAACCTGCGGTTATTGAAACAGAATTTGGAGATTTGATTGGTATTCGTCAAATGATGTTCCTTTCACATTCTTATGACCACAGAATTGTTGATGGTGCATTAGGCGGCATGTTTGTTCGTCGAGTTGCTGATTATTTAGAGAAATTTGATGTCGCACAAAAAATTATGTAAATAAATCGTTTAGGCATGTGGTTTCGGTTTCTTAAAACCGAAACTATATCTGGGTTTCATCTGAGATTTTCGTTGTCAATGCCATAGTGAAGTTTCGGTTTTAAGAAACCGAAACCACATAAGCTAAACACTACAGCAAAGGTCGCAGATTAAAAAGTATTTCAATCATGAACACAATTTTTGACGAATATCTTAGCAATAAAAAAATAGATTCAAATAAGTTTCGTGATTCAGAACCTGAAACTTATTTGCGTTTTGCACTTGCGTTTGAACAAATGCATGAAGATAGTTTTACCTTACAAAAATTATATTTGATAAATAAATTAAGGCGTAAATATCTTTTAGAGATGTAATCTTTTCAAAAGATTACATCTCTAAAAGATATTTACTCAATAATCTAGTAAATTTGTTTCTAATATTTAAACAGTTTTCATCTAAACCCCAACTATGCGTAAAAATTATGCGTAAAACCAAAAATTCAGCTTCTGATATGTTAGTTAAGCTCGTAGTTCATGGCATGCAGGAAAAAAAAGCCACAGATATTGTCATCATGGACTTAAGAAAAGTAACAAATGCTTTTACAGATTTTTTTGTTATCTGTTCTGCAAATTCTGATACACAAGTTGCCGCCATTAGCCATTCCATAGAAGAAGAAGTTTACAAGGCTATTACACAAGACCCTTGGCTTGCAGAAGGTAAGCAAAATAAAGAATGGATGTTGTTAGATTATACAGACGTGGTGGTACATATTTTTCGTAAAGACCGTAGGCGTTTTTATAGTTTAGAAGACCTTTGGGGAGATGCGGAATTGATTGAAATTGCAGATTAAGCATTAGGGTTTCGGCAACAAGAATTTAAAGAATCTTTATGATGTAAATAACTACATAAAAACATAGGAACATAGAAAAAGCTATGTGTTCTATGTTTCTATGTGGTCAAAAGAAGTTTTATGAGAAAAACTAACTCACTTGTGTTTCTTGGTGATGAGCTTTGTAATGTTCCTCCCAAAAATTAGCAATGTCTTGTAATCTGTCTGCCGATTCTATCAACAAACCTGTGCCTCTATCAGGAATACTTACCTCAGCATAATGTCTTGCCAATTTATAGCCCCTGTCTGCACTTTCTTTTGGATATAGCAGGCAATTATAGGCAGCTTCTAAAACCAAAACATTCCAATCTTTGATAATTCTAATTCTTTCGCCATTATGAGGAATGAATAAATCTTGGACAGCTTCTAATTTTGCAACTTGAATTTTGAGATTCATCATCTCTACATTATTAATAATTTTGCCATGCACAAATGGCTCAAACAAAGCTATACTTTCATCTATCAGTGCTTTATGTGTGCTTAAATCTGGATTTTGAGCCACACTATGTTGCACTTTTTTTATGAGATATAACGCAAACCACGTTGTATCATCAGAATCATTGCATAAAGTACGAATAGAGGTTAGTCTTTCGCTGTTATAGCGTTGCTCACTTCTTAAACCTTCAACCATTGTGTTAAAAGTACGGACATGGCTATTAATAGTTTTTATGGCGTGGGTTCTCATAGATAAGTATGAAATATGAAATATTATTTATGAAATATGAAATTAACTTATTGATTATGAGATATTTATTAAGTTATAAAATGGCATAATTTTAATTAAAATATTCATAAGTCCTTAAAGTTCTAAATATCTAAAAATAAAAGAAAATTACCAAAAAAATGCGTATTTATTTTTATTGATATAATTAAACCTAAACAATGAATATTTTATTTCATATTCATTTCTAAAACCAAACAGTAATATTGCCTGTCAATAAACCTGCTGTTTTGATTAAATTTTGTGCTTCGTTATAAAAAATATTTTTTGGTGACGAATATAACCGTCCATCTAAACGAAACATAGCATTTCCAAATACTGCAATATTTAAACAAGACCCCAAACTCCAAGTTTCAAAACCCGAAATTCCTGTAATTGTATTAACAATGGCATTATTACCATCTTTGAAATATTCTACTCTACCTGCCAAAGAAACATTTTCATTAAAACGCCAACTTCCAATAAAATTAGCTTGCCACCATAATAAAGATTCTTTATTTCCTGTTAAATACTCTTTGTCTTGCAGCCCCGCATATACACATGAGGTAAATGAAAATTTGCCGTTTGGATTATAAATTGCATAAAAATCTGTAAAATATCTCATACGATTTGCTGGATTATCTTTGCTTTGTTCATTGCCTAAAAAAGTATCCCAGTTTAATAATAACTTATCACTTGGTCTGTATTCTAATTGTGTGCCAAATGCTTTTTTATCGTTGTTATCTTGGATAACCTGCCAACCATTAAGCAAATAAAAATAGGCTGTTAATTTGGAACTTAATGGAACTGATAATTTTGCACCACTCAAATAATAAGGTGTGTATTCTGCCGATAAAGAACGGGTATACATAAGATGGTCTTTGGAAATATAGGATTCATTGGTATAAGGTGAGCCAATAACACCAGCATCTAACCAAATTTGTTTGTTTTTAAACACTCGAATACCAACAGAAGCCTCCATAAAATTTTTCATTACCCCAGGTTCTGCCGCATAATTTGCATTTACATAAGTCCCGAAACCAGGAACAATTCTTGCCCGAACTCGTGAAGACGAATATTTAACATCTAAAAATGCTAAATTTACTGTAATTTCGTTATGACGTGTATTATTAAAGCCATACGGTCTGTTGCCATCTTTGTCAGTTCCACCAACAAAATAACAGTTATAGACATCAATATAACCACCAACAGTTAGTTTTCCTAGTTTTTTTACATCTGTTGTGTCTATTGTGCCTGTATTCACAACTTGTGCATAGCTATTTGAAATTGCAAAAATATAAATTGTGTAACAAAATATAGTTTTTAGTAATAATTTTATCATAAGTGATAAGTATGAAATATGATGTATAAAATATGAAATTAACTTATTGATTAGCAATAAATTACAAATAAAAATGCAGTTACTAAACTATTTAAAATCAATGACAAGTCCTAACTCTTTTTGAAAAGCAAGTAAAGCCTCTGCATTTCCTTTTGCATCATTGACTGGATTATGGTCATGGGTTGTTTTTCTGTATTTTTTCTTCCACTCGTTATTTTTCGTGGCATCTTTTACCAAACCACAATATAAATCACCAATACGCCGAGCCGAAAAACCAAAAGGATTTTTGCCTAAAAAATAGTGAAAATAATAGTTTATCCATTGCCAATCAAAAGCTGGGTTATCTGAAATAAAAGTTGGTTTATTTTTAGAATGTTGCAAAATCCAATCATAAAAATTCTGCATCACTTCTTTTGGTTCACCAAAATTTAGGTGTTGTTCTCTCGAAAAACCAGAAATTGCTAAGGCTTGCGGCTGATAATGTTCTGTTAATGGCTTAGTTTCACCGTAAAATGTGGTATCTAAGGCATTATTTACAAGCACTGCCCCAAAACAAACCATAGAATGTTTGCCAATAAGTTCGCCATCGGCTTCAACATCTACAACGATATATGACATGTGATAAAATGAAATTGTGTGTAAAAAATAACTTTGTAAAGAACTTATTTTTGCTACTATTTTATAAAAAACAACTTTTTTATAACTAATGTAAGTTGTGTATAATGTACCACAGACTTTAGTCTGTGATTTTATCATAACTTTAATTAGCAAAATTTACAATAAACTTACTAAAAATAAGTGTTTTTAATGGTTTTCCAAA
>JAYTNF010000391.1:0-2259 GCA_043748455.1 Cytophagales bacterium
ATCAGCGTAATCCGTGTCATCTGTGTTCTACTAAGTTATTGATAATCAGCAACTTAGATAATCATACATTTTTTACTACAACCACAATTTGATTGCTATTTTACAACAACCTTGTACCGAAAGGTGAGGTACTCTACGCAACCTACATTACTTAATTATATTTATCTTAGATAAATATTGCAATTAAACTAATAGAGGTTATTAAAGTCTGTGATACGAAACTTTGATAATCTCTAATCTTACGTAATTTAGTTCCCATCATCTTCAATATTCCAACTTTTACCGTCACTACATACAAAATCTTGATAATCATGAGTTTTACCATCGTCAAAGACTAAATGAACTTTTATTTTTGTGTCAGTTTTGTATTTAGAACAATTAAAATCTACTTCAATGGTTTCGTTAGGGTGCAAAATTTCATAATCACCGATTAAATCTCCTCCACCATTTAAGTGAATTTCGTCTATATCAGAATGTGTTTTGTTAGTAATAGATAATTTATCACTTTTGCTATTATTTTTATAATTAGCTTTATAATATATCTTATAATTAGTTTTAGAAATATATGCAGTATTTAAAAATAATACTACAAATGTAAGTATCATTAAGTATATATGAATGAGTTTAGCGTTTTTCATTTTTCTATTGTTTAGTTTGTTTTTGCATAAAAGTTATATCAATGACAAAAAATGACAACCATAGTTATAGCCGTCATTTCGGATAAATAATTTTGCAAAATGATGCTATTTCCACAAATAAAAACACGCCATTGTGAGCATATAGGATTTAACACAATGGCGTGAAAATTTGGAAAATTTTAGTTTATATTGTAATTAGTCTTTGTGTTTGCCATCATCTGTGATGTCCCAATCAAAATCACCATCGCAAACTTCGTCTTCGAAATCATATACACTATCATCTTCAAATACCAAATGTATTTTTGTGTGGTGGTCTTTATCTACACCTGCACAATTAAAAGAAACTTCAAGAGTTTCACCTGGGTGCAAAATACCATGGTCTCCCATAACATCTCCACTACCATCAAAATGAATTTCATCTATATCAGAATCAGTTTTGTTAGTGATTGTTAAATGTCCGTCTTTTGGAGCAAATGCAGAAGAGATTACAAAAATACCTACTGCGACAGTGCTTAATAAAGCACCAATGATTGTGTTCTTTTTCATAATTTTATTAATTAAATGATTTAATGTCTAATAAATACTCACATTGATTACTTTACAAAAATGTAGGATTTTTAGATACTAACCTAATTTATTCAGTCTGTTTCTTGTCAAAATATTGTTAGTGTTTTGTTATCTTTTTGTTAAAATCAAACTAATTAATATTTTTAGAGATTTTTAAGGATTTTTACTAAAAAAATACTGTCTAATTGCTATTTTTTCTACCTTTGCAACCTAAAATATAAATTTGTAAACAACTTTATAAACACATTATAAACGAAAATTCAATGAATATTGCAGTTATAGGAACAGGTTATGTAGGTTTGGTTTCAGGAACTTGCTTTGCTGAAACAGGAAACACAGTTACATGTGTGGATATTAATGCCGACAAAGTAGCACAAATGCAAAAAGGCGAAATTCCAATTTATGAACCTGGACTTGAAATAATTTTCGAGAGAAATACCAAACAAGGACGTTTAAAATTTACAACAGACCTTGCAGCAGCTATTGAAAAAGCTAAAATCATATTTTTAGCACTGCCAACGCCACCTGGCGAAGATGGTTCCGCAGATTTATCTTATGTTTTGGGTGTTGCCGAGCAATTAGGTAAGCTCATGAAAGAATATAAAGTAATTGTTGATAAAAGTACAGTGCCTGTTGGCACAGCCGAAAAAGTCCACACAGCTATTGCTAAAAATGCAACGGTGGCTTTTGATGTGGTTTCTAATCCTGAATTTTTGAGAGAAGGTGCAGCAGTAGAAGATTTTATGAAACCAGATAGGGTTGTGATTGGCACAAGTTCGCAACGTGCAAAAGATGTGATGCAACAACTCTATGAACCGTATGTAAGACAAGGAAATCCAATTATTTTTATGGACGAAAGGTCTGCCGAAATGACAAAATATGCAGGTAATGCTTATTTGGCAACTCGGATTACTTTTATGAATGAAATTGCAAATTTGTGTGAAAAATTAGGTGCAGACGTTGATATGGTTCGCAAAGGTATTGGTTCTGACAAAAGAATTGGTAGTCGTTTTCTGTTCCCTGGTGTTGGTTATGGTGGTTCTTGTTTTCCAAA
>JAYTNF010000392.1:0-8710 GCA_043748455.1 Cytophagales bacterium
TCTATAAAACCATCAGAACACAAATAAATGCAGTCATTCTGTGCCAAACTCATTTCTTCTTGACTAAATTCTCTGTTTGCATCTTGTATACCTCCGATAGATTTTCTCGAACCTTTGAGTTCTTTTAAAATACCATTTTGCACCACAAATAACGGTCTTTTTGCTCCTGCATAACTAATTTCGTAATTTTTTTGCGTTTCTTGTTTGCTAATAATTCTACACAAAGCCATATCCATACCATCGTGATTTTCGTTTTCGTCTTGTTTGAGATACACTCGAATACTATCATTTAGGCTTGCAAAAATTAGTTTTGGCTCGTAAATTTCCTTTTTTATCACAATTTCGTTTAGCAAAGTATTGCCAATCATAGACATTAAAGCACCTGGCACGCCATGACCTGTGCAATCTACAACGGCAATAAAAGTCAAATTTTGCGTAGCAGTTTGTACGTGATGCAACCAATAAAAATCACCCGAAACAATATCTTTTGGATAAAATATAATAAAATTATCTTCAAACAAGGAATTAATTAGTTTTTTGCTTGGCAAAATTGCTTGCTGAATAGTTTTTGCGTAATGAATACTGTCCGTAATTTGTTCGTTTTTTATCTTAATTATGCGATAAATTTTTGCATTATCAAAAGCAATAGCAATATAAGAAGCCAAAGTTGCCAAAAGCATTGCATCACGATTTGTATAAGCATTTTGCAGAAAACTCTGTGCAGTAATAACACCAATAGGTTTATTTCCAAACATCAAAGGCTGATAAATCAAAGATTGTGGTAAAATTCCCGTATTTGTATTAGGAATTGTCGAGCCTGTATAATGGCTAATTTCCTTAATAACATCATTCATTAAAATTGCTTTTTGATGATTAAAACAATAAGCTGCTAAGGAATTTTTATCACCAATACTTTCAAAATGATAAGGCAAAATCTGTTCTTTCTCTATAATTCCATCAAAATCTATACAATTTCCTGCCTCATTATAAATTCCAATTCCAAAAGATTCTGCGGGCATCAAGGCATTTACCTTTTCATAAATGGTGCTTACTAATTGTTTAAAATCCAAAACAGAAGTAATTTCTTGACCAATTTCATTTAAAACCCTAATTTCTTCAAATGTTGATTGAATTGCTATGTTGGCAAGCCTAAGACTTTCAGCTTGTGCCTGCATTTCCTCTTTTTGTTGGTTTAGCTCTTGATTTTTTTGAGAAATATCGACATTCGCAACTTGCAAAAAATCTGATTGTTGTAATATTTCTTCTTTTTGTTGCAATATTTCTTCTGTTCTTTCCCTAACTGTTTCTTCTAATTTCACTTTTTCTGTAAATAATCTTTGTGTATTCCATTTTACAATTCCCCAAATACCTAAAATAATAAGTTGTAATTTTACTTTCATTGCCATAAATATTTTTTGCTTTTAGTTTAAAAATATAATTGCCTTCTTTCAAATTCGTGTAATCTTTGCGATTATCTTTTGTCCATTCTGACCAATGTTTGTCAAATCCTTCTAAATAATGGCTATAAATTACACTATTTTCATAATCTTCTGACGGTGCTGCAAATTCAAAAGAAATTGTATTGTACTGATAATCAATGTTTTGTAATCCTAAATTTTGTAATCCCGAATTTGCTAAACTGTCGTTATTACCATAATAAGCAATGCTATCTTCGTCTAAAATTATTTTGCGAATAATTGTATTATATTTTTTGTCATAATTTCGCACATCTTTTGCAATATTGTATCTAAATACGCCTTCGCTGCCACCAATCCATGCCACACCACTTGGCTCAACATACAAAGCACGCAACAACATATGAGGAATACGCCTAAATGGTTTATAAATCCATTCATATTTTCCGTTTTTTTGCGGGTTCAAATAGCCAATATCTGCCTTTTTATTTTCTTGGGGCAATATCCAAATTTTGCCATCAGTTGCCTCAATTAAATTATAAACTCCTGTACTTCCGTTACAAAATTGTTCGCCAAGTTCACAATATTTTTCAAATTTATCACTAATTTTATTATATTGATACAAGCCGTAATCTGTGCCAAATAAAATTTTATTGCGAAAAATAAAGGGCATTACGTCTTTTAAAGACGGAAGTCCGTCTTTTTCTGTATATAAATGTACTATTTGGGGCTTATTAATATCTTTGTAATTAGGCACAACTTTGATAATGCCACCTCTAAAAGTACCTAACCAAATTGTGCTATCTTTGGCTTCTGCAATACCTCTGATGGTTTCTTTCAAATTTAGCCAAATTCCTTCATCTTTCCATTTTCCATTTTCATATAATAGACTTATAAATTGCGTAGAACTTGTACTAAAAATTCGTCTATTATCTATTTTTGACTGAAAAAACTTATTTGCTGCTTCATTATTAATTAAATTAGTATTAATTCTTTTTGCTTTATAGTTATTTATTTCAAAAATTCCTGTTGCAGTGCCTGCTAATAAAATATTTTCTTCGCCAATTTTAAATCCTAAAAAAGCCCAAACTGCACCTGTTGTAAGTCCTTCAATATTTTTTATATGCTTGTCAATAATTGTGTATGCGGTTTGGTGTGTGCCAATATAGATTTTACCTTCATTCTCATAAACGGTTTCTACAATATCGGCAACTCCAGAATTTTTATTCCAATAACTTAAATCAAAATTTGCGTCTATTTTAGCAAAACCTTTATTTAACGTCATCCAAAGATAATTATTAGTATCTAAAAATAAATTTCTAATATAGTTACTTTCTAATAGTGTGTTTTGGTTAATTTTATGAATAGTATTGCCTTGTTTGTCAAAAACAAAAACTCCTTTTCTAATACTGCCCAAAGCTATTAAATTATTTGGCAATGGTTTTGCAAAATAAATGTGATTATCTTCAAAAAAATCTTGTTCTTTTGTGCAAAAAGGTTGTGGTATTTCATTAGATTTTGGAGCATATAAATAAATTCCTTTGTGCCGAGTTGCTAATAAAATTGTATCTTTTGAGTAGCTAAAACCTGAATAGAGTTCTTTATCTTTGAAAAATTCGCCTTGTTTTGCCATTTCCAAACTGTCTTTTCCAATTTCAAACAAGCCTTTTTGATTGCAAAACACATACATTTTTTGATTGTCTGTAACTAAACCACCAAAAATTTTATTTTTATTGGTTGGGAATATAGTAATTTTAGGAGTTGGATATGGCGAATACCTAAAAACAGCCTCAAATGTCCGAAAATAGACTTCATTATTCAAAATTATTGTCTGCCAAACGGAAGTATGTTTAAATGTTTTGTTGGGTAATAAATGATGCAAACTTTGAAATATAAATTTACTTTGTGCATTTTTTTTGAAATAACCAAAATCTCCCGTTGCACCTACATACAATACATTTTGATTATCAATAGCTAAGGAATAAATAGAGGAATTATTAGGAATAGGCGTTGTTATCCAATTTTTACCATCATATTGCATCACAACGCCATTCAATCCAAAATATGTAATGCCTTTTTTATCTTGCACAACAGAAAAAACTTGTGGCACATTGTCATATTCTTGTGGTGTATAATTTCGGAGCATGGGAAAGCCAAGCTCTTGTGCAGAAACAATAAAGAAAGTAGCTAAAAAATAAATAGTAAAAAATAGTGTTTTCATTGAAATAGTGCTTGTGCTACATTTTAAAATTAAGTTATTGAAAAATAAAATGAAAACAAAATTAATAGAAAAATATCAATTCTGAAACTTTTGGTAGTATCATAAATAGAGATTATTAAGATTCTTTAATATGCAATATAATTAGATATTAAAGAATATTAAAAGCACAGACTCAAGTCTATGCTAAAGAAATTAATAATGTCCATTGAAATATCTGATTATTGCAATAAAGTTTCAAACAAAAAAGATAAAATTACTGTTAGAATTTGGTATTGAATAAGATTAATTAATTATATACTCTCATAATTATGTACCCTGACGAATTATTGCAATCTTATAGATTAAAAACAGATATTTTGGCTGATGAAGTTGTTGCTAAAATATTTACCAATAATGAAGCATCACAAGTGCGTGAAGTCATGCAAACACTTGTATTTAATGATACAAAAATAGACGAGACTAATTTATCGCCATATTTAGTACGTTATTTTAAAGAAACTGAAATTTTGCCAATTTGGGCAGATAAAAAACTGCAATTAAAGGCAGTAAGTTTTTTTGAGCAAAATATAGAAAATATTATGACTTTGCTTGGAGTTTATTCCTTACCCTATTGTTATGCGGCGGCAGATGGTGCAAGAGTGTTGCAACTCTCAAAACGAATTACAGAGCAAACCCGCAAAAGATTAGCCGAAACAGCACAATTTGTATTAGAAGTCATGCATCCAAATGCGTTTTCAGCACAAGGCAAAGCTATTCGTAGTATTCAAAAAGTTAGGCTCATGCATGCAGTTGTGCGTTATCAAATATTAAATGGAGGCAAATGGGACTTGGCTTGGGGAAAACCTATTAATCAAGAAGATATGGCGGGCACAAATCTTGCTTTTTCGTTCATTATCTTACAAGGATTGAGAAAAATAGGCACAAGTGTAAATTTTGAAGAGGCACAAGCATTTTTACACCATTGGGCTATTGTGGGTTATATGTTGGGTTTAGAAGATAAATTGTTAGTTTTTCACGAGCATGATGCCAATATTTTGTGCAATATGATAGCAAAACGTAATTTTAAACCTTCTCCACAAGGTACAGCATTGGCAACTGCATTGTTAGATTCTTTCAAAACTACTTTCCCATTTAATTTGCTTCGTGGTTTGGCAGCTACATACATTCGTTATTTGGTTGGTGATGAGTATAGCAATATGTTAGAAATTCCTCAATCAGATTGGACAAGTAATTTTATTTCTGTTCTTAAAGTTCGTAATACATACCGAAGTATTAATCCATTTTCAAAAGAAGAAGTTGCCAAAAATGTGCAAAATTTTACTAAAATGGTGCTTGAATTGAGTGAAGAAACTAAATTTATTTATAATCATTAATTTTATTAGAGATTATTAAAATTTTTACCATAAATTTCAGTCTGTGCTTTTAATTAGTTGATTTTCAACACATTAAAGGCACAAAGTTAAATATATGCTACATACCAAACCTTTAATAATCTCTAATCTCTATTATCAAACTCGCATTTCAAGGCTAAAATATCTCTAATTGCTTTAGTTTTTAATAAACATTCTTCATATTCTTGGCTTGCTATTGAATCATAAGTGATGGCAGAACCAGCCTGAAAAGTTAAATATTTGTTTGTTTCATGATAAAATAAACTGCGAATAATTACATTAAAATCAAAATCTTTTTGGGGAGTTATATAGCCAATCGTACCTGAAAATAGGCTGCGTTTTGTTTGTTCGTAAAGTTCTATGAGTTCCATTGCCTTTATTTTTGGTGCACCAGTCATGCTGCCCATTGGAAAAGCATTTTTAAGGGCATCAATAGCCGAAAACTTTTCGTCAAGCTGAGAACTAACTGTCGAAATCATTTGATGAACCTGTGGAAAAGTATAAATACCAAATAATTCATTGGCTTTTATGCTGCCTGTTTTTGCAGTTATTGCTAAATCATTGCGTACAAGGTCAACAATCATCATATTTTCTGCTATTTCTTTTTCGCTATTTCTCAAATTATATTTCAGAATTTCGTCTTCTTCGCTATTTTTACCTCTTTTAATTGTACCTTTTATGGGTTGTGAAATTAAAGTTTGACCCGTTTTCTTTAAAAATCTTTCTGGTGATGCACACATCACATAACGGTTTTTGAGTTTAAAAAATGTTGCAAAAGGCATTGGCGACACTTTTTTCAGGTCTAAATAAGTTTGGTAAGGACTTATTGCAATATTTTCTACATAAAATTCCATGCAGAAATTTAGTTCATAGACATCACCTTCTATAATGTGTTGCTTAATTTTTTCAACACTCTTGATATAATAGTCTTTGGAAAAATTTGTGAAAATTTTAAGGGTTTTGGAATTGAGATTTTGGAATTGAGATTTTAGGTTATTACTTGGGTTACTTATTTGGCTATTTATCTGAGCTAATATTTCTTGTGGATTATCAAAAGAATATATCCTAATAATGTTTTTATCTTGATTTTCCTCAAAAAATATCAGATGTTGTGGCACGAAAAAATACATTTCAGGAAACCCCAAATGGTCGGGATTGTTACTTGTCAAATTTTCTACTTGATTTTTCATGTCATAACTCAAAAAACCAAATAGCCATTCATTACACAAGTTTAATTGTTCAAAATCTTCTATAAATTCTATATTTTTATCATCTTGTTTATAATTTCCGATAGCTAATATTGTTTGAAATGGTTTTTGAGGATAGTTTTCAAACTTTGGAAAATTGCCATCAGTCAAACAAAAAACTTCATATTGCTG
The DNA here is from genome assembly GCA_043748455.1 of Cytophagales bacterium. Classification (GTDB taxonomy): domain Bacteria; phylum Bacteroidota; class Bacteroidia; order Cytophagales; family Thermoflexibacteraceae; genus JAAFKA01. Next base: position 6,407 of record JAYTNF010000392.1, read on the forward strand.
TGCGAATTGTAATGATTTTGCTAAAAAATCAGCCTCAAAAGGCATACTAAACTGTTGGCGAATGGGAAAAATCATGGTATTTGAATATAAATAACAAAAGACTACACAAAATTAGGAGTGTTATTTTAAAGTTTAAATTTCACTCCTAAGGGAGATTTTATATGTATGTGTCTAAAAATATCATTTTTTAGCAAAAACACTTATTTAAGCATACCATTTTTCTCTACAATCTCTTGTGCTAGTGCAAGAAAACTTAATGCACCTTTACTTTCTGCATCATGGGCAATGGTTGGCATACCAAAACTTTGTGATTCACTTAACCGTATATTACGAGGAATTAGTGTTTTAAACACCATTTCTTTAAAATGTGTTTGCACTTCTTCCACAACTTGATTAGATAATCGTAGTCTTACATCATACATTGTTAGCAAAATTCCTTCAATTTCTAATTTTGTATTTAAACGACTTTGAATAATTTTAATAGTATTTAGCAATTTACCCAAACCTTCTAAGGCAAAATATTCACACTGAACAGGAATTAATATTGAATCAGCAGCAGTTAAAGCATTGACTGTAACTAAACCCAGCGATGGAGAACAGTCTATAAAAATAAAATCATATTTATCTTTGACAGCTTCTAAGGCTTTTTTCATTCTTTCTTCACGTTGTTCCAGATTAATCATCTCAACTTCTGCACCCACAAGGTCTATATGTGAGGGCACAAGGTCAAGATATTCAAAACTTGTATGTAGAATCAGATTTTCAACCTTTTCTTGTCCAATCATACAATCATAAATACTTTTTCGTACTTCTCTTGGATTTAAGTTCATGCCCGAACTGAGTCCAGAAGTTGCATTTGCTTGCGAATCTGCATCTATTACTAATGATTTATATTCTAAGGCAGCCATGCTTGCCGATAAGTTAATGGCTGTTGTCGTCTTTCCGACTCCACCTTTTTGATTTGCAATTGCGATGATTTTTCCCATATTTTTCCCATCTTAGGGGCGTATGTTCATGTACTATTCAGATATTACAAAAAACTTTTGCACAAAACTAATAAATTTTAGCATATAGCTTTTTATTTTCCATTTTTTTTATCAATTTTTGCAAGAGTTTTGCAAGAGTTTTGCAAAAATTTAAAAACATGAAAACAAATACTTGCTTCTTTCTATTTATAACCCTACTATTTGTTAGTCATTTTGGCTATGGACAAACAGATAAGATAGATTATTCTTTAGAGATTAAGCAACTCAAATCTGCACAGCTTTCTGATAGTGCCATCATTAATGTGTGGCTTAAAATTGCCCGAAAAATATCTACTAACAAACCTGACTCTGCTCTATATTTTGCTAACCAAGCCATTCAAGTGGCTGATAAAATTCACTGGGACTTGGGCATGGCTCATGGATATTATGAAAGTGGGGTTGCAAATAAAATTTTAGGTAATCACCCAACATCTATTGCAGACCAATTACAAGCCTTACTTATTTATCAAAAACAGAAAGATAGTATCGGTATTGGAAACTCTCTTAGGGAAGTAGCTACAATTTATTGGCTTGAAAAAAACTTTGATAAAGCCTTGCAATATGACATGAAAGCCTTAGAAATTGCAGAAAAGCAAAAAAATACAGATAAAGTTAGCCGAGCTTTAAACAATATTGGTATATTGTTATATGATAAAAAAGAGTACAAAAAAGCCCTAACTTACTACTTTCAAGCTTTAAAAATTGCAGAACAATTACAAAACAAATATATGATAGCATCTACTTATCATAATATTGGTGAAACTTATGTTGCAGTTGGTGATATGAGTAGAGGTTTTGAATATTTGCATAAAAGTTTAGCCATTGGTAGAGAAATTAATGATAAAAATTTCATAGCTAATACACTTATTGTGATTTCAGAAGTTTATCAAAAGCAAGGTAATATTAATGAGTCTTTGAGATATGCCGAAGATGGTTATGCACTTGCTAAACAAATTGGTGCAAAAGAATATATCATAAATGCAAGCAATGTTTTGTATGCAGATTACAAAATACGTCATAATATGGATAGGGCTTTGGAATATCATGAGTTGTATATAACTTATAGAGATAGTGTATATAGTGAAAAAAACCATGACCAAATAACACATACTCAAGCAGTTCGTGATTTAGAAGATGAGAGAAAAAACTCTGAATTGGCGGCAAAAGAAGCTAAATTGCAACAAGCCATTATTGCAAAACAACTAGTTATTGGTTATTTTTTGGTAGCTTTTGTATTACTAGTACTTATTGTATTGGCATTGTTTATTAGGGCAAATTT
>JAYTNF010000393.1:0-4664 GCA_043748455.1 Cytophagales bacterium
CTTATTGTGTACTTTGCAACCAAAAGTATGTGTTTTATTCATAACTATTTGATAATTAGTCTATTAATTTCATATTTCATACATAATATTTCATATTTATTATGCCATTTATTACAACCCCAATAAAAGATTTATGGATTTTTGAGCCAAAAGTGTTTGAAGATTCAAGAGGTTACTTTTTTGAAAGTTTCCACCAACATAATTTTGAAAATGCAACAGGTTTACAGGCTAAATTTGTTCAAGATAATCAATCAAAGTCTGATTATGGTGTTTTGAGAGGTTTACATTTTCAGAAAAATGAGTTTGCCCAAGCCAAATTAGTAAGGGTTTTGAGTGGTGCAGTGCTTGATGTTGTGGTTGATATTCGTCTTAATTCTCCAACATTTGGACAGCATTTTGGAATTGAATTATCGGCAGAAAATCATAAGCAGTTATTTGTGCCACGAGGTTTTGCTCATGGTTTTGTGGTGTTGAGTGAAACTGCGGAGTTTTTTTACAAGTGTGATAATTATTATGCTCCAACTCATGAAAGTGGAATTATTTTTAATGATATAGATTTGAAAATAGATTGGCAGGTGCCACAGAATAAGATTTTGGTATCAGATAAAGATATAAAATTGCAAACTTGGAAAGAGTATTGTGTATAGTTTTATTAGAGTTTATGTGTGTTTAGATGAGGTTATTAAAAATAAGGTTGATATTCAGGTTGCATAATGGATATAATTTTGATAACAGCATTTATAATTTGTCAGTATCTTAATTAGCTAATCAGTAATAGGACAAAATAAATGTATAACAGACTTTAGTCTGTAAAGTGTTGATTATCAAAACCTCACAGACTAAAGTCTGTGGTATAAAATATACTTTAAATCTGTCTTATTACTTCTTACAATTTATATAAATTTTGAAACCCAAAAATTACCATATCAAATTGTACTTTTCATTTGCTAAAACTACTTTGTTACAAAATATTATTACATTTGCAATAACAGATTTTTTATTTTCAAAATTAAATTCTCTTAGCAAATGACTAAAAATATTGTTATAATTTTCGCCTATTTACTTGTTTATCAGCTTTTTAGCTATCCCATGCTTGCACAAGAAAGAGGAAACCCTAACCTAAAACCTTATAAAGAAGACCTCAAAAAAGCAAAAGATGGCAATCTAAAATCAGCTTTGTTAATTGCTAAAATTTGCAAAGCTCACCCTTTAGAATCTGCACTTTATAAAGATTATAAAAGAGCAATAGAATGGTATCAAAAAGCTATTACAGATAAAACAGATACATTGGGAGAAGCTGCAAAAGGCTTATTTGAAATTTATATGACTGGTGGTTATGGTGCAATAAAAGACATTGCCCAAGCACGAAAATATCATCAAATTCTTGTAAAACAAGCCATACCAAGTGTCATGATTAAGGTATATCACGATAAAAAGAATCTTGATTTGCGTGAGTTTTTTAGTGTTTTTGACTCTACACGCAAAAGTAGTTCTGTTGCAAATCAGGCTGAAAATCGGCTAAAATTGGCTCGGTTATACTGGGAATTTGGTATTAATCCGATGGCTGCTTTGGACTCAACGGCACATTTAGCAACGCAAATGCCCGATGCTTTATATCTTGACGAAAAATGGCGACTGGAGGCAAAAACCTTTTTTGAAAGTCGTAAAACAGATATTTCTGACAATAGTTTTTATAATCTAATAGAAAAACATGTCTTAATGGGCAGCAATTTAGCAAGGTCAGAATGGGCTTTTAAGGCATCAACTGTTGTAGAAGGCAACCGTTTGTACTTAAAAGCTGATGAAATGCAACGATTATTGGCTACTTATACAGAGCCTGATACAGAAATGCAGTTTAAAATGTACTTAGTTTTGCAAAAATACCAGAAAGGTGTGCCACATTATGTAACCTTACGCAAATTGCATCAACTATCGCCAAAAATAGATTCTATAACAAATAGTTTAGGCAAAAATACTGTTGATAAATTTGTTAAATTTGATAGTGATGTAACAACGATTGCAGATTTGGAGGAGGAAATGAGAGAAAATCCTGATATCAAGTTGTTTGATTTGGATATTACGGCTTATAAACAAAATTTTGATGGGTCAATAAAACCACTATTAAAATTGCAAAAAGATTTACAAAAACCTGAAGTTATGCAATTAGTTGGAGAAACAAACATGGGAAATTATATGACAGAAATGAACAAACAAATTCGCCCTGTTTTTGAAAAAATTGATAAAACAAAAGAGATGATTGAGTTCAAAAAAGTCTATGATGAAGATGTGTGGCTTTCATATTTCAAAACTGAATTTGATACTTTGGTAAATTGTAGACTCAAAGATTTTGAAATTAATAGTAGCAATATTAATTTTTATTATGAAATGTTGGTGGCTGATGCTATAAAATTTAGGAGTTTAGCAGAAGGAAAACAATATTTATATGGTTTGCAAAGTAAAATCACAGACCCTTTTTATAGGGCAAAAATTGCAAGTTATTTGAAAGAAAAAATTATTCAAGATGTTATTGGCAAAGAACCCACAAAAGAACAGATTGAAAACTTGCAAAGAACAGTAGAAAATGAATCTTGGTTGCAACCCGAAGGACGTGAAAAGTGGTTTCAATATACTGCTGATAGCAAAAATTGGTTTTCTGGCAATATGCAAAGAGGAAATATCTATTATGCTTATACAGTAGTTAAGCAAACTGCAAGTGAAAAATATGATTTGACCATAAAATCTGTGGCTAATGAAAAATCTTCTTTGGCTTACAATGCACAGTTGAAAATTGCAGAAAACCAAAAAGGAGAATATACAATTACGATTGTTTTTGCAAAATATGTAAATTATGGTTGGAGTTATTATGACACTGATTATTTACGTGTTGTTTATAAATATCACGAACCTTTGATTAGTGCTTTTCCTGTTGGTGGAAATATGTCGGCTTCGGCAGACAAAAACCATGGACAACCCTCAAATATTGTGTTTGGAAAGGCAAAACCCGCCGATTTTTCGGAAAAAACCGCCATTAGAACCGCAGTGCAATATTTGATTTGGGAATATTCAAGGGCTTTTAATAGGTAAAATAAGTATGAAATCTGATGTATGAAATATGAAATTAATTATTTGATAATCAATCAGTTAATTTCAGATTTCATACATCAGATTTCATATTTACTACTGAAATCTCCCAAATTACAATAGTTCTATCATCTGAACAAGAAACAAGTATCTGATTATCTAACCAAAGTAGTTTATTAATTGAAGTTCCATGTCCCGCATGACGACCTTTATCGATAACTTTCACTAATCGAAAATCTGAACTTTGCCACAATTTTATAGATTTATCTTTGCTACAAGTAGCAAAAAACTCTCCGTTTGGACTGTAAACAAGGTGATTTATTGTAAATAAATGAGCAACAGTATCTTGATATAAAATGTAATTGCTATTAGCATTTTCATTATTTTCAGTTTGGATTTGCCAAATTTTTAGATGTGCATCACGACTGCCACTTAACAAATATTGGTTATCTGGTGAATAAGTTAATGTAAAAACTGAATTTGTATGTGCCTCAAAATCAGCTTTTTGCGTGTAATTTATGCTGTCAAAAATACGTATATGATTATCACTATAACCAATAGCAATTTCGTTTTTTTGAGCACAAATAGCTATGCACCTTGCACTTTGTTGTGAAAAAGACAGGATTTTTTTTAGGCTAAAAGTTTCAAGGTCAATAATCATCACATTTCCATCACCACAAGCTATAAATAAATCACTACCCAAATGCTTGATGTCAAAAATCGCCGATTTTGTAAAACCCGCCGAAAATATTTCTTGTTCATTGACTAAATCTATAATATGTATGCCATCTGTATTATGCCCAACAACCAAATAATTTTTCTCTGTAACTAAGTGCAACGCATAAATACTGCTTCCTATTTTTGCAATAACTTTTCCTATAGTTTCTTGTTCTGTAATTTTTTGTTCTGTAACTAATTGATTATCAATATTTTTTGATAAATTCCAACGCACAACATAACCATCAGCGGCGGCTGAAAATATGATATTTGTGTTTGCTATTGCTGCCAACGTATAAACACTATCTTTATGACCTGTTAATTGATTAAGTTTCTCGATTTTAAACATAATATTATCTTCTATATTTTGGCAATAAAAGTAACACATTTTTTTATAAATTGGTAATGATATTTATAATTTGTCATTCTGAGCAAAGCGAAGAATCTGACTCAGATTCTTCGCTTTGCTCAGAATGACAAAAAACAAATAAACAATGTCATCATCAAAATTATCATTTTATAATTACTTGATTTTCAAATAGTTATAAAATATATTTAATAGAATAGTATTTTTTTCAAATATTATTTGTAAACTCACAAAAAACTATTACCTTTGTGTCCTCAAAAGGTTTCGTGGCCGAGTGGCTAGGCTGAGCTCTGCAAAAGCTCCTACAGCGGTTCGAATCCGCTCGAAACCTCAAATGGCTTAAAAACTGCCTTTTCATAACAAAAAGGCAGTTTTTTTATGTCAGTATCAAGCAACCCACAAAAAATATATTCCCACTAAATATCCCAAACTATAAAATAAAATTAGTAGTTTTGGAGGAAACATAACTTATTTCCAAAATAAAACCCGAACTATGTCT
>JAYTNF010000394.1:0-2698 GCA_043748455.1 Cytophagales bacterium
GTTCTTTTCATCGTTGTTAATATTTGTAACTAAGTATAATGTTACAAAAAAACAATATTTTTTGGTTTTTTCAAAATAGTTTAGATTTCATAAACAGTGATGTTAGCAATTTTGCTGATTTAAACCATAATTTAGGGTTTCTGATTGACTAAATATGCACCAACTACAACAAGTACCAATCCAAGTATTTTTGTTAAGCTAATTTCATTTACTTTGAAACCTAAAAACCCAAAATGGTCAAGACATAAAGCTGTTAGTAATTGTCCTGTAACAATAATTACAGACATACTACTAATGCCAATTTTGGGAGCCGAAAAAATAGCAAAAGTTACAAATGTAGCTCCTAATAAACCTCCCAAATATTTGTGCCATTCAATCGTAGTTAGGGTTTGCAAGTTTGGCAATGGCTGTCGCAACACAACAAGAGCCACTGCCAATGACAAAGTTCCACCTAAAAACGATAAAAATGCTGCACCAATTGGGTTATTTATACTTGTTCGCAGTTGGCTATTCACACTTGCTTGAATGGTCATAAAAACTCCTGAGAATAGTGGCAAAATGTAGAATAAATATTTCATCATGTTTATTTTTTTATTACTGTTTTGTAAAGAATTTTGCCCTTTTCATTAATAACTTGCACTAATAATTGTTCAGATTGCAAAGTAACCGACATAAATCCATGTTCTGATGCAGAAAATTTAGTCATTTCCATCTTATTGGTTGGTCTTATTTCTGAACCTGCACCTGAAAGAAAATGGTGAGTAAATTTATTTATGGGCTTTTGGTGCTGCAAATCATGTTCATGACCTGCAAAATAAGCATCAACTTTATGCTTTTCAAAAAGTGCATCAAAGCTATAAATAAATGGTTTTTTCTGCTTAATTCTTGCTCCCGAAGTGTAAAGTGGGTGATGCCCAATAACTATTTTCCATTTTGCAGTTGAGTTAGACAATATACTATCCAACCAAACTTTTTGTGCTGTGGTGTCTTGTTTCACAATATCTCTGTGTTTTGTGCCAACATATAAGCCTGAGTCAAAAGGAGAAGTATCTGTAAAAACAAATAAAACCTTATCTATACCATCTTTACCAATAGTTTTTTCTACACTATAATAACGTGCTGGCATATTCCAACGGCGGCTTTTTTTGGTATAATCTATTTCTGCTTGCGGATTTCCACGATAATCATGATTTCCTAATATAGGATACCAATCTACCATTAATGAATGTGCCTTATAAATATGCTCAAATGACGAGTTCCAAGCTGGGTCATCAACACTTGCAATACCATTCAAATAGAAATTATCACCAACGGATAACACACATTGTACGTCTAATTGTTCTGCCACTTCACCCATTCTATCTGCAACTTTCTGTTGTCCAAACTCTCCATTTCGTCCCCAATCTCCAACAACAATAAAGCTAAAAGCCTTATTATCAAGTACTTGTAAATCTTTTAACTTATTACCTACATATCCTGCATCTGTACGAATTGGAATCAAATAAGGAGATTTTTTAGAGGTTACTTGCCCTAAAATCTTGTATGAACTCATAAAAACAAGGCATAATGTTACTGAGAAAAATATTTTAAACATAGGTTTTAAAGTTAGTTATTTTAATTTGCTAAAATTAGTTATTTTTCCAAATCTTAACAAAAGTAGTATTTATTTTTATAGCTTTTCTGCATCAAAAGTTATTATGAATCGTCAAATTTTAAGATAAAAACCTACTTTTTATATTATTTTTGATAGAAATTAGATTTTTATTTACTATAACTTGAAAAGATATTTCTTTTTGTGCTAAATTTTTTGTAACAAATACAACAAATTCCTATGTTTGCATAATAATTAAGTGCAATAAATTTGTGTTTAAAAATTTGTAACATACAAATTAATAAACAATAATCAAACACAAATAGTAATAACACTGTTCTTATAATTAAAATAATTATTATCATAACACAAATATATCATGAAAATTTTAGTTTGTATTAGCCATGTTCCCGATACGAATGCGAAAATTCCATTCAAAGACGGACAACCAGATTTAGCAGGTGCTACATTTGTTATTGGACCTTATGACGATTTTGCTTTGGCAAGAGCCGTAGAATTGAGAGATGAAACAAAAGGTAAATTAACGGTTTTGAATGTTGGCTTGGCAGAAACTGATGCAACCATTCGTAAAGCATTGGCTATTGGTGCTGATGATGCCATTCGTATCAATGTAAATCCTACAGATTCTTATTTTGTGGCTTCACAGATTGTGGCTGTTGCAAAGGCAGAAAACTATGATTTAATTATGATGGGCAGAGAAACAAGTGATTATAATGGTGGACAAGTACATGGAATGGTGGCTGCAATGTTGGGTATTCCTTGTGTTACGCCTTGCATGAGTTTGAAAATAGAAGGCACAAAAGCTGTGATGTTGCGTGAAATTGAAGGTGGAAAAGAAACTGTTGAAGGTAATTTACCTTTGGTTTTGGGTTGTCAAGAGCCTATTGCAGAGTGGAAAATTCCAAATATGCGTGGCATTATGTCAGCAAAAACAAAACCTTTGAAAGTTGTTGAACCTATAAATGTTGGGCTAAGAACCTCAATAACAAAATATGAAACTCCTGCTGCACGTGGAAATTGCAAAATGATTGACAAAGATAATGTAGCAGAATTAGTGCAATTATTGAAAACAGAAGCAAAAGTATT
>JAYTNF010000395.1:0-3789 GCA_043748455.1 Cytophagales bacterium
TTTTGTCATTCTGAGCAAAGCGAAGAATCTGGCATATTGCATCAGATTCTTCGCTTTGCTCAGAATGACAGAATATAGTTTTTTTAGCAAATTCACAAAAAATACATTAAAACAATGATTACAAAAGACTTCAAAAATGATTTTATAAACAACGAAGGCATTTATTTATTAAACCATTCTGTTGGTCGTCCTTTGCTAAAAGCAGAGGAAAATATGCAGGAATTATTTTTTAAGGCTTGGGAAGCTGGCGAGCCTTGGGGAAAATGGATTCAAGTATTTTCAGCATTTCAAAAAGCATTGGCAAATTTATTTCATAGCAAAGCTGAAAATTTTTGCCCACAAGTTAATATATCAAGTGCCTTGACTAAGATTTTGTTTGCAATTCCCAAAAGACAGGGGAAACAGTGCATTTTATTGAGTGAAAATGATTTTCCTTCTATTGGTTTTGTGATAGAACAAGCCAAAATATTAGGTTATGACATCGTTTTTTTGCCTAAAAACGTAGATGAAACTAACCCACAAGTTTGGATTGATGCACTTACAAGTAATGTGCAATGGGTACATATTACGCAAGTTCAGTCAAATACTGGTGTGCAAGTGCCTGTAAATGAGATAGTTGCAGAAGCAAATAAAAGAAATATACTTTCTATTGTAGATATTGCACAGTCTGCGGGAATTTTGCCGATTGATATTGATGCTTGGCATGCAAGTTTTGTGATAGGTTCTTGTGTAAAATGGCTTTGTGGAGGTGCAGGTGCAGGTTTTTTATGGGTAAATTCCGATATTTTACAAGACTGCAAGCCTGTTGATGTGGGTTGGTTTTCACATGAAAACCCTTTTGAGTTTGATATTCACCACTTCAATTATCATGAAACAGCTTTGCGTTTTTGGGGCGGAACTCCGTCTGTGATGCCATACATTTTAGCAACGCAAAGTATCAATTATTTTGCTGAAATTGGTATTCAAAATATCAGAAATCATAATCTTGCTTTAAGTCAAAAACTAATAGATAGTGTTGCAAAAAGCCATGTAATTTCACCTCTTGAACCAAATCGTAGAAGTGGTACAATGATTTTAAATTTTGGTGATAAACAACAGCACATAGCTAATGAGCTGAAAACCAATAAGATACAATTTGACCTTAGACATTTGGGTATGCGAATGTCGCCACATATTTATACAACTGTTGAGGATATAGAAAAAGTTATTGAGATATTAATTGTAGCATAGACTTTAGTCTGTGCTTTTGCTATACGTTACAAAAGTAAAACTCACAAAATATTACCACAAAACTATGTTTAAAAAACTTGTCATAACGACCTGTAAAATTGTGATGCAATTAACAAAACCTAAGCAAAATTTACTTGAAAACAGTCATGAACTTTTGCTAAGATCAGAAAGTAAATTTTTGCAATTAGCTGTAAATCAGAAGGTTAAAATTGTAATTGGTGTTATTGCAATAGGCTATTTTGCAGGTTTGGGTTTGCTAAGTTTTTTGTGGTATCGGCATCAAAATCGAGGTCGTTTTCACTTTTTTAATGACAATCCAGAATGGCAACAAATGGACAAGTTTGGTCATGCTTATACCTCTTTTTACCTAAGTTTTTTTATTTATCGAGCCTTATGTTATGCAGGACTTGAGCCAAAAGTAGCTTTAAAATATGGTGGCTTTTCAGGTGCTTTGCTCATGACACCTATCGAAATATTAGACGGATTTTCGGAAGGTTATGGGGCAAGTTGGGGAGATGAATTGGCAAATTTTGCAGGTTCTGCATTTTTTGTATGGCAACAAAAACAATGGGGAACTATTAAATTACAACCGCAATTTTTCTTTAATCCAAGCAAATTTGCAAAACTGCGACCCGAATTATTGGGCAAAAACTTATCAGAACAATGGCTAAAAGATTACAATGGACAAATTTATTGGCTAAAATTTAATACAAATGCTTTTCCTTTTAGATTGCTATTCCCTTTCAAACTTATGTTAGGTTATGGTGCAGGAAATATGATTTATGGCAGACCAGAACAAAATATTGCAGCAGGTTTCAAACCTTATCGTGAATTTTATTTTGGAATTGATTATGAATTAGATTATCAGGTTGATTATGAAGTAGTTGCAGAAAAAATATTACCCGAAAAAGTATCCATGAAAATAGGCAAATTTTTCCAAAGAGATGCAACTACAATAAATATATTATTACAAACCATTAAAAAATTGAAAAAAATGGTGGGATTTCCAATAGTTTGGTGGAAAATAAGAAGCTAAGCATTTAACAAAATAACAACTAAAAACCCTATTGCAAAATATTTTGCAATAGGGTTTTACAGAAACAAAAAACTTAGGTTTACTTTTTAAATACTCTTTCAGAAACTTTTTTGCCTTGTTTCCACTGTTCTATTTTTGTTGTTTTGCCTTTTTCGTCGAGATAAGTCCATTTTCCTTCTCTACCATAATGAAACTGTTTGCCATGATTTTCAACTTTGCCATTTTTATAAAAGTTCTTTGCAACTCCTGAAACCTTATCATTTTTATAATGAATATCAGATTTTAACTCACCCGTTTCATAATAAGTTTTGCTAATTCCTTGTTTTAAGCCTTTCACATAGAGTTCCTCTGATAATAATTTTCCATTTTCATAAAAAACCTTACGTACACCTTCTATTTTCCCATTTTCATATTTTTCTATGATTTGTGTTTCGCCATTTGCATGATAATATTCCCATTTTCCAACTGCAACATCGTTTCTATACTCCGTTTCACTTGCTACTTTACCATTTTCAAGAAAAGTTTTTATCTTTCTGTCTTGTTCTTCATCACTGTAAACAACTTTTTCTTTAAGCACGCCTGACTCAAAATAATAAAGATTTGTTCCTGTTTTTTTGCCATTTGAGTAATGTAAATCATATCTTTTATTACCATTTTCGTAATAACCTGTAATATCTCCATCAAGTACGGTTTGCAATAAAGCTGATGAACTTTGTTGTGAACTGCCTCGTAATAAGCCACTTAGCCGACTATTTCCTTTTGTCAATATTCTGCCTTCTAATGTTTTCTTGGCATTTCTGCTGTATTTTACAAAATTACTATACTTATTGTTATCTCTATTTACTTGTAATTCTAATTGCCCATTGTCATAAAAAATCTTAATAGAATCACTCGATAATACACCAAAATTATAATAAGATTCAGTTTCTGGATTTCCATTTTCATAATAGCTTATCATTTTTCCATGCTGTTTATTATTTTCATAATTTATGGCAGATTTGCGATTTCCATTTGGATAATATTCTATGGCAATTCCATTTAAGACACCTTCTTTAAAAATTCCGATAGATTTTAGTGTTTTATCAGCAAAATAAGTAAAAAATGTATCTTTTATTACATTATCTTGATACCAACCTTTTTGAATAATTATACCTTGGGCATTAAAACCCAAAACTTCACCCTCTTTCTTATCATCTTTATAAACATAGCTTAATTTTTTTTCGCCTGTTTCATAAAACTCTGTAAAAATTCCTTGTTTCACACCATTTACAAGTTGTCCAACCATTTCTATTTGTCCATTTTCATGATAACGAACAAATTTTCCTTCCATATTTCCTTGTTTAAAGGTACTTTTTATTTTCACTTTTCCGCTATTATAAAAACTTACATAATCTCCTTGCATAACTTCCTTACCATTATCATTGATTACATAATATTCTTCTTTAATAGCATCATGAATAGTATCAAAATACTGCACCACTTTTTTTTGTGCAAAGGCGTGCTGACAAACCAATAAATTTGTG
>JAYTNF010000396.1:0-8454 GCA_043748455.1 Cytophagales bacterium
TTAGCTCAGAATGACAAAATAAGGACTTAAATTTCTAAAATGGTACCTCATCATCATTCGTATTTTTATAACTCAAATCACTTTGCCCGTTATTATTACCATAATTTCCGTTCATTTTTGAGCCCAAAATTACTTCATTGCCTGAATTATTTGTATTTACATCAAATTCACTTGGAATAGAACTATTATTAAATGCACTACTATAAGTTCCTGTACTAATATTGTCAGCATCATCAATATTTGTAAATTTCGTAAATTTACCTATAAATTTTAAATTAACAGTTTCTAATGAGCCATTTCTATGTTTTGCAATAATTACTTGACCCATTCCAACCGTAGAATTACCATTTTCATCTTGCAAAAGGTCATAATATTCAGGACGATAAAGAAATAAAACCATATCTGCATCTTGCTCAATCGAGCCCGATTCTCGTAAATCTGAAAGTTGCGGTTTTTTGTCGCCACCTCTTGTGTCCACTGCCCGACTTAACTGCGAAAGTGCCACAACAGGCACATTTAATTCTTTGGCTAATTGTTTTAATGCTCTTGAAATAGATGCAATTTCTTGTTCACGATTGCCACTTCCACCTTTTCCTGTGTCGCCTGTCATGAGTTGCAAATAATCAATAATAATCAGTTGAATATCGTGTTGAGATTTCAAACGCCGACATTTTGCACGCAATTCAAGAATAGAAATAGCAGGAGTATCGTCAATAAAAATCGGTGCTTCTGTTAGTGCAGCAGTTTTATGAATAATTTGTTCCCATTCAAAATCTGCAATTTTACCTGTCTTCAATTTATCACTTTCTAACTCCGCTTCTGCCGAAATTAAACGGTTTACTAATTGCAAAGATGACATTTCTAAGGAGAAAATAGCCACTGGTTTTTGAAATAATACGGCTGCATTTCGCAAAATTGATAAGGCAAACGCCGTATTATGCGTTACAGTCATATCTTCCAATAAAAACAATCTATTTCCGTCTATTTCAAAACCATAATAATCGTCGACTTTATCAGCAATAACTTGTATGCCTGTTAGTTGCCAATCAACTTTGCTGTTCCAAGTTCTTGCTTTTTTTCTTGCTATTCGCACAGGAATTTTATTCACATCTCCATAAAATCGTACACGATAAACTTCCGTTTCAAAATTTATGTTTGTGTCATCATTATTGATAGTTGCTTTTTTGCTACGAATACTGGTGCGAAATCCCAAACTATCACACAAAAATTTTATTTGTTCCGCTAATTTTTTATTCTTTTGCGTAATTTCATAACCACAAGCATAATCCAAATAAGAACCATCACTGTCGATGAGTCCCGCCAAAAGTTCCAACCTATTTTGCGTTAAATTGATTAAATATTGTTCTGGAATATGTTTGTTTTGCAATAAATTTAATTTTCGCAATTCGGCTTGCAAAGAAAATTCTGCTTGATTTCCCTCTTGATTTTTACCCTGATTTCCGCCTTGACTTCCTTTCGTAATGCCATAATTATTACATTTATTTTCTTGTTGGTATGTAACATTTTTAAGATTTAATTCCGTTGCATACTCATGCATATAATCTACAACTTCGATGTCTGTGGTCGTAATTCGGGAACTATAACTATGTCCATCACCCAACCAAAGCCCTAAAAAATATGGAGTTATTGGTAATTTCTCTAAACTTTGTGATTCAAATTCGACTGCAACTTTATAACCTTTATAGTTGGACTTAAACTTCTCTGATTTTGTCAAATAGTCTTTCACTTCAATATTTAATACATCTCCATTTTTATGTTTACCTTCATTGCGACTCCTTTTTAAAGATAAAATATGGCTTTCATTAACTCTATATGCAATGCTGCGGTTTTGTTTTATCCAATACATCATTTCTTGTCCACGAGCCAATGACAAAACTTTTCTGGCTGTGCTATCATCACCCATCAATAAATCTCCGACTTTCACGTCTTCCACATTTCGTAAACTTCCATCAAACATCACAACTTTTGTGCCTTTGCCCAAGCATTTTCCCATTGCTGGTCTTGCTGCCAAAATCACTAAATCTGATTTTTGCCAACCTGATGTAACACGGTCAAACTCTTTTAAACCTGTTGGAACACCTGTTAAACCATCTTTACGATTTTTACGAATTTCTAATTCCACAAAAGCCTGTCCCATCAGAGTTTGCATGTCTTGATAATTTTTACGAATATTCCGTTCAGAAATATCAAACAAACTTTGTTGCATGCGGTCAAGCAACTGAAAAACATCTGTTACATCTTCAAAACTATCTCTTTCAATTTCGCTTGCCACCGAAATTAATTCACGTTTTATGGCTTGTTCAAGCACCACACGAGCATAAAAAACTACGTTTGCCGCCGAATTAACCCTTGTTGTAAGTTGTGCAATGTATGCCGAGCCACCAGAAATTTCTAATTTCCCTAATTTACGCAACTCATTAATTACCGTCAATAAATCGACAGGTTCTGATTTTCCAAATAACGAAATTATTGCTTCATAGATATGTTTATGATTTTCTTTATAAAAACTATCGGGTTTTAATATCTCAATAACATCATTTAATGCTTCTTTTTCTAACATTAATGCACCTAAAACAGCTTCTTCTAACTCCGTAGCTTGGGGTGGAGTTTTTCCGTTTAGTTGCAAAGCAGCCAAATTAGACTTTGTGTTATATTTTGTAAGTTGATTTATTGATTGCATAAATTGAGTTATTAAAACGGAGTTCTCAGAACAAAGGTAGGATTTAAAACAGAAAAATATTACTGTTTTGAGAAATAAAATATAAAATATACGTTGTGATTTAGAATTTGTGATAACAATAATTTCACTATTATATTTTACTACAAAAACAAAATTAAGTCCATTTTTTTGCAAAAATATCATTAAAGCAAGTTAATTATTATAATAAAGTCAAACCAAAGCATTAATTTAACTTTGAAACTTTTGGAGACAAGTAATTGGAAAAAATAAATGTACCACAGACTTGTCTGTAAAGTGTTGATTATCAAAACCTCACAGACTAAAGTCTGTGGTAAAAAGTATACTTTAAATCTGTCTTATTACTTATTTTGGTGCTTAATAAATAAGGTAATATTTCATATTGATAATCTAATAAATCCTAATTCCCACCAAAGTAATGTCATCAACTTGTGTTTTTTTAGTATTTCCTTCCCAATTTTGCCAAGTATCTAAATTGTTGCTTAATGTATCCAACTGTATTTGCATGGGTTTATGGGTATTTTCGGCAATTATATTCTTGAGATTGCGAGACATTATTTTTCTGCCAAAATCCCCACCAAATTGGTCTGCATAACCATCAGTATGGAAATAAAGTGTTGTATTTGGTTGATAATCAACTATGTGATGGCTAAAAATTCGTATTTCATTAGGTTTAATATGTCCGCCAATAGGAAAACGATTTGCCTTGATTTCTTTTAGAACTTTGGGCTGATTTTCATTATTTTCATTACTAGGTCTATTTTCATCATACCATAAATTATTCATGGCACCTGAATAACTAAATTTTTTAGCATTTTTATCTATCACCACAATACTTATATCCATGCCATCTCGGCTGTCATTTCTGTCTTGGTGCAATAAAGTTCTGATACCTTCGTGCAGTTGTTGTAAAATATGGTGTGGCTCGTGAATTTCTTTGTCATGGACAATATTATTGAGTAAAGAATCGCCAACCATAGACATAAAAGCACCTGGCACGCCATGACCTGTGCAATCTGCAACCGCAAAAATGATTTTCTGCCCTTCTTCTTTATCTGCCAACCAATAAAAATCTCCCGAAACAATGTCACGAGGTCTAAACAAAATAAAATAGTTTTCTGCTCCAAACAATTCATCAAAAGAACTTGTAATTGGTAAAACAGCTCTCTGTATGCGGCGTGCATACATAATACTGTCAGTTGTATTTTTATTTTTAATTTCAATAATAGCTTTTTGTTCATGCACAATATCTAAGGTTGTATTAAGTTCCTCATTTGCTTGATTAAGTTCTTCTGTTTGCTGCATGAGTTCCTCTTTTTGCTCATAAATTGCCTTATTTTTAATAGCTAACTCCTCTTTTTGCTTAGTCAATAAGTTATTTGCTGCTTTTTTCTCTTGAAAACGCCATGCCAAAACACTCAATAAAATTAGCAAAGCTGTTACACCTCCAAAAGTGATGATAAGTACTAAACGGTGCAATTCTGCAGCATCTTGTTTAATAATTTGGTCTTTTTTTAACAAAATAATTTCACTTTCTTTTCGTTCTGTTTCAAATTGAGTTTGCAACAAAGATGTTTTTTTACTATTTTCTTCGTTATACAGAGAGTCGTGCAACTTTATATAAACATCTTGATAATCAAAGGCTTGGGAATAATTATTCAGTTTTTGGTGGCTTGTTGCTAACATCAAATATGCTTGTTCTAATTCTACACGAAACCCATATTTTTTTGCAATTTCAATATTTTGTTCCAAACTTAACACTGCTTTTTTGTGTTCATTTTGTGCTTGATAAACTTTTGCAATTCTGTGTAAATTTGTAATAATCATAAAATTATTAGTAATTTTTTTTGCTATTTCCATCGAGGCAAAACATACTTCTAAGGCTTTTTTATAATTAGCCTTGCTAATATAAATATCACCCAAAGTCCTCAAAGCAAAGGAAATATAGTATTGATTACCTAATTTTGTGTTGTGTTTTAGAGCTTTTTCGCCATAATTGAGTGCAGTATCTAATAAATTTGCTTTGTAAGCAGTAAAAGCTAAATTGTTTAATGACCTTCCCATTCCTGTTTTATCACCAATTTTTGCATTGATTTGATAGGCTTTTTCAAAATATTCCAAAGAAGTTTTTAAGTTATTTTGAGCATTATAAACAGATGCAAGGTTATTTAAACACTTCCCAACTTCTACCCAATCTCCGACAGTTTCACTAATTTTTAGTGCTTGCGATGAAATATCAAATGCTTTTTCATAATCTCCTTTTCTGTAATAAATCCAACCAATATTGCCTAAGGAATTACCAAAACCACGTTCAAATTTTAGTGTTATTGCAAGTTCTTTTGCTTTATTGGCATATTCCAAAGATTTATCTAAATTAGCATCTCTTAATAATACACAAATTTTATTATACAAATGTACTTTTGATGTATCTATTTTAGACTTTTCAGCAACAGCAATTAGGCTATCTGCTTGGTTTTGAGCAAATGAGACAAAAGAAAATAGAAAGAATAAAAGTATAAAAAAATACTTTGAATTAGAATTGAAGGTCATATTAGACAACTTACATGATTTACAAACAAACTTAGTAAAGTTTTATAAAATTACGAATAATTTATCATAAAGAATTCGCAACACATAATAATAGCTAATAAAGTTATGATAAAACTTTTAGCAAAGATTTCACAACAAATTAACCTTCATGAAACAGATTTGTTACATAAGTTTATTTAATTTTACGAAATATTAAAATACTTATAAACTCTTATTAAATAAACATGAGTCAAATAAAAAAGAATAAGGTTTTAATCGTTGATGATGAACCAGATATTTTAGAATTGTTAAAATATAATTTGGAGAAAGAAGGCTATGAAGTAAAAACTGCACTTGATGGCAAAAAAGCTGTTGCAGTTGCAAAAACATTTTTGCCTGAACTTATTTTGATGGATATTATGATGCCTGTCATGGACGGTGTTGAGGCTTGTCGGGTTTTGCGTGCCACGCCCGAGATGTTAAATACTTATATTATTTTTCTGACTGCAAGAACCGAAGAATATTCAGAAGTTGCAGGTTTTGATGTGGGTGCAGATGATTATCTTACAAAACCTATCAAACCTCGTGCTTTGATGAGCCGCATTAACTCACTTTTTAAACGTGAGGCACAAAAAGCCATTATTAGTGGAGAAAAAGAAGTATTACAAGTAGATTCTCTTGTCATAGATAGAAATAGTTATACACTAACGAAAAATCGTGTGGAAATAGCATTGCCGAAAAAAGAATTTGAATTACTATTTTTCTTGGCACAAAATCCTAATAAAGTATATAGTCGTGATGAATTGCTATTAAATATTTGGGGTTCTGATGTCTATGTGCTTGCACGTACGGTTGATGTGCATATTAGGCGTGTGCGTGAGAAAATAGGCGAAGATTTTATAAAAACTGTAAAAGGTGTGGGTTATAAATTTACAGGGGAAGGAGAGTAATTAGTTTTTATAGATGTCATCTTTTGAAAAGATGACATCTATAAAAACTTTAAAAAACAAAATAAACCCTACAAAAATAACTGTTCCACCACTTCGCCCATACTTCCTACTTCTACTATTTTGATTTTGAAGGCATTTTTATCTAATCCTTTGCCGTTATATTTTGAGATATAAATTTCTTTGAAACCTAATTTTTCGGCTTCTGAAATTCGCTGTTCTATCCGATTTACAGCTCGAATTTCACCACCCAAACCAATTTCTGCGGTTAAACAAACATGCTTTGGAATAATTTTTTCTTCAAAAGAGGACAAAATTGCAGAACAAACCGCCAAATCAATAGCTGGGTCTTCTACTTTCAAACCTCCTGCAATGTTTAAAAAAACGTCTTGTGTGCCTAATCTAAAGCCACCTCGTTTTTCCAAAACTGCCAACAACATCGCTAATCTTTTGTTATCAAAACCTGTCGTGCTGCGTTGCGGATTTCCATAAGCTGCGGTGCTTACCAACGACTGAATTTCAATCAATAAAGGTCTATTTCCTTCTAACATCACGCCAATGGCAACGCCACTAAAATCTTCATCACGTTGTGAAATCAAAATTTCTGATGGATTATTGACTTCTCGTAATCCTGTGGCTATCATTTCATAAATTCCTAACTCAGAAGTAGAACCAAAACGGTTTTTGACTGTCCGCAAAATTCTGTAACTCAAATGTCTATCTCCTTCAAATTGCAAAACCGTATCAACCATGTGTTCCAAAATTTTAGGACCCGCAAGACTGCCATCTTTGGTAATATGTCCAATTAAAAACACAGGTGTTGCAGATTCTTTAGCAAATTTTAGCAATTCTGCGGTAGCCTCACGCACTTGTGAAACACTACCTGCCGCTGAATCAATAACCGAAGTATGCAAAGTTTGGATAGAATCAACAATTAAAACATCTGGTTGCAAGATTTCTATTTGTTGAAAAATATTTTGGGTCGATGTTTCTGCCAAAATATAGCATTGATTAGACTGATAACCCAATCTTTCTGCACGCATTTTTATTTGTTGCTCACTTTCCTCACCCGAAACATATAGTACCTTCATGTCCGATAAACTCACTGCTATTTGCAGCATCAGCGTAGATTTTCCAATTCCAGGTTCTCCACCAATCAAAATCATAGAACCAGCCACAATTCCACCACCCAAAACCCGATTTAACTCAGCATCTTTGGTAACCATACGTTGTTGGTCTTGATATTCTATATCTGCAATAAGTTTTGGTTTGGCAGTCGTTTTTGGTTTGTCATCACTTCGCCAATTACGTGTATTTTTATCCTCTTTGACCAATACTTCTTCTACTAATGTATTCCATTCGCCACACGAAGGACATTTTCCCATCCATTTTGGGGAATTATAGCCACATTTTTGACAGAAAAATGCTGTTCTGGTTTTTGCCATTTCTTAGGTAATCTTTTAGGGTAATTTGTCAAAATTAGTATTTTATTGTAATAATTTTTATTAAAAGATAAAAAAAAGTATAATAATTTTAATATTCAAAAAAAATAATACTATCTTTGCACGCCTAAAATATATACTATACAACTTAATATATATCTTAGGCACTTTACCTATTATATTTAACAAATAAAATGAGAAAAGCGAAACCTAAAAAACGGTACGTTTTGCCAGACCCTAAGTTTAACGACACTTTGGTAACAAAATTCGTAAATAGCTTAATGTATGATGGCAAAAAAAGTATTGCCTACAGTATCTTCTACGATGCGGTTGCATTGATAGAACAAAGGCTGAGTAAAGGCGGCGAAGTAGTTAGCGGTCTTGAAGTTTGGAGAAAGGCGTTGAATAACGTGATGCCTTCCGTTGAGGTTAGAAGTCGGAGAGTTGGCGGTGCTACTTTCCAAGTTCCTACCGAAGTAAGACCAGAAAGAAAAACTGCGTTGGGTATTAAGTGGATGATTACTTATACTCGCAGACGCAGCGAAAAAACAATGACTGAGAAATTAGCAGGCGAAATTATTGCTGCATCGAAAGGTGAAGGGTCTTCTGTGAAGAAGAAAGATGACACGCATAGAATGGCAGAAGCTAACAAAGCATTCTCACATTTCAGATTCTAATCTTAAAGGCTTATTAAAGTGGCAAAGAACCTAAAACATTTAAGAAATATCGGCATCATGGCTCACATTGATGCAGGTAAAACAACAACAACAGAAAGGGTGTTGTATTATACAGGTATGTCGCACAAAATTGGCGAGGT
>JAYTNF010000397.1:0-38485 GCA_043748455.1 Cytophagales bacterium
GCAAACGAAACCAAGCGTAATTTTCTATAAAATAAAGGCTATTTTTATTTGTAACAAGTTCTTTATCAGGGAGTTCTATAAAAATATAGCTTGTCATGGCAAGTTGCAAAATTGTAACTGCAACAGTTACAATATAGTA
This sequence comes from Cytophagales bacterium, assembly GCA_043748455.1. Taxonomy (GTDB): domain Bacteria; phylum Bacteroidota; class Bacteroidia; order Cytophagales; family Thermoflexibacteraceae; genus JAAFKA01. The sequence continues at coordinate 140 of JAYTNF010000397.1, forward strand.
TAACTTTGCTTTTTGCGTTGGAAATAAACCAAACGCCAACGCAAAAAGTAAAGGAAGAAAAATAAGGAAAGACAGCATTGTGTAATTTTACAAAATTATTTTCATAACCCCTTGATAATCAAAGCACAGACTAAAAGCCTATGCTACAAATATTTTCTGATTTGCAAAGTTAAAATTTTTCTGCAATAAAAATCATTCTATCTGATTTATACATATCAAAATCTGTTAAATCATAACCGCCAAAAGTATTAATAATTTTTAAGTTGGCATTTGCAAAATATTTTTCAAATTGATTGAAAGAAATTGCTTGCACTTTTTCGTGAAAATTAAAATTTTGTTGGTCTGCAAAAAAAGCTATATCCTTGATAATAAAGTTATTAGATAGTTTTCTTGTAATGGTAAAAGTAATATTTTCAAGTGTTTTCTGTTCATATTCCACCAAAGTATTAATCACTTTTGTTGAGTTAAAAAAATCCATAACTAATTTTCCACCTGTTTTTAAATTTTCTGCTATTGCAGAAATCGCAATTTGATTTTCCTGTTCAGTATCAAAATAGCCAAAACTTGTAAACATATTTAGCACATAATTAAATTGCTTTGCTTGATAAACTTCACGCATGTCATGACGTGCAAAATGTAGTTTTTCATTAGCAAATTGCGAAGCATAACTAATACTATTTTCTGATAAATCTACTCCTGTAACTTCTAAACCCTTGCTATTCAAATAGATAGCATGCCGACCTTTGCCACAAGCCAAATCTAAAATATTGTCTTTTGGGTCAAAGTTAAGGAGTTTAGCAAGATTGTTCATAAAAAATTCTGCCTCATTTTCATCTCTCTGACTATATAAAATATGATAATATGGTGTATCAAACCATTTATCAAACCATGATTTTTGGGAGTTATCCATTTGGTTATCTTAGTTGTTTTTTTAGAAATTATTGCTACAAATATCTAAACAAATTCTTACAATTAGTGATTTATCTTAGTTTTGTTGTTAAGTTATCAAATAAATTATCTAAAACATTTGTAACATTACTGATTTTGAGTAAGTATCAATCTCTATATAAGTATCTATACCATCATTTAAAGCAATTTGGTGTTTAGAAAATCTAGTCATATCCTATCATTTTATTGATTTAAAAGTCTATTAAAAGTTAATTTTTGATAAACCTTTTATTTGTAATGCTTTATGATTTGTTGCTAAACCTTTTTTTCATAGCTTTGCAACCATTTTAAAAGTTTAATTACATCTTAATAACTTTCATAGCTTTGAGAATTTACTTTTGCAAAGTTCTATCATACATTTATGCTAAAAAATAGCCTTTTTTTCGTTTATTTCTTATTTTTCTGTTCTGCTACTCAACAAATATTGGCACAAGCAGGCAATTCTCCCTATTCACGTTTTGGTTTGGGTGAATCTGCCGATAATGGTAATATTTATAATATTGGCATGGGTGGTATTGGTATTGCCACACCAAGTCAGGCTTATGCTAATGTGGTTAATCCAGCTTTGTTAATTCGCAATAAACTTACTTGTTTTGACGCAGGTTTTTGGGCAGAAAACAAAAACCTTATCACCAATAAAGAATTGCAATCTACACAATCTGGCAATTTGGCTTATATTAATTTTGCTTTTCCTGTGGCTCGCAAATGGACATTGGGCTTAGGCTTAAATCCTTATACAACCGTAAATTATACCAACCGAGAAAGTGAATTGAAAGCTGGTACTTCATCTTATGTTGTTTACACTTATAAAGGCACAGGTGGCATTAATCAAGCATACGTGGCAACGGGTGTGGAAGTTTTGAAAGATTTTTACTTGGGTTTGCGTGTAAATTATAATTTTGGAGTGATTAAAGAACAATCTCAATCTTTGGTAGATGATGCTTTAAGTGCCTATAAAGTCCAACTTTTGCAGAGAAATAATGTGGGTGATTTTTCTTTTCGTTTGGGTGCTAATTACAGAAAAAATATAGCCAAAGACAAATTTATTAATGTGGGTGCAATTTATGATTTAGCTGCAAATATCTCTACCAGCAATTTTACTGCCCGCCAATGGCTAACCCCATCTGATGGCGTACTTTATACAGATACTTTGACAAATAACAATACAAGCACAAAAATTCCTGCAAAATATGGCATAGGTCTAAGTTTTGAAAAGCCTTTTCACTATCTTATTGGATTTGATTTTAGCACACAAGATTGGAGAAATATAGCACTTGATGGTGCAAATACCTATAAAGTTTCTTTTGGTGGCGAGTGGACACCAAATTCAAATTCTATTGATAATTATTTAAAACGAATTTCTTTACGTGCAGGAATTAATTATGCACAAATTCCTACCACACTTTTGGGCATACAATTAGATGAAAGAAGTATTTCTGTTGGGTTTTCTGCTCCTATGATGCGAGGAATTTCAAGTTTAAATATGGCTTTTGTATTAGGACAACGTGGCACTCTTGAGAAAAATCTGATTCAAGAAAACTTTTTTAGAGTAAATTTAGGCTTAACAGTCAATGACCAGTGGTTTGTAAGAAGACGAATTAACTAAAAATCAAGACTGCTATAAGTAAAAAAATTACTAATTAAATGAAGTTTCCAAAAGTATTTTGCTTTGGAAAATTCATTTAATTAGAGTAGCAATAAGCTATTCCAAAATTTTATAATATTCCAAAACTCTTTTATCTTTTTCTTTTCTACGAATCATCGCCAATCTTTTTTCAATACTATCTACTTTTAACAACGAAAAAGTTTGATATGCCATCATGCGTGCATTGTAATTTGAATGATTTATTGCCAAATATTCCAAATAATCGGCAGCCTCATTTTGCACAAGTTTGGGCTGGTTAATAATATATTGCCCAAAATATCCTAACAAATAAGTGATGCCTGAACTTTCAAATTTTTTCATTCTCTGCAAAAACCAATCAAATTTATTTGGTGTTTGGTAAGCTGCATAAAAGTCAGCTATTGGTATGATTATCAACAAATTATTCACATTTTCAAACCTTTCAAATTGTTCAGCAGCTTTTACGCCACCTGTATTGTAATAAGCATATAAGGAATTACTAACAACTGCATAAGAACTATCATTTAAACATTGTCTAAAAGTTTCGCTATAATCGTTGCCAAAAGTTGCTAATGAATTTATGGCAGTTGCACGAACCAACGATTTTACATCTTTTTGTATCAATTCCTGTAATTTTTCGGCTACTTTTTGTCTGTCGTCTCCTTGATATTGTTCAAAACATTGAGCAACAGCTTGACGGATTTCCCATGATTTATCAGCTAAGGCAGTCAATAACAGGTTACGAGCCTCTTTTTTATCCAAATGTCCACGCAAAAAGCTAATTGCTTCCAAACGTGCTAAAACTTTTGTGCTATTTTTATACTGAAAAATATATTCATCATAGCTTTTCTCATGTGTGTAATCTGCCAATAATTGCGTTTCGCCATCAAAAAACACCAAATCAGGTTTATTTGCAACATCAAAACTAAAATTTTGTTCTTTATCAGTTATCGTAATTTGTTGGCGTTGCAATTTCCCTTTTACCCAAATATCAACATACAAAGGCAATTTATATAACGGTGCATAACGCAAATCTTGCTCTTGTTTTACTTTTAAAATCACTTTATTATTTTCGTAACCATGTGATACAGAGAGTTTTGGGTGCCCAGCTTGCAAAAACCATTGTTCAAAAAACCAATTCAAATCTTCACCTGTAACTTCCTCAAAAACTAATCTCAAATCATGGATTTCTGCTTTTTTATAGGCATATTTTTTGAGATAGGCTCTCAAACTTGCAAAAAATGCTTCATCACCAACAGTTTTTCTTAAACTGTGAAAAATTACTGCACCTTTTGAATACGAATGTCTATCAAACATATTTTCTTTATCTGTGTGATAATATCGAATTAAAGGCTCACGTTTTTGCTCCGATTCTGCAAAATATTCTTGCATTTCTTCTTGTAATTGCATTTCCATCGCATCTGTACCATATTTATATTCTTGCCACAAAAGCTCTGCATAATTAGCAAAAGACTCATTCAAAGGCAAATTTGCCCAAGATTCGCATGTAACTAAATCTCCAAACCATTGATGCGAAAGTTCATGAGCAATAATTCCGTCCCAATTATCATCAATCAAATATCGACTATCAACTTGCACACTTTCCATGAACACAGAAGCAGAAGTGTTTTCCATAGCACCTGACACATAATCACGCACCACAACCTGCGAATATTTGTCCCAAGGAAAAGGATAATCAAATAATTTTGAAAAATATTCAATCATTTCGGGCGTATTTCCAAAAATAGCTTTGGCATTTTTTTCATGCTCTGGCTCCACATAATAATTCACTTCCAAATTTTTCCATTTGTCTTTCACAATAGCATATTTTCCAACTGCCATCATAAATAAATATGGAGAATGTGGTTTATCTTGCTTCCAAACATCGGTTCTTGTACCGTTTCCATTGTCTTTTGACAAAATCATTTTGCCATTTGATAACGTAACATATTGTTTATCAACGGTTATTGAAATTTCTTGTGTAGTTTTGGTATTTGGTGTGTCAAAAGTTGGAAACCAGCAAGAAGATGCTTCTGTTTCGCCTTGTGTCCAAATTTGTTGAGGTTTTCCTGTTTCTTTGCCTGTTGGATTGATAAAATATAAACCTTTATCACCTGTAATTGCCTCTGAACCAATATTTTCTAACTCATTTGGTTTGGCTGTGTAAGCTATTTTTAGGGTAATTTTTTCGGTTTTGCTATATGTTTTTGGCAATTTAATTTTCAATTTTCGTTTGTCATATTCATATTTCAGTGGCACATTTTTAGCATCACTCTTAGTTTCTACCAATTCAACACTCTGAATTTCAAAACCTTTTGCATCTAAAATTACTTCATTTTGTGGATAAAAGTAAGGATTCATGCTTAATGTTGCAATTCCTAATAAATATTGCTTTTCCCACACAAAACTTACATCAAGTTTGGTGTGTTGCAAGTCAAATTTTCGACTATTTTCTGGGTTGTAATTTCCTTTTTGAGAAACCCAATTTGGAATAGAATCTTGTTGTATCTTGCTACTATCAGGCTCATTTTGTGCTGTAAGTTGTGTTCCAAAACTTATAAAAGCAAGGAAAATATAGATAGATTTTATCATAAAGATTTATAAGTAGTTTTTGAGTTTTATTGATTATCAATAAATTAATTTCATATTTCATTTTCACTCCTTACTTGGCAGTTGTATCACATATTTTTCTTTTGAAACCACAAGTTTGTAGGTATCATTATCATCTAACCATGGGTTTAGTTTTTTTAGAGTGTGATATGTTGTGTTATTTTTTTGTGCAAATGCTGCTAAATCTTCAATTGTGGTTTTGACTTCAAAAGAAGTTGTAGCAAATGGCTTATATTTTTCGTCATCTGCCAAATGAAAACCATATTTTTCAGGTGCTTGCATGATTACTTTCATTGCCAAAATCCTAAAAACATAACGATAAGTTTCTTGATTTAAGTATAAATCGTAATAAGATTTCTCTTTTTGCCCAGTTACAGCTTTATCCATGCCTGACATACCACGATTATAAGAAGCTGCGACCAAAGTCCAATTTCCAAACTTGCGATAAGCATCTTTTAAATATTTGCAAGTTGCCTGCGTTGCAAGCAATACATCTCTGCGTTGGTCAACTTGTGTAGAAATTTCCAAACCATATTCTTTGGCTGTGGTCGGCATAAATTGCCAAAATCCGACAGCACCAACCAACGATTTTGCATAGACATCTAACTCACTTTCTGCAACCGCCAAATAGAAAAAATCTTCTGGAACTTCATTTTCTCGCAAAATTTGCTGAATTAATGCCTTCCATCTGCCTTCACGTTTGAGAATAATTAATGTAGCCGAAAGTTTATAGCTATTATGTATCAGTTCTCGGTCTAATCTTTCTCTGACATCTTCGTCATTTAGCGGCACTGTTTCACCTGCAAAACTCAATGTTGTTGGAATTGGCATCGGTTCAACTCTTTTCAAAGTAGAATCTTTAACAACATATTCAATATGTTTTTCTTGTTGATTTATTGGAAAAAATCCCGCAGAATAAAAGTAAAAAAACGTCAATAAAGTAGCAGAACATATAGTAAAATAGGTAGCAAACATGAGTATTAATATTTTTGGAGTTAGCGTAACTTTCATAGTTTTAAAACGTATAAACAAACATACAAAACAAACTTTATAAATACAATTCATTATGAAACTTACGAGGTCGGTATCCGATAAATTCATGTTTGGGGTCTGCGGTGGTTTGGCAACCTATTTTGGTATTGATGCCACAATCATACGTGTTGGAGCTGTTTTAGCTACAATTTTCTTATTTGGTTCTTTGGCATTTGCCTATCTAATCATGGCAGTTGTTATTCCTACAGAAGATAAATACTACTCCTAAAAGGTCAATACATTTAGCTTTTATATGAATGAAATAGTCAAATAACTATAAAAACATAGTAAGTTTTGATGACTTACTATGTTTTTGATGTTTTAAAAGCTAAAAGTATTGCTAATTGATTATTTTAACCTATGATTTTGAAAGTTATATCTTTTCTTATTGTTCATTCACAACCTTCACAAAAATTTCGTGCATACTTGGTATATGCTCATTAAAAGCTAAAATAGTTGTTTGTGCAGCAATCCAACCTAATAAATCATTAGTAGAAACATGCTTGTCTATTTTGATTTGATGACGAAATGAATTTTCATCTAACAAATCTGTTTTTATCAATGTAAATTCTGTGGGTAAGTTTTCTAAGTTTTTTGTCGTTTCTACAAAAAAAGTGTTCGTTTTAAAAGAGTTTTTTACCTCAACTTTACTTCCTCCCAATACTTTTTGAGATTTATTTATCAACACCAAATTATCACACATTTCTTCTACATTATCCATTCTGTGTGTAGAAAAAATAATTGTGCAACCATTTTTGCGAAGTTCTAAAATTTCATCACGAATAATATTAGAATTAACAGGGTCAAAACCAGAAAAAGGCTCATCTAAAATCAATAGTTGTGGCTCATGAACAACGGTTGCAATAAATTGTACTTTTTGTTGCATGCCCTTTGATAAATCTTCCACATTTTTATCCCACCAATTCATCAAATCTAACTTTTCAAACCAACGTTTTATTCGTAACTTTGCTTCTGCATGTGATAAATCTCTTAGTTGTGCCAAATAGAGTAACTGTTCACCAACTTTCATTTTTTTATACAAACCACGTTCTTCAGGCAAATAGCCAATTTGTGCTGCATGTTTTGGCATGAGTTTTTCTCCATTAAAAAAAACTTCGCCTTCGTCTGCATCTGTAATTTGTGTGATAATACGAATAAGAGAAGTTTTACCTGCACCGTTAGGACCTAATAAACCAAAAATAGTTTGTTTTGGAACATGTACCGACACATTTTGTAAGGCTGTATGACCTTCGTATTTTTTTGTGATATTGCGAGCTTCGAGCATTGAAATAGCATCTTAAATTCATGAAATAACTAAACTATCAATAAATTAATTTTTCTCTGTTCACTTTGTACTAAATTATCTCTTGTAATTGTAATTTCCAAATAATTTTCAGGAATTAACGCAGGAATTTTGCTTGCCCACTCAATTAAACACAAACAACCCGAATCAAAATATTCATCAATACCAATAGCTAAGGCTTCAGTTTCATCTTTAAGCCGATAAAAATCAAAATGATAAATAGTTTTTTGTGATTTTGTGAGATATTGATTAACAATGGCAAAGGTTGGACTACTTACCCTATCTATTACGCCAAGTTCTGCACAAATAGCTTTGCATAAAGTAGTTTTTCCTGCTCCCATTTCCCCGTTAAGCAATAAAATTGTTTCAGAATTGGCAAATTCTATGATTTTCTTTGCTGCCTGTGGCAATTCATTAAGGTTAGCTATTTCTATATTCATTGTTCTAAGTTACAAAATACCTAACAATTCATTAATTTTTCTAATTTGATTAAGTGTAAAATTTACACTTTTAGTATTTTTAACATTTTCTTTAATATGTATAGGATTAAGCATTGTACAAATAACAACTCCTTGACTATTAGAAGAAAGTGCTGATTGTAAAATTAAAGAATTTCGTTGTTTTTCATCACTCAAATCTACTCCAAAATTATTAAGAAATGCAGTTATTAATTTTGGATTTTGTTGTATCTTTCCCAAAATATACTTCTCTACATTTCCTTGTTCAAAGGGTGCATTTGCAAAAATAAAATAATCACTATCTTTATTGTTTTCTATTTTTAGCAGATTATTATGCAATAAAGAAGATTCAAATTGAAAATATTTAATTTTTTGCACATTATTTTTCATAACTTGGTTTGCTATTTCATAGGAAACAGACACGCCAAATGCACGAATTTTACCCTCTTTTTCTAATTTACGCAAAGTGTTAAATAATTCATCTTGCAATGTATCTTCATAAGAACAAGAATGTAATAGATACATGTCAATATAATCTGTTTTTAGTTCTCTTAGGCTTTTTTCTATACAAGACATTGCATAAGCAGCATTAAATTTTGACTGCATCATTGTAGCACCTGTAACACTTGCCACTTGTTGCATGGTTTTTTTGGCAAAGGGTAATTGTTTAATTATATACCTTGCAAGAGGTTTAGCTAAATTTATAAAGGTACTTTTTGGGGGTGGTTCTATGCCAAATTTTGTAGTAACACAGACATCTTGACGTTTATCATGAATAAATTTTCCTAAAACTCTCTCAGCATCTCCAAAGCCATAAGACCTTGCAACATCATATTGGACAACCCCTTCTTCAAAAGCTGTTTCCAAACCAATAAGAGATTTCTTTTCACTCACACTTCCACCAACTTTTGCACAACCAAAGCTAAGAGAGCTAGTAATTAAATTAGTGTTTATAGGTTTCATGTTATAAAATTAAAAGAAACGAATTTGTAATAATAATCTGTCTTGACTAATCGGAGCTAATGCTTTGTGATAACAAGAGGTATCTTCTAAAAAACCTGAGCCAGCTTTTGCTTCGATTAATAATTCATCATCTTTTTTATAATAAGTGAACACTTCATCATTACTACGACGTGCTGAGTTTAATAAAAAATTAAATGGTTTATCTACATGGGATTTTTTTATCAAAGCATGGGCACCAGAATCTTTATCTTTATCAGTAATATAGAAATGTGCATAACAAAAATTGAAGGCATGAACATCAAAATGGTAATCAATCGTTTGGTTTCTCTGTCTTCGTTCTGTGTCTGTAAGTGCTGATACCACACTATAATATAGTCTTAATTCATAATTATTGGGCTTATAACCTAAATACTGTGCAACTGTTTGATAAAGAATAGGGTCATGTAAAATTTTTTGGATACTATCACAACTTTCAGGTGCAACTGCATAAGCAATAGCTATTGCTGTGCCATCTGCTAACCTGCCTTTATGAATGTCTTTGTAGTAAAATGTGTTTGCCACATTATCAGCTTTAAATTCACACGATTGAGCAAATTTTTCAATATCACAAACCAAATTAGATGGCAAATCAAATCCGAAAGCAACTGCGTCTTTTTGTAGGGCTTTTAATGATTTTTGGACATTTATTTTATCAAATAGTGTACTTTCTTTTAAGCTAAATCTGATAGTTTTTGTATTAGCCAGATTTTTATATAAAGAATACCCCTTTCTAACACTTAGAAATCTACCAAAAATGTAAGAAGTATTGCCATTATAAAGTCGTTTAAGTATAGATATTATTCTCATTATTTTAAATTTTATGATTACTCCCCCTTAAAATCTTCTATTTTTTGATATACACGCCAGCCCCTAAAAAGACCGTAAGCTACAAAAGCAACTCCAAATACAACATTCAGTATCGGCATAGTTTCAAATATTCTAACCTTTCCAAGAAAAAACACAACGCCCAAACCACAATATACCAAACTCATCAGGACTGCAATAACTATAAAAACAACTTCGTAAATACGCATGAATAGTAAATATTAATAATAAAATTTGTCATTCTGAGCTAAGTGGGCGGCAATCCGCAAGAACTTAAATTATTTGTTTTGACATAATAACGTCAGATTCTTGGGGAATGCCACTCACTTAGCTCAGAATGACAAAATAAATTTGAATATTGTTATAAAACCAAAAGTAGAAAATTTTTAAGGTTTTCTACTTTTAATTATTTAGTCAAACAAGAAAATTTGCATACAAGCAGGTATTCTAAAACTTTATTGTGCTAACTTAAATTTAATCGGCAAACTAAAACGAACTGAAACTCCACGACCACCTTGCTTACCTGGATTCCAAGCTGGCATAGCTTTTACAACTCTTTCTGCCTCTTCATCGCAACCATAACCAATACCTTTTAAGATTTTTACATCTGAAATCTTGCCATGAGAATCGACAACAAATTGTGCATAAACTGTTCCTTCAATGTTATTTTGTGATGCTTGACGTGGATATTTCAAGTTACGAGATAGATATTTACCTAACTCTGCCATACCACCTGGGTAAGCTGGTGCTTGCTCAACAACCGTAAAAATCTCCTCTTTTTGAATTTCAACTACCTTTGTTTCTTCTCTTGGCTCATCAACAACCTCAACCGCATCAGGGTCACCTTCAACAGTTGTTGCCGCAATTACGCTTTGTTTCACTTCCTCTACTGGAGGTGGCTCCTCATTATCTGGCACTTCCGCATCAGGTACAGGCTCAGGCGGAACAAACCTAATTGTAGATACCTGCGGTGGTGGCGGTGGTGGCGGCGGCGGCGGCGGAGCTGCTGGATCCTCTGGTGGAGGTGGAGGCAATTGAGCCATGTCAATAACTACTTCCTTAGCCACTTCAACATCTTTTGGAGCATACTTAGAATAAAGTTGAGGTCCAATCAAAGCCAAAGAGAACACCAGCGTCGAGAAAATTAAAGCATTTGTGATATGTTTTCCGTAAATTTTACGAAGTACATAAGCACCATATTCTTTATGCAAACCCTCAAAAATTATGTCATCTAAGGGAACATCTTTTAAATTTTGCTGTGCCATATTATTAATTTTTTAGTTTATGATATTTTGTAACTATTGTTGTTAAACTCCAAATTGTTTTGCTATTGCATCTTTCTCTACATCATAAACATCAACAATAGCATAAATTTTTTGGTTTGTAATGTGTAATTCGTCCAAAATATTTACTAAGTTATTATACTTTGCATTGTCAAGAGATTTTACTAAAATAACTGCACTTTTTTTGGTATTTGTCTCAATTTTTAGACTTTCTGCCATCAAAACCTTTCTCAAAGTTGCTGTATTTGTAAAATCTAACTTTTCCATTTTCATGGTTTCAGCAGTATTATCTCCTTGATACCAATAAACTTGGTTGTCTTTTGCCAAAATAAAAGTTAATGTTCTCCGACTTGAAACTGGCGTAGATTCAGTGCTTTTTTTATCAGGCATATTCACTTCCATTGTTGATGGTTTATTGAATGTTGTTGTTAGCATAAAAAATGTTATCAACAAAAATGCCAAATCAACCATCGGAGTCATGTCTATTTTGGTAGAAACTTTTGTGCTACGAACACCTTTTTTGTTTCCTTTTTTACTATTTGTATTACTATTGATTTCTGCCATACTTTTAAAGGTTATGTGAATAAATCTTTTTAAACTACTTTGCTATACTAATGCAACAAAGTAGAAATAGTAACACTTTTTAGGAATTATTTTTGCAATTATTTTATTTTAAATACTACCTGGAAAATCACGTTGCAAAACAGCTTTTTCTAAATCATAAATATCCACAATGGCATAAATTTTTTGGTTTGTGATGTGCATTTCATCAAGCATATCCACCAAATTTTTATATTTTGCAGTATCTAAGGATTTTATTAAAATTACCGCATCTTTTCCGTGAGCAGCCATAATTTCTTTTGCTTTATCACCAATAACTTTGCGGATACCTGTTTGTTCATTAAAATCTGTTAGATTTACTTTCATGGTTTCAGGGTTATTATCACCTTGATACCAATATACTTGATTATCTTTTCCAAGAATAATTGTAAGTGTTCGAGAAGCAGCAACTTTCATGTTATCTACTTTTTCGGTTTTATCAGGCATGTTAATTTCCATCGTTTTAGGTTTATTAAACGTGGTTGTTAGCATGAAGAATGTAATAAGTAAAAAAGCCAAATCCACCATAGGCGTCATGTCAATTTTTGTAGACATTTTTTTACTGCGTTTTTTACCACCTTTCTTGCCCCCGCCCTGGCTGGTATCTACTTCTCCCATTGTATTATTAATTTAAGGGTTGAGAAAAATTTTATATTTATTAAATTTATCATTGTTATATCACGAATAATTTGATGTAACAAAATCAGATTATTCGCAACATAACAATGACAAAATGATAACTTAGAAATCAATAACTTACTAATTAAAAATTAACTAAATCATTAATGTGCTGCTGTTTTTTCAGCTTGTATCATTGACTCTGGTTTTGCTTCTAAACCTGTAATAAAGTTAAAACGATTTGCATTTTGTTCTTGCAATGTTGCAATAACTCTTTTCACAATTTCGTAATTTGCATCTTTATCACCTTTAATAGCAATTTTAAGAGGTTTGCTATGTATGGCTTGGTGTTGTGTTCTGGCAAAAATAAGCCAATCTTTTAGCTCATTATTCGTAGAATCACAAGGAATACCAGGTTGATTCACTTTCCCTCTATCGGCAGTTTCCATATTAAGGATTTGTTTTAAACCTCCAATAGGAGTTCCAAAAGTAGGTAACAAGCTAAATTCATGCTTATCACTTTCGCTAAAAGCAGGAACAGAGTATTTTTTTTCCATCTCTTCCAAAACTTTCTTTTTCGTATCTTGCTCCTCCATTCCAAAAAATACTCTACCATCTTTACCAATTGTGATGGTTGCTACATCTGTATCAGGTAAAATACTTTCAGAAATAGAAGTTGGACTTTCAATTACAATAGGTTCTTCGGGCTTAAATTTTGTGGTAAGCATGAAGAAGGTGAGCAGCAAAAATGCCATATCACACATAGCAGTCATGTCTAAGGACACACTTTTCCGATTAACTTTAACTTTTGGCATAATTTCTTAGGTTTTTAAAATCATGAAACCATTTTCTAAACCTGTAAAGTTATTGTAAAATGCAGTTTAACTACATTTTATCTTTTAGTTTACAGGTTTATAGAATTAGTATTTACTATTATAAGTTTGTGCAATACTCACACCAATTTCGTCAATACTGTACGTTAATGTATCAATTTGACTTGTAAAATAGTTGTAAGAAACAATGGCAAAAGCTGAGCCTGCAATACCTAATGCAGTGTTAATCAAGGCTTCAGAAATACCATTTGCTAAACCAATTGCGTCAGGTGCACCACCTGCCGCTAAGGCTGCAAAAGCTTTAATCATACCAATTACAGTTCCTAACAAACCTACAAGTGTTGCAATAGATGCTAATGTAGCAATAATTGTCAAGTTTTTCTCTAACATTGGCAATTCTAATGATGTTGCTTCTTCAAGTTCTTTTTGAATAGCAGCAATCTTTTGCTCTTTATCAGCTACATCAGCCACAATAATATTGCCACCAGTTGATGTTCCAATAGGAGCAGAGCCTAATTTCTCTTTTTTAGCAAGTTCAGACATTTCTTTGTATTTCAACAAAGCTGCACGTACTACATTACCAACAGAACCTTTTTGTTTATCGCAATGCTGAATAGCACCTGCAATATCATCATTGTTCAGAGATGTTCTTACATTTCTTACAAAGTTAGCTGAAGAGCCTGTACCTGATGCTTTCATAATTGTAATAAATCTTTCTACTGAAAAAGTGATTACCATTAAAAAGAAAGACATTAAAACTGGTACAATAATTCCACCTTTGTAAACAACGCCAAGGTAGTTACCTGGTAAAGGGTGATTAGCTGGGTCGTTACCTGCAAAGTTAGAGGGGCTACCTAAAACAAATAAGTAAAGAATGATACAAATAACAATGGTTACTGGAATTGCAATGATAGCAAATAATCCTTGTAATTTATTAGACTGCTGGTCTGCATTTTTTGGTTGTTGTGCCATTAGGATTAAACAAGTTTTAGGTTAATGTAAAATTTTAGTTTTAAATATTTAGAACAGTTTTGTGCTTAGTTGTGCAATTTGATATTACTTAATCAATTTTGCAAAAGTAAAGACTTTTTTTTTTACTTTTTTCTTTAATAATTACTTTTTTAACACTTTTTACTATTTTTTTGATACTTTTTTACCATCTTGTTTATCCTAATTGCCAATATTTTAACTTTTGCAATAGTATAATGTAAGTTACACAAAAAGTAACATTTGTTTTGAATTTTTTTTATTAACGGATTCACAAATTTAATAATTTGTTTTATCGTTATCACATTTACTACCTACTCCCATTTTAACACGCCTTTTTTGATAACATAATAAAATCCACAGAAAAACAGTCCCATGAATAATAACATCTCGACAAAATAGGCAAAACCACCAGAGGCTACCATTTCTCTAAAATTTACAGCCCAAGGGTACATAAAAATAATTTCAACATCAAATAGCACAAATAAAATAGCTACCAAAAAATATTTAATAGAAATTGGAGTTCGTGCATCTCCTTGTGCTTCTATACCACATTCCCAAGCTGCATCTTTTACTGCACTTTTACGATTAGGACCTAAAAGGTGTGTGGTAATCATGGTAACAACTACAAAAGCAGAAGCAAGACCAAGTTGAACAAGTATTGGCAGGTAATCAGAAGGCAAATATTCTTTCATAAATAGAGGTGTTTTTAAGTATTTTACAAATATATTTGCAGTTAAACGAATTTTCAAACAAAAAGTATTATTTCGTTTAAATTTCTTTTTTATTTTTGCATTAATAAACAAAAACAAAGTGGAAAAAATAAAATTAGAAATCTTAGGACTTTCATCAAGTCAGTCTCAGTCTGGTTCTTATGCCTTAGTTTTAGGGGAAGAAGGGCGAAATCGCCGTCTTCCAATTATTATTGGCATCTTTGAAGCACAAGCCATAGCCATAGAAATTGAGAAGATATCTTCAACTCGACCAATGACTCATGATTTATTTAAAGTATTTGCTAAAAATTTTGACTTTACAGTCGAGGAAGTCCTTATTTCCGAATTGAGGGAAGGAGTTTTTTATGCAAAAATAATTTGTAGCAGCAATAAAGGTGTGCGACAAGTAGAGATAGATTCTCGTCCATCTGATGCCATTGCCATTGGGTTGCGTTTTCGTGTACCTATATATACATACGAATCTATTTTGTCGGAGGCAGGAATCGCAGTTGGCGAAGAAGAAGACAATATTTCTGAACAAGGTGCTGCAACAAGCAGAGAAATCAGACCATTGACAGATTTTTCTCATGAGGAACTCAAAGAAATGTTGGAACAAGCATTGGCAGATGAAGATTATGAGAGGGCAGCAGCCATTAGAGATGCTTTGAATAAAAAGTAGCTTTGCAGTATCCTTTCCAAAAATTTTCTACTTTTGGAAAGGATACTCATTAAAAATTATTTTTTTGAGTCTCTGTTGGCTTCTGTTTTGAGAAACAGTAATGACAAGCCTGTGAAAATGATATTTAGTATTTATCATTTTTTAATATGGCTTTTTTGTGTTTAGAGAAGCAAAAGCCTTTGTTAGCAAATTTTATGCTAAACTCTTGCTTATTTGCTATCTGTTTAGTATTTTTGTTATAATCAACCGAAAACAACCTTTTAAGATGCAAAAACTCAATCAAATACAGTCGTTATCACAGAAACTTTCGCCACAACAAATACAATTTATCAAGTTATTGCAAGTCCCAACAGCTGAATTAGATGCACGTATAGAAGAAGAACTTGAAATTAATCCTGCCCTTGAAGAAGGTGAAAAAGATGAGTTTACTAGTTTAGATGGCGAAAAAGAAAGAGATAAAGACAAAGATGATGACCCAATCACAGATTTTGATAGAGATGTGATTGATGACAGTAGAGATTTTGACGATTTTGAAGGTAATACTAGCAATAATGATGGAGAAAATAACAGCAGTTCAGAAGATTATGATTACGAAAATGCTCGAAATGATGATTATGAAGTAAATATGAGTGAATATGCTGATGATGACAGTAGTGGTTATAAAATGGAAGGTGATGGACAAGGTTATGAAGAAGAAGAAAAAGAAATGCCCTTAGCTTCTGCAGAATCTTTGACAGAGTCATTAATGATGCAATTAGGCTATCTAAACTTAAACGAAAAACACTATAAAATTGCAGAACAACTTATCGGAAGTATAGACGAAGACGGATATATTAGACGAGAATTGCAAGGAATTGTAAATGATTTGGCTTTTTATCAAAGTATAGAAACTGATGAAAATGAAACCGAAAAGATATTAAAGAAAATTCAGACTTTTGACCCTGCGGGAATTGCTGCACGAAGTTTACAAGAATGTTTGTTGTTGCAATTAGAGAGGAAAAATAAAAAAGATTTTGGAGTTTTGTATGCAATTAAAATTTTATCATTGTATTTCGAGGAATTTACCAAAAAACATTATGAAAAAATAGAACGTAAGTTAGATATTGAAGAAGAAGATTTAAAAGATGCTATTGAGGTAATTGTCCGACTAAATCCAAAACCAGGTGGAACAGTGAGCATGGGCAATAAAAATCATTACATTATTCCCGATTTCATTCTCAAAACAGTAAATAATAAGCCCGAAGTTACTTTAAATAGTCGTAATGCACCCGATTTACGCATTAGTCGGTCTTATTCAGATATGATTGATGCCTACGAAAAAAGTGATAAGAAAGACAAGAAAATGAAGCAAACCATTACCTTTGTGAAGCAAAAACTTGATGCTGCAAAATGGTTTATTGATGCCATAAAACAACGCCAACAAACTTTATTGAGAACCATGAATGCTATTTTGATGTATCAAAAAGAGTTTTTTAGAGATGGCGATGAAAGTAAGTTAAGACCTATGATTTTGAAAGATATTGCCTTAGAAATTGGCATGGATATTTCAACAGTTTCACGTGTGGCAAATAGCAAATCTATTCAAACTGATTTTGGAATTTTCCCTCTCAAATTTTTCTTTTCTGAAAGTATTTCAACAGACTCTGGCGAAGATGTGAGTAGCAAAGAAGTAAAATATATTCTAAAAGAAATCATAGAACACGAGGACAAAAGACACCCATATTCTGATGACAAATTAGAAAGTATGCTTAACGAAAAAGGTTATAACATAGCTCGGCGGACTGTTGCAAAATATAGAGAGCAACTTAATATTCCTGTGGCAAGGTTGAGAAAAGAACTGTAAATTTTGTGATTTTAATATGTAATTTTTAATTAAATTTAATTAAATTAGCCTTTTTAGCTTGTTAAAAATTTTTTACTGTTGTTGTTTGAATATTTCTGTCAAAATTTATGTTGCAGCATATGATTAGTATGTAAGCACCTAATTAAAATTATTTGTATATTTTATTTTTTTGTCATTTTGAGCTTGCAAAGAATGACAAAAAAATTGTTGCGAAAACCTAATAATCAAATAGTTATTTATCTTTTAGGAATTCCAAATAGCTAATTTTTCTTCTTTTGTACGTACAATAAATCTTTTATCTATTTGGTAAGTTTTTGCAAACTTTCGTGCGTCATTTAACATATTCCAAAAACCAATCATCTCAAAACTTGTGCTATTTGGCACATCAACCACCCAAATTTTGTGTTCGGGCATAGTAATAATAAATTCTCTTATCCAATCGTCAAGTCCAAATAGCGGAATATCAAAATCAATTTTTAATATTTCGGCAGTACCTGTTTCTCGTAATTCATTTTTATAGTCAAAAAAACGGTGTGTAGTTAAAAAACTCCAATTATCTAAGGCAATCCAACGAACTATAACAGGCAGTTCAAATTCAGTTAATTCTATTTCTTGCCAAATAATTTCTTTTTGATAGGTTGTGCAATATAAATAGTTGCGATAATTTGGCATGTATTGCATATATATTTGATATTTACTTAACAAAAAATAGCGTATTTCTTCGGCAGCAATAGTAGGTAAAGACATAATATCACTTTTTTAATGTAAAAATGGGTATTTTTTTATCTTTTTGTTCATATAAATTTCCAAGTATGGGAATACGATTTGTAATTTTAGGCATGAAATTTTTCTCATCAATAATCACATCAGGCAAATCTTTTCTAAAATTATTATAGACATCAATCGTAGTTTTATATCTATTTAGGTATTGAAAATGTTGTTGAGATAATTTCCAATTTAAGTAAGGTGTCGCAATCTTATTTGTATAATAAGGTAGAAAATTATCTCCAAAAACAATTATTTTTTTGTTTTTTATACTATAATTATATTTTGTATTGTCATTTGATGTGTAATTAGTATCTATTGACCTCAAAAAGTGTAAGCTATAATAGCCTAAACCAATAATAATAGCCCAAGTAATTAAGAAAAAAATTTCACTTAACCATTCTCGTTTTATGATTAGAAAGAAAAATGTCATAAAAAATGCCAAAGGAGGTATTAAAATAACGAGTTGTAGTGGTGCAAAACGTTGGCTAAAAAATAAGCTAATGGTTCCAACAATGATCCAAAGTATCATAATAAGCTGACATAAACTTTGATAGTTGATAAACCCTCTTTCAGAATAGGTTTTTATGACCGAAATGACTAAGAAAAATAATAAAACACCTAATATTACCGAAAAACTTTGCAAAGAAATATAAGTTGCCGTAAAATTTAGCTCTAATAATGTGAAAAAGTAGTTACTAAAAAAGGCTTGAAAACCACCTTGCCAATAATAGAGCAAAGCAACTATGCTAATAGTAAGCAATAAACCGTATAATAATAGTAAATATTGCCTTAAACTTACAGTTCTAAAAAAAGAAATACATAATAATACAAAGAAAATAAATAACCAATTTGGCAGATAAGATAAAATAGCTAATCCTAAATAAATACCAATACTAAAAATATCTTCATCTTTTGCACCTTCATTGAGCCAAAAAATATTGCGTAACAATAACATCAAAAAAGTCATTGAAATAAGCAATGGAGATAAAGTAAGAAAATCAAAACAGACAACCATCAAAAAAGTATAAAGCAAGGCAGGAATGTATGATTTTTCACGGTGAATGTTTTTTCTTAACAAAACCGCATTAAAAATATATCCTTGTAGCATCACCAAAACTAAGGCAACGCCATGATGTAGGCTTGCAGATTTACCAAATTTTGCCAAAATCCAATAAATAAATGCTGCAAATGGTGGTGTAGCATCCCAAATATCAACATACATAACTGCATTGGTATTCAGTTTTTCGCCTAATGCCAACCAGTATGCTTCAAGTGCGGTGATAGGTACGCCAACAGAGATAAAACCAACTCTCATGAGAATTAGTAATATAAAGATTAGCACTAACCGAAAAGGGTCATTAATACGAAAAAGATTGAGCACAACTGTAAATTTGAAAGTGCAAAAGTAGGAAAATACTTATAGGCTTATATCATCTGTAAGTGTTTTAGCATTGCCACGCATAATTCCTTTTTTAGATTGGCGTATAAAATCTATAATTTCATCTCTCTCTATACTTTTGGGAATTTCTGCTTCCACAATTCTTAGGGCTTCACTCGTATTTGTGCCATTCATGTAGATATGGCGATAAATATCTTGCAATTCTCCAATTTTTTCATTATTAAATCCACGTCTGCGCAAACCAATAAGATTTAAACCACTATATGCAATAGGTTCGTGTGCTGCTCGTGTGTAAGGTGGAATATCTTTACGAACCAAAGAGCCACCAGCTACCATGGTATGTTTTCCGATATGAATAAATTGCAAAATGGCACTTGTGCCACCAATAACGGCAAAATCATCTATCATTACATGTCCTGCCAACTGTACAGAGTTTACCAAAATACAATTATTGCCAATTACACAATCATGAGCAATGTGAACATAAGCCATAATGAGTGAATTTGAGCCAATAACTGTTTTATGACGGTCTGTTGTGCCCCTATTTATGGTTACATATTCTCTAATTACGGTATTATCACCTATTTCTGTTGTTGTAATTTCACCTTTAAATTTTAAATCTTGGGGAATATTAGAAATAACTGCTCCCACATGGATTTGACAATTAGCACCAATTCTTGCACCATTGCAAATAACGGCATTTGAGCCTATCCAAGTGTTATCACCGATGATAACATCTTCTTCGATAGTAACGAAAGGAGAAATATGTACGTTTTTGCCTATTTTGGCGTTTGAATGTATGGAGGCTAAAGGCTGAATCATGTTTTTGTAATTATATCCATTAAAATTATATTCATATAAAAGTATATTTGTATAATTAAAATGTATTTTTTGTTTTTCAAAAGTGTTGCAAATAATAAATAATTGTGCTTATACACAAACTAATTGCAAATATGTGAATTTTTATAGAAATATGGAATGTAATCGTATTTTTTTTTGCGAATTAGTTATTTATCAGTGGTAAAAACAATATGACACCTTGTAAAAAAGTGTCATATTGAAATTTTTTGATTAATTTTATTCAAAAATTACGTGTATTGGCAATTCTGCTTCTTCTTTCAAATCCTCAACTTCTTCTGTCATCACATCATCATCAACCTTAATATACCAATTTACAGTTGCGTTACCACCTTCTTCTACATAGTCTTTTAGCATTTTTAGCATAATTAAAATACATTTTGAACTACTTGTGTTCATGTATTTTAGTCGCATATTTAATGTCAAGGGCTTATTAATAGTGGTCATATATTCACGTAACCACATATATAATGGGTCATAAAAGGCATAAGTTTTTTCTAAATAAGATTCGCCTGAAATTTCGCAAATTCCTGTATGTGATATAAACTTCACCTCTGGGGTTGCTACATCTTCGCCAGCTTCTAATATTATATTTTCCATGTGAGTAGAGTATCTATTTGATAGTCAATAAGTTATGACGAAATAATTGATTTTGTAACAAAATATTTGATACAAATTATAAAGATTTGTGTAATTAAAATAATATCTTTGCAAAAAACAACTTTGTTGTATATTATTATTTTAATTCGAAAATTCAATTTAATAGGCAAATGGAAAATGTTTATATTCCCAAACAATTAGCAACCATGTTATTAGAAATTGGTGCTGTAAAACTCAGTCCAAATAAGCCTTTTACATGGGCTTCTGGGTGGTTTTCACCAATTTATTGCGACAATCGTCTGGTGCTTTCTTATCCACACATTCGCAATTTTATTAAGGCTGCATTTTGTGAAATTGTTAAAACGGAATTTCCTAATACAGAAATTATTGCAGGAGTTGCCACAGCAGGTGTACCTCATGGCATGTTATTAGCAGATGCTTTAGATTTACCTTTTGTTTATGTACGTCCCAAACCCAAAGAGCATGGCATGGCAAATCTTATTGAAGGGAAAGTAGAGTTAGCTAAAAATGTGTTGGTTGTTGAAGATTTGATTTCCACAGGCGGCAGCAGTATTAAGGCTGCAAAAGCTATTTCAGATTCAGGAATGACTGTCTTAGGTATGGTTTCTATTTTTAATTATGGTTTTGCGGTTGCACAAAATGCTATGGAAGACGCTAATATTAAATTGGTTTCTTTATGTAATTATCAAAATTTACTGGTTGAGGCTGTTGCCAAAGATTATGTGGCAGAAGATGAAATGGCTTCTTTGCAAGAATGGCGAAATAATCCAAGTGAATGGAAAAAGTAAAATTTTATTGCTTGGAATAAGAACAAAATAAAGTGATGTGTGAAATATTATAAATATATGATAATCAAGTAGTTAATTTTCATAAATCATATTTCATATTTATTTTCAATTTATTGGCAGTATTTTAACTTCAATGCGGCGGTTGAGTTCACGTCCATCTTTTTCATCATCATTGCTTGCAATAGGTTTGCTGTCTCCATAACCTTTGAAAACAAGTCGGTTTCGGGATATTCCCTTGTTATTTAGGTATAAAACAACAGATTTTGCCCTGTTTTCAGATAGTTTTAAATTGTTATCAGATGTTCCCATGTCATCAGTATGCCCTGAAATTTCAACTTTGATTTCAGGGTTTTCTTTCAAAAAAAAATGTAACTTATTGAGTTCTGCAAAAGATGTGGCAGCCAAAATATCAGAGTTGGAGTTAAAATAGACATTTCTCAAAATAAATTTTGCACCAGATTCTATACGTTGCATGGCTATATTCAACTCTAATTTTTGCTCAACAATCTCCTCATATCTTACATCTTTAAAAGTCATGAGGTAACCTTTTTTGTGTAAAAACAAAGCATATCTTTCATTTTCTAATTTAATATTGATAACATAATGCCCATTTTGGTCGGTAGAAGTAGCTTTGAGTTCTTTGCCTAAGGAATCTAATAATTGAATGGGTTGCACAAATCGTTGCCCTGTTTTAATATCAGATACAATACCAAAAATATGTGTTTCTTGGGAAAAATCCATTTTTTTGATGTTTTTTGTTAAATCTACATAATAATTTCGGCTAATATTTCGCACTTTTTTGTGCTGAATATGCAATTCTAATTGTTCTTCATAGACTACTTTTTCTTGCAAAAAAACCTTCACTTGAATGATATTTTGAAAAGGTAATAAAATTTCATAACCTCCGTTTTCATCAGTTGTAGTTTCGCTAATTTCTTTTTCAGTAATGAATTTTATTTTGCAATTAGGCATAATTTTTTCGGAAATCCGATTAAAAACTTTGCCCGTAACTTTAACTTTTGAGAATAAATAAACTTTATAAATATCATCTTTTCCTGCTCCGCCCATGCGTTGAGAACTAAAATAACCAATATCATCATACAAACTAAAATAATAATCATCATTGACAGAGTTTATGGGCATGCCAATATTTTCTGGTTTTGTCCAAGTCTGCGTGCTTTCGTCTAATGTAGATTTAAAAATATCATAACCTCCAATATTTTGATGTCCTTTGGAACTAAAATATAAAGTTTTTCCATCGTCTGTAATAAAAGGACTGATTTCGTCTTCCAAACTATTCAAAATTGCAATCGGCTGTGGCAATGCCCAACTGCCATCTCTACGTAAAGAAGTTTCAAACAAATCAAAATTACCATTTTTCGTTTCCCGATTTGAGGCTAAAACCATTTTCTGCCCATAATTAAATACAAAGCAATTTTTTTCAATCGTTGTTTTGCTATTCAAATAACCTTCTACATAAACAGGATTTTTCCAAGTGCCACCAACAGATTCGGACATAAAAATATCACCATTTTGTTGCAAATAGAGTTTATGGTCGTCATCTGTTAGTTGTATTGCAACCAAACTTGTATCAGAAAGTCCTATTATTGGTTTTGGTTTTGCCCAAATATTATTATTTCTAATGCTTGTTTCTACAATTTCATGTTCTGTAATTTCTTGACCATCTTCATGCAATTTTTTATTGTGTTTGTTGCGAGAAAACAGCAATGTCTTTTTATCTCTGCTTAACAAAGGTGCAAAATCTGCCTGTGGGCTATTTACAATTTCACCTAAATTTTCAACGACATAATCTTTCCTTTCTTGACCAATAGCAATGGCATTATTGATGTTCTGCAATAAAATCATGGCTTCTTTGCCATAAGTTGCCGAAGTTCTTTTCAAATAATATAGAGCAGTATCAAAATTTTGATTATAATAAGATGCCTTAGCATACCAAAATCCAAAATCTTTAATTGTTGTATCATTAACTTGTTTCACCGTTTCGAGATACTCAACAGAACTTTCAATAACACCTAATTCCAGATAACAAATACCAGCTTTATAGACAGCTTTAAAATCATTTTCGTCTGCCGCAATCAGTTGTTCGTATAAATCAACCGCATTTGCATACTTTTTCTGAGCAAAAAATGATTCAGCCTTATTTTGTATTTCCGACTTGCTTTGTGCAAATGTGAGAAAGGGCATGGAAATAAGGCACAAAAAATAAAATTTCCAAACAGGTTTTAGCATAAATTTTAACATAAACACTTCGTATTTTAAACCATAAATCTACAAAAAAAAATGATTCTTTACTTTTTTTGAAATAATATCTTTGTAAAATGTTGTTTTTGAGTAATTTTTATATGTTGGCAATGGTGCTTTTTGCACCTTGACAATCGTATAAAAATTAATTCTAACTTTTTCAATTTCTTTGTAGCATTTTGCCAATAACTTACGTATAGGTTTAAATTCAAAATTAATCTAAAAATTTATTCTTATGTTAAAAAAACTCATGTATCTATGTATCGTTGCAAATTTGGCTTTGTTGCTACAAAGTTGTTGTGATGAAGGTGCTCCAATTGCAATGACTATCAACATTAACTCAATTCCAAGACAAGATAATATTGTTGTTTGGGGAATTAAAAATGGGAAAGCATTGGAAAAAATAACCATTAGAGGTGATTACAATAGTTATTCCACTGTTAATCAACGTTTTTATTTTTCTCCATCATTTGATATGTCAGTTGATAACAGCACATTAGCTATCCAATATACTGATAAAAATAAAGTTTTGCAAACTGACACCATAACCATATCCTACACAAGAAGTGCATCTTATCAATCTGGTTGTGGGGCTTATTTATATACCAACAATGCCAAAATAGAAAAAAGTACTGCCAAACTTCCTGTTGTCATCACTATTAACCAATAAATTTAAGAATATGAAAAAATATATCATTGCAACATTTTGCTATTTATCGTTGCTTTATTGCACAAATAGTTTTGCACAAAATTTAGATAGTTTAAATAAAAAAGAAACTGAAGCCTTTAAAAAAACTTTGTGGTTAGGTACAAATATTAGCATGCCATTTTGGACTTTGTCTAAGGGTGGTTATGGTTTTGAAATGAATAGTATGTATTTTATTGCAAAAGATTTAGGCTTTAATTTTGGAGTTGGCATCACAAATTATAGAGGTATAGGCTTAAAAGATGCTGTAAATTATCGTAGTTTAGGGCAACATGTTAGGGCTGGAATTTTGTTAGGAATGTCTGATTTTAGCCATAAAACTTTTAGAGCAAGAACAATATTTGGATTTAGCTTGGTGTATGCTAACACGCATGAAACCGGTTATTGGGATACTCAAATCAATAACTCAGGGTCAAATATCCCTAATAATGTAACTTATTGGGGTGGTGGTTATGGTTTTGATGCATGGAGACAAGTTTATGGGATAGAATTTTCTACATTATTTCTATTTAAAATATTGCAAGGACATTTAATAAGTTTTAAACCTTATTTGACCATTTGTGATTATGATAATAAAAGCTATTTTCCTATTGCTTCTGCCTCTGGTTTTGGTTATTTGCCATTTTCAGGCAAAAATTCAGGAGGTTTTACAATGGGTGTGCAACTTTGGTATTATGTAAAATTGTAGTGGTTTATAACAAACTTTCCAAAAGCAAAAAAGCTTTTGGAAAGTACTCTACTTTTGGAAAGTTTTTTTGCTTTCCAAAAGTTTGTTAGTTTTATTTCCTAACTTTGCAAAAAACTATGTTATTATGTCTATAACACCCGAGATAACACCAATAGAAAAAAGTCTTGCTATAAAATCAGCAGAAAAGAAAATTGTGCTGCCCGATATACGTAAGATGACTGAATCTGAAATTAAACTTGCGTTGGCTGCAAGTGGTGAAAAACCTTTTCGAGCAAAACAAATTTATGAATGGCTTTGGCAAAAATCTGCCATGAGTTTTGATGAGATGACAAATCTTAGCAAAACTTTTCGTACTTGGTTGTCTGAAAACTTTGTGCTTCGCCCCATAATCATTGCAGAACAACAAAAAAGCAACGATGGCACTTTTAAAATTGCTTTCCGACTTCATGATAATCACTTAGTAGAAGGAGTTTTGATTCCGACCGAAGATAGAATGACTGCCTGTATTTCTTCACAGGTTGGTTGTTCTTTGACCTGTAAATTTTGTGCAACAGGTTACATGGCAAGGTTACGAAATCTTGATGCAGGTGAAATTTATGACCAAGTTGTGCTAATAAACCGCATTGCCCAAGAACATTATCAAATGAATTTGAGCAACATTGTATATATGGGCATGGGTGAACCGATGCTTAATTATGCAAATGTATTGCAATCTGTGGAACATCTCACTTCTGAATCTGGACTAAACATGTCGCCAAGACGGATTACGGTTTCTACTGCGGGTGTTGCAAAGATGATAAAAAAATTAGGTGATGATAATGTAAAATTTAATCTTGCTTTGTCTTTACATGCCGCAAACGATGAAAAACGTAATCAAATTATGCCAATTAACGAATCAAATACCTTAGAGGCTTTGAGAGATGCGTTGAAATACTATTTTCAAAAAACTAAAAATCAAGTTACCTACGAATATATTGTTTTTGCTAATTTTAATGATACCCTAAAAGATGCCGAAGAGTTATACCAATTTTCTAAACATTTGCCCGCAAAAATCAATGTCATAGAATATAATCCAATTTCAGAAGCAGATTTTGTGAATGCAGACGCAAAAACGATGGACAAATTTTGTGGTTATTTGGAACGAAAAGGCGTAAATATTCATGTCCGCAGAAGTCGTGGAAAAGATATTGATGCAGCTTGTGGGCAGTTGGCAATTAAGGATAGGAAATAAAAATGAAATATGATGTATTAAATATGAAATTAATTGATATGTTTGCACAAGTAGTTATAAGTCTTAAAATTAAGTTTTAAATTGTAAATATTCCAACACATATATTATGAACATTCACGAATATCAAGCAAAAGAAATTTTAAAAAGTTATGGTGTACGTATCCAAGAGGGTATTGTTGCATCAACGCCACAAGCTGCTCTTGAAGCTGCACGCCAAATTGGTGCAGAAACAGGCAGTAAATGGTTTGTGGTAAAAGCACAAATTCACGCAGGTGGACGAGGTAAAGGTGGTGGTGTGAAGGTGGCAAAAAGTCTTGACCAAGTTTCTGAAATTTCAAAACAAATTTTGGGTATGCAACTTATTACGCCACAAACGGGACCTGAAGGCAAAAAAGTTCATAAAGTTCTTATTGCTCAAGACGTATATTACCCAGGGGAATCACAGCCAAAAGAATACTACATGAGTATTTTATTGGATAGAGCCAAAGGTTGTCCTGTAATTGTGTCAAGTACAGAAGGTGGTATGGATATTGAAGAAGTTGCACACAACCACCCAGAAAAAATATTGAAAGAATGGGTTGATCCTCGTGTTGGCTTGCAACAATTCCAAGCCCGCAAAATAGCTTTCAAATTAGGTTTGGAAGGTGAGGCATTTAAAGAAATGGTAAAATTTATTTTTGCACTTTACAAAGCTTATATTGCTACTGATTCTGCGGTTTTTGAAATCAACCCTGTATTAAAAACATCAGATAACAAAATTTTGGCAGTTGATGCAAAAGTGAATTTAGATGATAATGCTTTGTATCGTCAAACAAAATTGGCAGAACTTAGAGATATTACAGAAGAAGACCCATTAGAAGTTGAGGCTTCTGAATCAGGCTTAAACTATGTGAAACTTGATGGAAATGTGGGTTGTATGGTAAATGGTGCAGGTTTGGCAATGGCAACAATGGATATTATTAAACTTTCGGGTGGAGAACCTGCAAACTTCCTTGATATTGGTGGTGGTGCAAATGCTCAAACCGTAGAGGCTGGTTTCCGTATTTTGTTGAAAGACCCAAAAGTAAAAGCTATTTTAATTAATGTTTTTGGTGGTATTGTGCGTTGCGACAGAGTTGCAAATGGTGTTGTTGAGGCATACAAAAAAATTGGTACTATCAATATCCCAATTATTGTACGTTTACAAGGCACAAATGCGGCTGAAGGTGCAAAAGTTATTGCAGAATCTGGATTAAAAGTAGCTCCTGCTACTTTATTAAAAGAAGCTGCTGAAAGAGTTAAAGAAGCATTGGCTCAGTAAAATAAATAGAAAATGTGATGTATGAGATATGAAATATTTTGATATTTATTATTTTATATTTTTAAAAACCTTACAAAATCTTAATTTTGTAAGGTTTTTTTGATTTAAGTAATCATATATTTTATTCTTTGCAAAACTTGGAATCAAGTTTGAAATGAAATTTGAGAAATTTTAAAAGAGGTTAAATACTGTCATATTTTGTATTTATTTTTGAATTGCAAAATAAAAAAATCAGGTAGTAGTAAAAAATGTATGATAAGCTAAATACTTGTAAATTAATACTTTAAGTAATTGGAAAAAATAAATGTACCACAGACTTTAGTCTGTAATCTCTTGATAATCAAAGCATCACAGACTAAATTCTGTGGTACAATATTATCAATTAATTATTTACTTATATCAAAAAAATAGCATAGATTTAATGGATAATTAGAGGTATTTTCAAATAATTACATAAATCTCAATTCCATTGCGGGTTTAATCTGTGTTGTCTGCGTCATCCGTGTGTTAATAAGTTATTGATCATCAACAGCTTAGATAATAATACATTTTTTACCACTACCACATTTTGAATGTTTACTTGGAATGACAAAACTTCATTTTTAGTGTTAAAAAAGGCTTTCTCAACAGTCTATTCCTTTTCAGACATATACTCGTCTATTTTTTTTTCGATTTCATCAGTGGATAAGTGATAATAAACAATACCATTTCTTGCTACTGATAAGTTTCCGGTTTCTTCAGATACAATTAAGACTAAGGTATTTGTGGCTTCAGTCATGCCAATTCCTGCACGATGTCTCAAACCCATAGAGGCTGGAATATTAAGGTTTTCTGTAACGGGCAAAATGCAACGTGCAGCACATATTCGTCCTTTTATGATTAACATTGCACCATCATGAAGTGGACAATGTTTATTAAAAATAGAAATAATTAATCTTTTTGAAATCTGAGCATCTATTATATCACCGGTTTCTACATAGGCAGCCAAACCTGAATACTTAGAAATCACAATTAAAGCTCCGGTTTGTGTTTGTCCTAACTCTGACATAGCTTCCAAAATTGGTGCATCATTAATTTCTGAAAGTTGTTTTTTCCCTCGCATCCACCGCCAAATTGAGTAATTGTCAAAATGTGTAGTTTCGCCTATCATCAAAAAAAATTTTTTAAGTTCTTGCTGAAATAAGACTGAAGCAACCACAACACCTACACCCATAAATTGCCCTAAAACTGCTGCCAATAATTCCATGTGCGTGGCTTGCACAAACAAATAGAAGATATAAAGCATCAGAAAGCCTACAAAAACCCGAAAAGCCATAGTGCCACGAATGAGTTTGTAGAAATTATACAACAAAAAACTCACTAAGGCAATGTCTAAAAAGTCTATCCAAGTTATTTCTAAGAAACCAATATAAGGAAATGGGTTTTTCATTTTAAAAGAACTTAAATCTTAGGAAACCTGCCGAGAATGACAAAGTATTTCCACCATTTTCAGAATTATAAATGTAAGAAAGCAAATCTCTGGTTGCAATACCTGTTTCGAGCCACCTTTTACGCAACGAAAACACAATACCTGCGGGAACATTGATGCGACTTTGATTGCCTCCAATACTCAAACCTGTCGAAATTCGCACAAAACGAGTCAAACGATATTCACCGCCGAGTGTTACTAAGGTTTGTTGCAAATTTCCAGATACATTATTACGAGGAATAATCACGTCTAAACCTAAATGGAAAGTACGAAAATACTCATAACTTGTGCCTATTCGCACCACACTTGGCAGCTGTTCTGTAATACTTGGACTTCCTGCCAATTTTAAGGCTGCTGAATTTCCCGCAAGCCTAAATGTATTAGAGGAAGTTGCTAAAATATTGTAACCATTCAAACCTGTGCCTTCAACGGCTTGTAATTTGTCATTTTGCAATTTGTAGGTATTGCCCGACCATTCGATAGAACCAATATTTGTAACTGCAGCACCAATATACCAATTTCGTTTTATCACAAAATTTACCCCAAAATCCATTGCAAAACCATTTCCTACACCTTGTGGTGTCAATAATTTTGAAAATTGCGATGCTCCTTCTGTAAAACCTTGAAAAGTAGTGCCATTTTTTGGTGCATCTTCGAGTCCTGTAATTCCCAAAGTTGGCGAAAGAGAAATATTATCTCTGGTAAGTTGTCCATTTTCTGCAATAACATCTATTAATGCAATACCTTTGAGATATTTTACACCTACACCCACATGAGCCGAAAAATTATAAGTATCAATAACTTTTGTTCCATAACTAAAATTAAATTCACGATACCAAGACATCGAAAAACGTGAACCATTCAAAATTTCACCATAATTTTTGGCATCTTTCTCAGCTATAAAACCTGCTACAGTTTTATCTCTCTGGGCTTGTGTTACATCTGCATTATTTTTAATTCTTGTGCCATCATTAAGTTCTAAATCTGTAAAATAGCTCGAATTTTGACCTAAAAACAATAAATTTGCACTTGCACCATTGAGTTTTGCATAAAATTGAAACCTATCTTTCATGGCAAAAGCAAAACCTCCTACTTTTGGAATGTGTAAAGCTGCACCAACTAACATAAAATCTATGTTAATAGAGTTGGCTTTATCTGTAAATTTTTCAACTGCTTTTTGTTTTTCTGAATAGCTGAAATTTGTAGCTGTGGGGTCAAAAATAGTCTGTGCCAATTCGCCTCTCGACAAACCTTCTGAAAAGAAAGAAGCATTAAACTCCATAAAACCCAAAGTAAGGGCAGGGTCTCTAAAACTGCGTCTTACACCAAGATTAGCAGGATTTACGCCAATACATTGATAATCAGTAGCAAAAGTTGTTGCTGCACCACCTCGTCCTGTGGCTGTAAATGCACTCATTTCGAGTTGTGCAAAGCACTGATAAGATGCAAATAAACTAAATATGCCAAATGAATATAGAATAAAAGCCTTGAAAAAATGTTTAGTATAGTTCATAACTAAGTTTATAACTGAGATAATACTATTGTAATGCTGTTATAACCATTGCAAAAAGTGCAAAATTAATTGATAAAAGTATAGTTTTTTTTATATAAAAGCTATTTTTTTGTTTTTTTATTACATTAATGGGTTTTGCAAATGGAATTCTAAACTTTATGTGCTTAGTTTGTGTTAAAATCTTTGTGAGGTTTAAATTTTAATCACACTTTCAATTCATGCAAAAATATGATGCTTGCCAGATTAGATAACGAAGTTTTCTTCAAAAAAGCCTTTACAGATGACTTTGTATTTAGGGCTTTTGTGAAAGATATTGTTGGTATTGAAGTAAATCCTGACAAAATTGAAACGGAAAAATCCTTTCAACCTAAATTAGGAAATATCAATTTTAGGTATGATATTTTTGCCGAGGACATTAAAAAAAGAGTTATTATAGAAATTCAAAAGGTCGAATATGACCACAACTTTGATAGGTTTTTACACTACCATTTACAAGCAATTACAGAGCAACAACGCAGTTCTGATGATTATACAGTCGGAAAAACAGTTTATACGATTGTAGTCATGACTGCACCTTATAAAATTAACGAAAAGACGAGAGAAATTTATAAAGATGAAGTTTTAATTTCTGCCTTAAACCCTAAAAATTTGAAGGGTGTGGAATGTAAAATCTTTAATCATGAACTCATTTATTTAAATCCAAATTATAAAGACGAGGAAACCCCCGCAAATTATCGGGACTGGTTAGAGTTAATTTATGAGAGTATTCATCATGCTGATAACCCAACTTTAAATACCAAAAATGAAGGTGTGAAAAGGGCAAGTGAAATTGTAAGTTATGAAAATATTACTCCTGATGAGTGGGAACAGTCTAAAATAGAAGTAGGAAAACGCAAAGTGATTAAACTTGAACGTGAGGCAGGTAGAGAGGAAAAAGCCAATGAAATTGCTAAAAATGCAATGATAGAGGGTGCAAATGATAATTTTATAGCAAAAATAACAGGCTTATCTTTGGAACAGATTGCGGAATTACGCAATGAAAAAAATAATTTAAGTAAATAAGTTTGTAATTTTATACTAAAATGAGTAGAAACGGAAAAGTTTTGGTAGCCATGAGTGGTGGAATTGATAGTTCTTTGGCGGCGGTGATGTTGCACGAACAAGGTTATGAAGTGATAGGTATGACCATGAAAACATGGGATTATGCCTCGTCAGGAAGCAGTAAAAAGGAAACAGGTTGTTGCAGTTTGGATTCTATCAATGATGCTCGAAGTATTGCAGTGAGTTTGGGATTTCCACACTATATTTTGGATATTCGAGCAGAATTTGGTGATTATGTTATCAACCATTTCACTTCTGAATACCTTGAAGGCAGAACACCAAATCCTTGTGTGTTGTGTAATACGCACATAAAATGGGACGCATTGTTACAACGTGCTGATAATTTGGGCTGCGATTTTATTGCAACAGGGCATTATGCAAAAGTTCGTCAAGAAAATAATCGGTACATTATTTCACGAGGTTTGGACGAAAATAAAGACCAATCTTATGCACTTTGGGGAGTTTCTCAACAAAGTTTAAGTCGTACAATTTTGCCTTTAAGCAATTTATATAAGACCGAAATTAAGCAAATGGCACGAGAAAGAGGTTTTATAGATTTGGTAAATAAATCAGAATCTTATGAAATTTGCTTTATTCCTGACAATGATTATCGTGGATTTTTGAAACGCAGAGTTCCTAATTTAGAGGAAAGTGTGGCAGGTGGAAATTTTGTGTTAGAAAATGGCACTGTTGTCGGCAAACATTTAGGCTATCCTTTTTATACAATCGGACAACGAAAAGGCTTAGGAATTGCTTTGGGTTATCCTACTTTTGTTACAGAAATTCGCAAAGATACGAATGAAGTTATTTTAGGAGTTGAAAAAGATTTATTGCGTAATGCAATGTATGTCAAGCAGTTAAACATGATGAAATACGAAAACTTGCATGATAAAACTATCGAAACCATTACAAAAATACGATATAATGATGACGGAACTCCTGCAATTATTACCCAAGAAAACGACACCATGAAAGTTATTTTTCACGAACCTGTAAAAGCAATTACGCCTGGACAAGCTGCAGTTTTTTATGAAGGAGATGATGTGATTGGTGGAGGTTGGATAATGAACAGTTTTTGGGAATAGTAAAAAAAATTATGAATTATGAATTATTTTTGACGTATAAACTATAAAAATTCATAATTCATAATTATTCTTATTCTTCAAAATCCCCTTCTTGTGGTCTGATACAAATTTCTTCTGTAACAGAGTTTGGCGACTGCAAAAAAGCTGCAAAAATAGCATCTGCAATATCTTTAGCATCGACCAAACGGTCAGGATCTACACCGCTATCTGCCCAACTATTGGTAAATGTAGAACCTGCCATCACTGCTGTAACTTTTACGCCATGCGGTTTTAATTCTTCTCTCAAAAGTTTTGTCATGCCATATAATGCAAATTTTGAAATGCCATAACTGCCCATATTTTTTCTTGGCTGATAAATAACAGAGGAGCAAATCGTAAAAATATGTCCTTTCCTCTGGGCTATCATATCAGGTAAAATAGCTTTTGAAAGTTGATAAGCACTAAATAAATTTGTGTGTAACATGCTACTCAATAAACTTTCATCTTCTTCAATAATGCTACTAAACTGAAATAATGCAGCATTATGAACAATAACTTGGGGTTTTTGAGGCAAATTTTGCACAAATTCGATAAAATATTCTAAGTCTTGTGGTTGCGATAAATCTGCTGATTGCACTTCACAAGTTATCGAATATTGTGTTTCCATTTCGTGTTTAAAAGCCATTAATTCACCTCTATTTCTGGCACAACCCACAATATTATAACCTTGTTTTGCAAATTTTTCAGCAATTGCCCTACCAATACCTTTTGTAATGCCTGTGATGAGTATCATTTTTAATTTTTCGTGAAATATTATTTGAGCAAAAACTTTGCAACCATTGGCAAATGGTCACTCACCTCTTTTAACTTCTCTTTATCCAAATTTTCTGCAACTTTTACGCCATTTGGAATAAGGTATTTT
Source organism: Cytophagales bacterium (assembly GCA_043748455.1). Classification (GTDB taxonomy): domain Bacteria; phylum Bacteroidota; class Bacteroidia; order Cytophagales; family Thermoflexibacteraceae; genus JAAFKA01. The sequence goes on from JAYTNF010000397.1 coordinate 34,187, forward strand.
GCCATATTTTTGTTCATTAACATATGGTCAATTCGCCATTTTGGTTTGTCAGAAGGGTGCGAAAATACATTTGTATTTGCCAAAGCATCAATAAATTGTACATTTTTATCACCATTTAAGAGTTGTTTAAATTCCCAACTTTCGGGAGTTGCATTAAAATCACCAACAATTAGCATATTTGCTTTCTTATCCATTTGTAAAAAACGGTTTGCTTGGGTTTGCAATACTTTCATTTGTCCAGCCCGAACTGCGGTATCTCTTTTATTGCGTCCAGCTTTCAAATGCAAACCTGTCAAATAAAATTTAAAGTCATTTTTAGCTCTTATTTCTGTTGTCAGCATACGAGTATTCACATTATTCTGAGTTTCTTGTCTACCCAAAGAATCTTTAAAATTATCAATATTTGCATACACATTGCTATATCCGTATGTTATTCCTAATGGTAACTTGCTCATTATCACCACATTCATATACCAATCATGGCTTTCATTCCCACCAAAAAAACGATAACCCAAATCTGTAAGTTTTTCTTTTGCTATTTTCATAGCCAAATTCCTGCTTTCAAATTCCTCAAAAACCACCACATCAGCATTAATTTGCCTAAGCATATTTGCCAATATATCAATTCTTTTTGAAACTTGATTTGGGTTATCTTCCATTTTATTAGCAATATATGGATTATCATAGTCATCAACAAAATGTTCTACATTCCAAGTCAAAATTGACAAGGTATCTTTTTGTGGAAAAACATAACCAACAGGCAAAGTATCATGTTGCAAATTTGTATTTTTGGTGCATGAACTTGCAACAATAAAGGCAATAATTGTAGTTAAAAGTATTTTTTTCATGGGTTTTTGTTATTTTTATTATCAAATTTATTTAGTCAAAATTTCCAACTGCTTTTCTATCTCAGTGTAACGGTCATTAAAGCCTTGCAATAAATTTTGTTCGGCAGGTTTCAAACGGCTGCTGAACTTTAAAAACTGACTAAAACGATGATTTGTTTCGTCTAATTCTTTTTTGATGTCATGAAGTTGTGCTACATGGCTTTGCATGGGCAAAAAATAGCTGTTTATTTTCCGTTGCAAACTATCTGCTCGGCGAGTTTGATAACTAAGTCTTTGTTCTATTGTGCCTTTTTCTTTGCTAATATTTGTAATTGTTTCTGTTTTAGAAATACCTTCTTGAATTCTGTTCACTCTTTCTTTACCCAACAAGACATTTAAACTGTCTTCTTTCAGTGCCAAAATTTCCCTTTCTGTGCTTAATTCAAAAAGCATAGCTTGGGCTTCTTCTCTATCTTTTTTGAGATTTTTGATGTCTATTTGGTCATTTATAAAATAAACTGATGCACCGACCATGCCAGAAATAATGATTGCAGCTACAACAATAAGAGTACGTTTCCGACTATTTTTTGCGGTTTCTTCTTTTGCTTGTTGCTTACTACTCTCCGCTATAAATAACTCTTGCAATGCCGTTGGTGCTGGTTTTTTATGGTTTTCTTGCGTTGCTTTTAGCCATGCTGTGGCAATATTTAATTCATTTCCTCGCAATAATAACGACAAATCTTGTTCTTGTGCCTGCCATTCAAAGGCTTTATTTGCCCATTGTGTGTGTTGTTGCACATGATTACGGTCTGTATCTAAGGCACGAATTAACTCCGAAAAAACTTGATGAAAGTCTGAACCTATTGCATCAATCCATTGAATAGATTTTAAAATTTTGGGAATATCATTGGCTTCTGTTTGGCGATAATAAATAGTAATAAACCTTTTATTCAGACTTTTTGCATACTCAACTTCACTATTACAATGTGGAGAATTAACTGCATCAGGCGAAATAATGAACACAAAATTGTCTGATGAAGCAATGCCATTATAAATTTCTTGCTGAAAATCTACACCTGAACTAATATTTTCTTGGTCAAACCATGTTGTTTTTCCATAAATTTGTAATTCATTATTTAATTGTCTTGTAAAATCACTGTCTGTACGTGAATAAGAAATAAAAACTTCTGTGCTTAAAGTACCTTGTTTAACCAAACTTTCTTCTATAAACTTTGCATGTAAAGCTGTTGGAGGTTGGTTTTGACGGTTTTTATTAATTCGATACCAAGTTTCTGCACTTTCTAACCGATAACCTCTCAATAAAATGCTCGGATTTTCTTGTTGATTTTCCCATTTTATGGCTTGGGTCAGAATAATTTTATGTTGCTGATAATACAATACATCGTCATCAAGCCAACCGAACAAAACATCTGCAATGGCTTCTTTATTGTCTGCCTTGTTGCTAATATCTACAAATTGCAAATCACGCAAACGTGGCGGCAAATTATACGTATCTACCGCATCAACAAGTACAGGAATTATTCTTTTATTCAAACTTATTGCATACTCTAACTCTTGCATGCACTCATCATAAATACTTATTTTATTAGAAATAACAATAATAAAATTATCCGAACGTATAATTCCTTCTCTTGATGCAAGTTCGTAATTTGTCCCAATTTTGAAATCTGTGTCATAAGTCCATGTTGTTGCTCCATATCGTTGCAAAGCCTTATTTATCAATGCCACCCATACTTTATCGTCTTTATCAGAAGCAATATAGACATCTGTCATGAGATTTTCGGCATTTTCCCTTGATTCACTAATATATTCGCACATGAGTTCAGAGGGAACACAAGGTGGCTGTTCAGAAAAATCTTGTAATAACCATTGTTTTGCCTCTAATCTGTCGGCATTTACTAATAAAAATTTATGATTTTTGCGATTACTTTCCCATTCTATGGCTTTGTCGAGAAGTTTTGTATGTATTGCTACATATTCTTTATAAGATTCCATAAAGGCAAAAATGCCTGATAATTTTTCACTAAAATCATCAACACCATCACGCATATAAACCCAATTTAACTTTTCTATATTCTTATCTAAGTATCGCAATTCGTCATTTGTAGGCATTTCATACAGAATTGGAATAATGCGTTTTCCACAAGCTACCGCCAAATTTAATTCTTTTGCACAATAAGCAGACTGAATAGAAGCAGGAGAAATGATAAAAATAAAGTTGTGTGCTTTCTGGATTCCCTCATCTATTTGATATTGAAAATCAACTGCCAAAGGAATATCATTTTGGTCAAACCATACATCTAAGTCATTATTGACCATAGATTCATAAAGCCTACGAGCAAAATCGAGGTTGCGGCGTGAATAGGAAATGAAAGCATCTTTAAAATGAAGCATAACACATTAAATATAAATTGGGAATTAGGAAATATTTAAGCCGCAAAAAATGTACTATTTGGCTCGTAATTTATAAAAATTTGGAGACAAACCGCAATATAACAAAAAATTATAAACGTCAAATTTTTTACATTTCATACTTATATATATGATAGGCACATAAAAACCATGACACAATAAAAGCAAATCCACCCAAAGGTGCAACCATGCCCAACTTCGTAAAACCTGTTAAAGAGAGTGTATAAAGTGAGCCACAAAATAGAAATAAACCTACTAAAAACGTATTTCCTGCCCATTTTAATATATTTGTCTTGTTAGTTGTGTGGTTATCTGTTTCAGCTTTTTGCATCAATAAACCCACAAATAATAAAGCAAAACCATGGTAAAAATGATAACGAACTGCGGTTTCAAAAACCTCCGACTTGCCTGTTTCACTTAGCACTATTTTGAGTGCATGAGCACCAAATGCACCAATAATTACTGCAAAAGCCAAAATAATAGTGCCTGAAAGTAAAAAATTTTTAGATGTCATGAGTAGAATTTTGATTAGGAATTATAAATTATTTTTTTGGTTTATATTTCATCTGTAAATTTACCATTTTTTGATAACTATTAATAGAGATTATTAAGGTTTTGTATCACAAACTTTAGTTTATGAAGTAATTATTTGATTATCAATATGTTAAAAACACAGACTAAAGTATATGTTACATACTTTAATAACCTCTAATGTATAATTTTTAGTTTTATAAAACTAAAAATCAATGTATTAGGTTTTTGCATCAAAACTTATAAAGCATCACAAAATTATAGCTAATTTTATAATATTTTATAAGTTTTGACGCAGAGAACCTAAATGCTTAACCATAAATTAAAATAAGTCTTTTTTTTTAACATAAAAACATGAATAACTTTTAGTAATTAATATTTTTTTATACCTTGTTTTAATTTTGGAATTAAATTAAGTAATAAGACAGAGTTAAAGTATATTTTGTACCACAGACTTTAGTCTGTGAGGTTTTGATAATCAATACTTTACAGACTAAAGTCTGTTATA
>JAYTNF010000398.1:0-19958 GCA_043748455.1 Cytophagales bacterium
CAAAGGTTTTTATCGTTTTAATAACTCAAAACAACAATTTGAGATTGATAATAAACTCAAAATTCCTACAAATATGCCAAATGAACAAGAAAGTTGGAATTTACATGAAGATAAAATTGGTAACTTTTGGGTATTTGCAGGTCGTTTGAAAGCTGTATTTATAAAACAAAAAGATGGTAGTTTTGTTTGGGATTATGCCATATTATCACGTATTCCCTACGAAACCATAACTAATATTTTTGAACATGATAACACAATTTGGGTTTCTTCTGCAAATGCTTTATACACATATAACAAAGATTCCAAGGCTACAAATAAGCAAAATTTTCACGTACTATTTCGTCGCATCTCTCTAATAAATCCAGATTCTATGATTTCAGGCAGCCATTATGTTGGTAAAAGTCCAAAACTTTCATTTTATAATAATAGTATAAGTTTTGATTTTGCTGCCACTTATTTTGATAATTTCCAAGCCACTCAATACCAATACCAATTAGAAGGTTATGAAAAAAGCTGGTCTGCTTGGACACATACGCCACAAAAAGATTATACAAATCTTTGGAATGGAACTTATAAATTAAAGGTAAAAGCCAAAAATATTTATGGAGTTATCAGTAATGAAGCTACATACGAATTTGTTATTTCTCCGCCTTGGTATCGTAGCAATATTGCCTATCTTGTTTATCTAATTTTATTAATTATTATTATATTTGCAATAATTCGTTATAATACACAACAATTAGAACGTAAAAATAAAAAATTAGAAAATCTTGTTATGCTAAGAACTGTTGAGATACAGCAACAAAAAGAAGAAATAGAATCACAAAGAGATAACCTTGTTAATTTGAACGAGGACTTAGCAACACAAAAAAATGAGGTACAACAGTCTTATAATAAAATGCAAATTTTAAACGAAATTGGTACAGAAATTACATCAATTTTAGACATAGAAAATATTGTAACTTTTATTTATGATAACGTAAATAAACTCATGGATGCACCAGTTTTAGCCGCAGGAATATATAATGAGCAACGTAATAAATTAGAATTTTATGGTATTGACAACCAACATAAAGAAATGATTTATTCATCAGACAGTCTTGATGATACCACAAAATTAAGTGTTTGGTGTTATCAAAATCAAAAGGAAATTTTTATCAATGATATACAAACAGAGGCACAAAACTATATTCAAACTTTGATAATTCCAGCAGACACAAAAATATCTAACTCCTTGATATACATACCTTTAATAGTAAAAGGTAAGAAAAGTGGTGTGATTACTGTGCAATCTCACAAATCAAATGCTTATAATAATTACCAACGTACCATATTTATAAACTTAGCTACATATATTTCTATTGCCCTAGAAAATGCAAATACCTATAAAGTAATTTCTATTAAAAATCAGCAAATTACAGACAGTATTCGCTATGCAGAAACCATACAAAAAGCCATTTTACCACCACAGCAAGAGTTACAAGAGGCTTTTGGAACTAATTATTTTGTTTTTTACCAAGCCAAAGATGTTGTTTCTGGTGATTTTTATTGGTTGTCTATCAAAGATATAAATACTGTCTTTGTAGCCACAGTTGATTGCACTGGTCATGGCGTGCCTGGAGCTTTTATGAGTTTGATTGGAGCAACTTTATTAAATGAAATTGTAGAGCAAAAAGGCATTAATAATCCTGCTAAAATCATAGAAAACTTACATGAACAAATACGCATCATATTAAGGCAAAAAGAAATGGCAAATCGTGATGGAATGGATTTATGTTTATGCAAACTCGAAAAAAATAATGAACTCACAAAGCTAACTTATTCAGGTGCAAAACGACCTCTATATTATATAAATAGTAAAAATGAATTGATACAAATTAAAAGTACACATAAATCTATTGGAGGTGGCAATAAAGAACATATTGATTTTGAAGAATTTAGCTATACTTTAAAAGCTGACGAAATGATATATCTGACAACTGACGGTTATACAGACCAGAATAATGCAGATAATGAAAAATTAGGTTCTTTAAAACTAAAAACTACACTCTTAGAAATTGCCAATTTAGAAATAACCCAACAATATAGACAAATTAAATTACTATTTGATACTCACAAATCAAACGAACAGCAACGAGATGATGTTACTGTTATGGGAATCAGAATATCATAAATAAAATTTAGCACTTTTTCCTAACCTTTATTTTGGTAAATAATTTTTAAAGTAAGAACTTAGCAGCAAACTTATATATCTCAAATTTTGTAACCAATTTTATAAATAATTTTATGAATAAAGACATCGTATTTGATTTTATTGAAAAAGAACATCGCCGCCAAATTTCAGGACTTGAATTGATAGCTTCTGAAAATTTTGTTTCTCCTGATGTCATGAAAGCCGCAGGTTCTGTGCTTACAAATAAATATGCAGAGGGATTACCAGGGAAACGGTATTATGGTGGTTGCGAATTTGTTGATGAAATTGAAAAGTTGGCTATTGAAAGGGCTAAGACATTATTTAGGGCAGAATGGGCAAATGTGCAACCACATTCAGGGGCACAAGCAAATGCAGCTGTCATGTTGGCATGCCTAAACCCAGGTGATACCATTCTTGGTTTTGACCTTTCACATGGCGGACATCTTACACATGGTTCTCCTGTAAATTTTTCGGGAAAATTATATCGTGCAACATTTTATGGTGTTGAGAAAGAAACAGGATTAATTGATTATGATAAGGTTGAAGCAAAAGCCATAGCAGAAAAGCCAAAAATGTTGATTTGTGGTGCCTCTGCCTATTCTCGTGATTGGGATTATGCCCGTTTACGTGCCATTGCCGACAAAGTTGGTGCTTTATTATTGGCTGACATTTCGCACCCTTCAGGATTAATTGCCTGCGGATTTTTGGCTGACCCGATTAATCATTGTCATATTGTTACGACAACAACCCACAAAACTTTAAGAGGTACAAGAGGTGGAATGATTTTGATGGGCAATGATTTTGAAAACCCTTTTGGTGCAAAAAACATGAAAGGTGGTACAAGAATGATGTCAGAATTATTAGATTCTGGCGTTTTCCCTGGCACACAAGGAGGCCCATTAGAACATATTATTGCAGCAAAAGCCATTTCATTTGCAGAAGCATTAACACAAAATTATGTAAATTATATCATGCAAGTACAACAAAATGCAGATGTATTGGCAGATGTATTTATGGATAAAGGCTATAATATTATTTCAGGTGGAACAGATAATCACTTGATGCTCATAGATTTACGTAACAAAAACCTCACAGGAAAACAAGCAGAGGCTGTTTTAGGTTTGGCAGATATCACGATTAACAAAAATATGGTGCCTTTTGATGACAAATCTCCTTTTGTTACTTCGGGTATTCGTATTGGTGTGGCTGCTGTAACAACACGAGGTTTGGTAAAAACAGACATGCCACGCATTGCAGAGTATATTGACACCGTTTTAATCAATCACGATAATCCAAAAATTATAGCTGGTATAAAACACGAAATTAATACTTGGATGGGCAATTACCCACTATTTAATTTGAGTTCTATTGGCGAAAAAGAAACAGCATAAGTGGCAAACTGCATGTTGTTAAAAGTTTTATAGATGTCATTTTTCAAAAAAAAGCCCTTTTTATGATTAGAGCATGCTATTCGCTAACTCTACAAACAGCGAGGGTATCAAAAAGCTACTTTTTTAACCTTTATTACACAAAAACATGCAATAAACTAATAAAAGTACTTTTAATACGTCTTGATGTGCAATTAGAGTTATTGTAATTCCATTGTAGGCTTGATAAAAATTATGGCATGAAAATATTTGCTAAAAAACCTTAAAGATGTCACCTTTAAGGTTTTTTAGCAATTAATAAACAACATAAACTTACAAATCATGAAAAATCGTATAACAAAATTATTTTCTATTCAATATCCTATCATTCAAGCAGGTATGGTTTGGTGTAGTGGTTGGGAATTAGCTGCTGCGGTTAGCAATGCAGGTGGGCTTGGCATTATTGGTGCTGGCTCTATGTCTGCCGAAATTTTGCGGCTTCATATACGCAAGTGCAAAGCTGCAACAGACAAGCCTTTTGCGGTCAATACGCCATTATTATACTCAAATATTGACAAAATTATGGAGATTATTGTCGAGGAAGGTGTGAAAATAGTGTTTACATCAGCAGGAAATCCTAAAACTTGGACAAGTTTTTTTAAAGAGAAGGGAATTATTGTGGGTCATGTGGTGTCGAGTGTCAAATTTGCAATAAAAAGTGCCGAAGCAGGTGTAGATGCTATTGTTGGTGAAGGTTTTGAGGCTGGCGGGCATAATGGGAGAGAAGAAACTACAACTTTTTGCCTAATTCCTGCCTTAAAAGATGCTGTTACAATTCCAATAATAGCCGCAGGAGGTATTGCAAATGGACGAGGTATGTTGGCAGCTTTTGCTTTGGGTGCAGATGCGGTGCAAATTGGAAGCCGTTTTGCGGCAAGTTTGGAATCATCAGCACACCAAAATTTTAAAGATAAAATTGTTCAAATAGGGGAGGGGGCTACCGAACTTGTCATGAAACAAGCTACGCCTGTGCGAATGATAAAAAATGAATTGTATCAACAAATCAAAAATGCAGAATTACAAGGTGCAAGCCTTGAAATTTTGACAACAATTTTAGGAAAAGGAAGAAGTAAAAAGGGAATTTTTGAAGGTGATTTGGTTGAAGGTGAATTAGAAATTGGACAAGTTGCTATGCAAATTACAAATATATTGCCTGCGGCGGATATTTTAAGGGAAATATGGGCTGACTTTTTGGTTGAAAAAGAAAAATTGACTAAATTGTAATTATTACCGTAGATTAGGCACAGACTAAAGTCTATGCTACATTACATTCATTAAACAAGCTAATTTTATGGAAACTTATATCACAACTCTTGATAAAGAAGAAGAAAATACAACAGTTATTTCTGTTTCACAAACAGAAGTAACACCTATAATTATTAATAAAACTGTTGCCAAAACCAAAGAAGAACTTGATAGAGAAATTAATGAACAGATAGACGCAACTATTGATGCTGCGGAGGGCTATTTTAATTGTGTGTTGAATTTTGGGGATTTGTTAGATTTTGGTGATGACAATGTTTTAGCAATACTTTCCTCCCTAAATTCACATTTACGTTTAGAAATAGATAAAAACAATAATTTAATAATACTTATGGCAACTCACTCAAAAACAGGAAATCACAATGCAAAACTTACTATGAAAGTGGGTATTTGGAATGAAGACAACGAATTAGGTGAAGTATTTGATTCTAGTGCAGGTTTTCATATGTCTAATACTAATTCTGTAAGGTCTCCTGATGTTTCTTACATTGAAAATTCTCGTTTGGAACAGTTGAGCCAAAAAGATAGCGAAGGTTTTTATAGAATTGTCCCTGATTTTGTGATAGAATTACGTTCTGATACTGATAGATTAAAAACTGTAATTGCCAAAATGGAAGAATATATTGAAAATGGAGTTCGTTTGGGTTGGTTAATTGACCCGCAAACTGAAAATGTGCATATTTATAGATTAAATGGAAAGCATACAATGCAAAATTTTGATGAAACTTTGTCAGGTGAAGATGTATTGCCAAAATTTGAATTAAATTTGAGAAGTATTTTTAAGAAAAAATAGTAAAATAAGGCACAGACTAAAGTCTATGCTACATTCTATGTTACATTTATATAAATAAATTATGAAATATTACAGCACAAAAAATAGAAATTCACACTTAGTTAGTTTGAAAGAAGCAGTTTTAAAAGGTTTGCCAGATGATAATGGCTTATACATGCCTACACAAATCAAACAACTTTCAAATGATTTTTATAAAAATATTAGTTCTTTTTCATTTCAAGAAATGGCTTACCAAATACTAAGTTGTTTTGAAATGGAAAATGAGATAGCTAAGCAAAAATTACATGAAATCATAGACAATAGCCTAAATTTTGATGCACCAATAAAAAATTTAGATAATAAAACAGGAGTTTTAGAGTTATTTCACGGCAATACGCTTGCTTTCAAAGATTTTGGAGCAAGGTTTATGGCACAACTCATGTCATATTTTGTTGCAGATATTGACAAAAAATTACATATTTTGGTGGCAACTTCTGGCGATACTGGAAGTGCTGTTGCACATGGTTTTTTAGGTATACCAAATATTACAGTTACAGTTTTATATCCTTCAGGCAAGGTTAGCAAAAGACAAGAAAAGCAATTTGCAACATTAGGTGAAAATATTACATCTTTGGAAATTGACGGAACTTTTGACGATTGTCAAGCCTTAGTGAAAACTGCATTTTTAGATAAGGATTTGAACGAAAAACTCTATTTAAGCTCTGCAAATTCTATCAATATTGCCCGATTAATTCCTCAAAGTTTTTATTATTTTCGTGCTTATCAACAAACTTTGCAATATGGTTTGCCTCTTGTTTTTGTTGTGCCAAGTGGAAATTTTGGCAATTTAACAGCAGGTTTATTTGCTAAGAAAATGGGCTTACCAATTAAACATTTTGTGGCTGCGACCAATGCAAATGACATCATTCCTAAATATTTAGCAACAGGAATTTTTGAACCTCGTGCCTCTATTCAAACAATCTCGAATGCTATGGATGTTGGAAATCCAAGTAATTTTACTCGAATGTTAGATTTGTATGATAATAATCTTGAAGCTATGTGTCGAGATATTTCTGGCTTTGTCTGTGATGAAACAACAACAAGACGCATGATTAGAGAAATTAAACAGCAATTTAATTATGTTATAGAACCACATTCGGCGGTGGGTTTTGCAGCTTTGCAACAGTATAGAGAACAAAATTATCAGCAAGATTATGAGCAAAATAAGGACAATTTCTATGGCATTTTATTAGGCACTGCACACCCAGCCAAATTTAATGAAGTAGTAGAACAAGAAATTCACCAAGAAATTCCATTGCCTGAACAATTAAGCAAGTATATAGATAAACCAACTTTGAGTATCAAATTAAAAACTGATTTTCAAGGATTTAAGGATTTTCTGTTGGCTACAAAATAATTTTTTTATTTTGTCATTCTGAGCTTGGGAAGAATCTGAGTTTAGAATATGCAATTTGTTGCCAAAAACCCAGATTCTTCCCAAGCTCAGAATGACAAAAAATATACAAACTTAATAAATACCTTGACAATTATGAACAAAAAAATATTAGTGTTATTGACTATAATTTTATTACAAGCCACGCTATTAGTAACAGCATTATTGGCACAAGAAAATAAAATAAAAATTGCAAAACTAAAATATAATGGTGGTGGAGATTGGTATTCAAACAAAACCTCTTTACCTAATTTGATTGATTTTTGCAATAAAAATTTGCATACAAATTTGGCAGCCGAAGAAGAAATCGTTGAGGTTGGAAGTCCTGAACTATTTTCTTATCCTTTTGTGCATTTGACAGGTCATGGAAATGTGGTTTTTTCTGATAGTGAAGCACAAAATCTGCGAAAATACTTAACAAGTGGTGGCTTTCTGCATGTTGATGATAATTACGGCTTGGATAAATTTATTCGTTTAGAAATGAAAAAAGTGTTTCCTGAACTTGATTTTGTTGAGTTGCCTTATAATCACCCCATTTATAACCAAAAATTCAAGTTTACAAATGGTTTGCCAAAAATCCACGAACATGATGGAAAACCTGCACAAGGTTTTGGTATCATTTATCAAGGTAAATTGGTTTGTTTTTATTCTTATGAATGTGATTTGGGTAATGGTTGGGAAGATCAAGTTATTTACAAAGACCCTGAATCTTTGAGACAAAAAGCCTTACAAATGGGTGCAAACGTACTTATGTTTGCATTAATTAGTAATCAGTAAAGTAATGGTGAGTTATTTTGTCTTATCTTGAAACAAGTTGAATTTTATAATTTATAATTTAATTATCAAAGTCATCAAAATTTATAAATAATTTTGATGACTAGAACCTATATTTATGTTCTGAAATATTGTAAAATATTTATTTATGCTTGTTTTGTCAATTCTATTTCGCAATTAATTTTTACTTCTTCGCTTAGCAAAACACCGCCAGTTTCTAAGGCTGCATTCCAATTTAAGCCCCAATCTTTACGGTTAATTTTGCCTGTGATGGTAAAACCTGCTTTGGTATTTCCCCAAGGGTCTTTGGTAATTCCACCAAATTCAATGCCCAATTTCACTGATTTTGTAATTCCTTTTATTGTCAAATCTCCATGTAATTCGTCATTTGCGTATTTTGTTGCAGCAAATGTAATTTTTGGAAAATTCTCAGTATCAAAGAAATCTGCCCCACGTAAATGTGTATCTCTTTGTTCATTTGCAGTATTTATAGAAGCAACATCAGCATTAAAAGCAATGCTTGCTGTTGTAAAATCATCGCCATTTGTTGTTACATTTGCCTCATAATTGGCAAAACTACCTGTAACATTAGCAATCATTAAATGCTTAATTTTAAATTGTACCTCACTATGTGATGGGTCTAAAGCCCAAACTGTTTTTGAATTACTCATTTTTTTTAGTTTTAAATTGTGATATTAATTGTGATAAGTAGTATTTTATTTTTTTAAGTCATTGATAATCAATACATTAATTCTATATTTCCTAAATCATATTTCATATTTAAGCAGTCATTGGTACGTCCATCAGCAAAAACTCTGCGTTTGTATCGGCTTTAATGGTAAATTTATCTGTATTCCAAATTCCAAAACCATCACGAGCATGAAGTTTTTGGTCATTTACTAAAACTTCTCCGCTAATTACAAGCAAATAAACTCCATTTGTTGTACGTTTAACTTGGTATTCTTGACTAACTCCTTTGTCAAAATTTCCCATAAAAAACCATGCATTTTGATAAATCCAAACTCCTGCATCATCTGCATTCGGAGAAAGTACTTGTTGTAATTTATTATGTCTATCTGCAACATTTAAGGTAATTTGCTGATAACGTGGTGTTACATTTTGCTTGTTTGGAAATAACCAAATTTGAAATAATTTAACAGCTTTGTCTTTATTTTTATTATACTCACTGTGTTTAATGCCTGTTCCTGCACTCATGACCTGAATATCACCACTTTTAATGACTTCTGAATTTCCCATGCTATCTTTGTGTTCCAAATCTCCAAAAAGTGGAATGGTAATAATTTCCATGTTATCGTGTGGGTGAGTTCCAAATCCCATGCCACCATCAATAATATCATCATTGAGAACTCTGATAACGCCAAAGTTCATTCTTTCAGGGTTGTAATAGTTTGCAAAACTGAAAGAATGACGTGCATTTAACCAACCATGATTAGCCTTTCCACGTGATTCTGAGGCATGAAATACTGTATTTGCCATAGTTTTATGTTAGTTTTTGTATAGTTTTGTAACATAGACTTTAGTCTGTACTTGTTGATTATCAAGCACAGACTAAAGTCTATGCTACAATTAATTTTGCATTGGTACTTATTTTAATAGGACAAAATTATAGCAATTTTTCGTAAAAAAACATAATGTAGATTAAGAAATAAGTAGATTAAGAAATTTTAGACTTTTTCAAATCATTTGCCCGCATTTTACTTAGAAATTCGGCGGTAACTCCAATATATGCTGCAATTTGTTTTTGAGGCAGTGTATTTATTAAGGTTGGATAACGGCTGCAAAAAAGTGCATAGCGTTGTTGTGCAGTCAAACTCAAATTATCAAGGATTCTTTGACGATTAGCAACTAAGGATTTTTCAGTAATTATTCTAAAATATCTTTCAAATTTGGGAATTTCAATAAAAAGTTGTTCTTGTTCTTTACGTCCTAATAACAAACATTCTGTATCGGTTAAGGCATCTATAATAAGATTTCCAGCCTTTTGCGTAATCCAACTATACATATCTGCAATCCACCAATCTGTTGGTGCAAATTGTAAAATATGCTCAAAACCATTTGTATCAATAGTATAAGCACGCAAACAACCCGAAACAATGAAAGCTGAATGTTTACAAATTTCACCATCTCGCAAAATTACTTGTTTTTTCTTAACGGTTTTTTCTTGCAATAAAGACAAAAAATATTGCTGTTCCTGTTCCGAAATTTGTATATGTTTGGTAATATTGTTGAAAATAATGTTTGTTTGCATGTAATTTTGAGTAATTTAAGAATGTACCACAGGCTTCAGCCTATAGGTTTTTACAAATTAAAGTAATTTTTTGCAAATTTATAGAAAATCACAGGCTAAAGCCTATGATACATTCTTATCTATTATTTTGTCGGTTCTGTAAACCATGAAGCATACATATTATAATTTCCTGAAATACGTTGAATCATTTGGCGAATTTTGTCATCTGTTGGTTTAATTTTCTTAGCAGGTGTGCCTGCATACAAATAACCTGATTCTACGATTGTTCCTTCCAAAACCACAGAACCTGCCGCAACCATAGCACCACTTTGCACCACTGCACCGTCAAGAATAATTGCCCCAATGCCAATTAAACATTCATCTTCTAAGGTACAACCGTGAATAACAGCACTATGTCCAACTGAAACACGGTTTCCAATGATTGTTTTAGCCTTTTGATAAGTGCCATGAATTACTACATTATCTTGAATATTGGTGTCATCACCAATAATTATGGCATTGACATCACCTCGCAAAACTGCATTAAACCACACACTACAATTATTGCCCATAATTACCTCACCGACAAGGGTTGCATTATCTGCAATAAAACAATTATTGCCTAAAATAGGCGTAAAGCCACGAACTGTTTTGATTAAAGCCATAAAAATTATTGATTTATTTTGCGACAAACTTTTGCAACAAATTTAGAATAATTGCTTAATTATAAAAATAGATATAGTAGAATTTATGGTTTTAATACTGACATTTGTTTAATTTATTATTGTCTAAATAACTGTTTAGAATATGACAAATCAAAAAATTAGCAACTATACAATTTAAAATACAACCAAATACCTAATTTTGAGAAACTATTTAGCACAAAAAACTCTTTAAAATGAACTTTATCACTTTGTCTCTTGGTATTTTAGTTGCAATATCTACTACATTTATTGCTACAAACAAATCATTAAATTTGCAAAAAAATAAACAGCTAACCAAATGCCCTAAAATTATTATCAAAAATTTGAAAAATGAAGTATTAATAGATTCTATTCATTTTCCTGATTCTCTGATTTTTATAGAATTAATTGGCGAAGCAAACATGAAATATGATATTCGAGAAATAGAAATTAATGTTGCACAAGATAGAAAAATGTTAGGGAAAGAGTCATATTTTAATGTAAAAAATGGTGATACTCTAAATATTGCTCGTTGTATTCAAAAACTTATCAAAAGGAAAAAAGAATTGCAAGACGAGCCAAAAGAACATGTAAATGAAGATATTGCAGTGATAGAAAGAAGTTTGAGAATGGTTATTGACTTAAAGACTGTGATTGCTACTGATAAGGTTTCTGAACAAAAAAGTAGTATTTCTGAATGGTGCAGAGGTCGAATTACAATATTATACAGTGAGTAATTGCTTGTAAATGCCTTATAGATGTCATCTTTTTTGAAAGATGGCATCTATAAGGCATTTTTTAACAACATTTCCTAAAAACTACTTGTAAAATAAACACTTTCCTTATATTTGCAACCTAATTTTTAAAACCTTTTGGAAACTAAACCTTTTGGAAAGTTTTAAACTTTCCAAAAGGTGGATTTACATTTATCACTTATTTATTCATACTTAACTCCAAAAACAAATGGAAAACATCATTTACGCAGTTCCTATGCTGGGAATTTTAGCGTTGCTTTACACAGCTTGGAAATCTTCTTGGGTTACACAACAAGAAGCTGGCAATGCCCGAATGACCGAAATTGCAAAATATATTGCAGACGGTTCAATGGCTTTTTTGAAAGCTGAATACAAAGTTTTGACATATTTTGTAATTATTGCTTGTATTTTATTGGGAATTTTGGGTAGCACAAACTCAAAATCAAGCCCTGTAATTGTGGTTGCTTTTATTATTGGTGCAGTTTTCTCGGCTTTGGCGGGTTTTATTGGTATGCGTATTGCGACAAAAGCAAACGTAAGAACCGCAGAAGCAGCACGTACAAGTCTATCAAAAGCCTTGAATGTGTCGTTTACAGGCGGAACAGTAATGGGCATGGGCGTAGCAGGTTTGGCGGTTTTGGGTTTAGGCTCATTGTTTATCATTTTCAAAGCTATGTTTGTAGGTGATGCGGGTGCAAATGGTGCAGAAATGGAAAAAGCCTTAGAAGTTTTAACAGGATTTTCCTTAGGTGCAGAAAGTATCGCATTATTTGCTCGTGTAGGTGGTGGTATTTACACAAAAGCAGCCGATGTTGGAGCAGATTTAGTAGGTAAAGTAGAGGCTGGAATTCCTGAAGATGACCCTCGTAACCCTGCAACGATTGCAGATAACGTAGGCGACAACGTGGGTGATGTGGCTGGTATGGGTGCAGATTTGTTCGGTTCTTATGTGGCTACAATTTTGGCAACAATGGTTTTAGGTCGTGAGGTTTCTTCTCCTGACAATTTTGGTGGTTTTGCACCAATTTTATTGCCAATGGTTTTGTGTGGTTTGGGAATTGTATTTTCGGCTATCGGATTTATGTTTGTGAAAGTGAAAGAAGGTGGCGAAAACAAACACGTACAAAGTGCATTGAACTTAGGAAACTGGGTTTCTGTATTTTTGACTGCCATAACGTCTTATTTTCTAATTAAATGGATGTTGCCAGCTTCGGTTTTATCTATTCGTGGTTATGAATTTACGTCAAATGGCGTTTTTATGGCAGTAATTGTAGGTTTGGTTGTTGGTGCATTAATGTCTATGATTACAGAATATTATACCGCAATGGGCAAAGCTCCTGTACTTTCTATCATTGAAAGGTCAGGCACAGGACACGCAACGAATGTAATTGGTGGTTTGGCAGTGGGAATGTACTCAACCGTTGCTCCAATTATTGTTTTGGCAATCGGAATTGTGTTGTCTTATGAGGCAGCAGGTTTGTACGGAGTTGCTATTGCAGCAGCAGGAATGATGGCAACAACGGCAATGCAATTAGCTATTGATGCTTTTGGACCTATTGCGGACAACGCAGGAGGTATTGCAGAAATGTCAGATTTACCAAAAGAAGTACGTGAAAAAACAGATATTTTAGATGCAGTTGGTAACACAACAGCAGCTATTGGAAAAGGTTTTGCTATTGCTTCGGCAGCTTTAACTTCTTTGGCTTTGTTTGCAGCTTTTATGGGAACAGCAGGAATTACGTCTATTGACATTTCAAATCCACGAGTTTTGGCGGGTTTATTTGTCGGTGGAATGATACCTTTTGTGTTTTCGGCTTTGGCTATTGACGCAGTAGGAAAAGCAGCTATGGATATGGTTGAGGAAGTTCGTCGTCAGTTCAGAGAAATTAAAGGCATTATGGAAGGAACAGGCAAACCAGAATATGAAAAATGTGTAGAAATTTCGACAAAAGCAGCTATTCGTGAAATGATTTTGCCAGGTGCTATTGCGTTGATTACCCCTGTTGCGGTTGGTTTTCTCTTTGGTGCAGAAGTTTTAGGAGGTTTGTTAGCAGGTGTTACGGTTGCAGGTGTGCTTATGGCAATGTTCCAGTCAAATGCAGGTGGTGCTTGGGATAATGCCAAAAAATCATTTGAAAAAGGCGTAACAATTAAAGGCGTAGTTTATTACAAAAAATCAGAACCACATAAAGCATCGGTTACAGGTGATACAGTTGGTGACCCTTTCAAAGATACTTCGGGTCCGTCAATGAATATTTTGATTAAATTAATGTCTATCGTTTCCTTAGTTATTGCCCCAAGTTTGCACGGTGGCAAAAGATGGATTTCTGATGCAGAGATGTTGAAAAAACAAGATTTGATGAAAAAAGAAGTGGTGATGAATGTGAAGAAGTAAGGAGTAATACTTTCCAAAAGTTTTAGGCTTTTGGAAAGTTTTTTTTTGTCAATACATTTCTCACCTATAAAATTGTTTCATCTATTTTTTTTCTATAAAATTGCAATAAATTAACCTACATTCAATAATGTTTAAAATTAAGGAGCTATATATCAAAGGTTTTAAAGACCCAAATCGTGAAATTACTATCAAATTTTCAGATAGTCCTGTTACCATTATTTATGGCGAAAATGGTTCAGGAAAAACTACGTTATTGAAAGTGATACAAGCTATTTTTAAATTAGATTTTGAGTTTCTTAAATCTCAGAATATTAGCATAGCAAAGGTTGTTTATCAACTTAACCAAGAAGAACAGCAAATAGAAATAATAACAGAAAAAGAAAGTCTCCTAACAACTAATGAAGAAAATTTTAATCAATTAAATTCTGTACTTTTCGGCATTCATAGAGGAATAGTAAATACAAATAAAGAATTTATAGAAAATTTTAGTAAATCTTTCAAAGAAAATGTAAAACAATTAGAAAGATTTCTTATTACATCTATGCCAGAGAGAATGCCTAGTGTAAAATTAAGAGAAGGTTTAGTTCTAATTGGAAAATTAGAACAATCAGTAACGGCTCTTGTAGATAAAACTAATAATACCTTCGAACCAATTACAGATAATCATAGTTCAGTAGACAATTTCTATATTCAAGATATAGATTTACAGTTACGGACATCTTTTAATAAAGGGTCAGAAACTGTAATTACAAATATAAGCAACGCCTTTTTTAGTACTATAGACAGTGCTATTAATGGTGTACCCAATATTACATTGTCAGCAGATTTTCAACAACGATTTAACGACAAGAAAAACTTTTTTAAATCTTTTATAGACAAACAAACTAATTCTACTACCAAACAAAAACTACAGGAATTTTTGGCAAATGACCAGCAAGAGTTAAACAAAGAACAACCTTTATTCAAGGCATTACTAAAAAATATGTTAGAAGCAGCCGAAAAAGATGAGAAAGAAAACATTGATTTAAAGGCAGTTACTACCTTAATTAGCACTTTTAATGAGTTTGTTATTGATAAGAAAAAATTAGTTTTAGATGCGGTTAAATCTTCTATTGATTTTCCAAATGGTCAGAAGCACCCTTTAAGTGATTTATCAAGTGGAGAAAGACATTTGTTAAGTTTCCTTACTTTGTTTCTTATTGTTGCTCGTGATAGAAATTTCTTTTTAATTGACGAACCCGAAATTTCATTGTCTATGAAATGGCAACGGAGATTATTAGAATTATTAAGTGAGTTTTCGCCAAATTCGCAAATTATTGTAGCTACACATAGTCCTTCTATTGCAAATAGAAATTATACTAATCAAGTTGAACTTATCTAAGCTATGACTAATAAATATGATATTTACGACCAAATTGCCATAGCAATTCGTGAGAAAACACCATTTATTATCGTAGAAAGTGATGATGATAGACAAATTTATGACAATATTGCAAATCATATACAGAAAAACTTAACTGTTTTTTATGTTGCAGAATTTGACGATTATAGCAATGGTTGTGAAGCTGTTATTGATTTAATTGCTAAAATTCAAGTAGATTTGGAAAATCCTACGGTAGAAAAGTTAGTTTTGGGAATTATTGACCGAGATACAAGACCTTACATAGACACGCAAGCAAGACCTTATTTAGAAACAAAAAGTTGGGCAAAATTACAAACATACAAAGGTTTATTTGTCCTCAAATACTATTCTATTGAAACTTATTTTGCTAATAAAAATAGTCTTGCAAAATTAATTTCTAAAATTACTTATGCAACACTTAAAGATGTTAATAATAAAATTATAGATTATCTGACACAAACAGAACAAGAAACACTTTTATTGCTTTTTTATATTTCTGTTGATGCTTTCAAAGAACATTATTTAGGTACAGAAAACTATAAATCAGTCAAAAGTTATGCAGCAGACGAACACGGAAGTACAGTTAGCAAAAAAGATTTTTTAGAAAATTTTAGCAGACAACATTTACCAATAAAAAAGCAAGAATTAGATAATTTTGCAGCAAATAAATCTATTTCTATACAAGATACTAAATTAATTATTAAAGGAAAATGGTATTTATACCATTTTGTTACAGTTTGTTATTCTCAAATTGATACAATTTATAATAAAAATTTAGATTTTATCCCAGCAGATAAAATATTTAGGCTAAAAATACAAGGCAATGATGTTTTAAGAATTGGACAAATGTATCATCAAATATTGGACTGTATCGACGAAACCGAATTATCTGACATTATTCAAAGGTTTAGAGAACTAAGTTAAACATTTCCCAAGTAGCACGCCTTTCCAAAAGTTTTAAACTTTTGGAAAGGTTTATTATTACAGCTCAAAAAACACAAAAATACAGCTCATTTTTTGGTATTTATGAGCTAAAAAACGTACCTTTATGAGCTGAAAAATTATTTATATGGAAAATAATACCACAAAGAAAATATTAGACTTTATTAAGACTTCGCAAGGAGTATCTTCCAATGATGTTTATAAAAGCATTGTTGAATTAGGAAGCATCTCAACTGTAAAAAGAGAACTTAGTAAACTAATTAAGGAGCAGTTAATTATTACAAAAGGCGAAGGAAAAAGCACAAAATATTTTATTTCCCCACTCTTTGAACTCCTTTACACCATTCATATTGATACTTATTATAAAAAAGAGATTGACGAAAGAACCATTAAAAAAGATTTTAATTTTGATTTAATAAAAGTTACCTTATCACAAAATAGTATTTTTTATCCTAAGGAGTTAGAAAAACTACAACAACTGCAAGATAAACATAAACAAAATATTTTAGGATTATCGCCAGAACTTTATAACAAAGAAATGGAAAGATTAGCCATTGATTTAAGCTGGAAATCTTCACAAATAGAAGGAAATACTTATTCATTGTTAGAAACTGAACAACTACTGAAAGAAAAACAAACAGCAACAGGAAAGACAAAAGAGGAGGCTATTATGTTGCTTAATCACAAAGATGCCTTAGACTTTGTGATTGAAAATCCTGATTATTTAACTCCATTAAGAATAGCAGCTATTGAGGATATACATAGTCTTCTTGTCAAAGACTTAGGGGAGAAAACGGCGTGTAGGTATTACAGGCACAAATTACACACCCTTAGATAACGAATTTCAAATCAAAGAAGCTTTATCTCTTATGTGTGATTTAGTAAATGCCAAAGAAAATGTATTTGAAAAATGCTTACTAACATTGTTACTTTTGTCTTATATTCAACCATTTGAAGACGGAAATAAACGGACTGCAAGAATTGTAAGTAATGCTATATTGATAAATTATAAATATTGTCCTTTATCTTTTAGAACAGTAAATGCTACTGATTATAAAAAAGCTATGTTACTTTTTTATGAACAAAATAATGTTTCTGCATTTAAAGAGTTGTTTATTAATCAGTGTGAGTTTGCGGTTAGAAATTATTTTTAAGATTTAAAAATTAGAAAGTCAAAAAAAGATGGATTTCTGACACAGAGATGTTGAAAAAACAAGATTTGATGAATGTGAAGAAGTAAGTAGTTTTTTATACCTACCAAGTCTTTAAGATTTGGTAGTTTTTTTTGTTCCTCTATATTTTTTACTCTTTATTTAATTAGCAAAATTTTGAATAAAAAAAAGAATTGTTAGCTTTGTTACAAATTGTACTTCGTATGTATATAGATAAAATTACAATTAAAGGCTTTTATTGCATAAAAGATACCTTTATTTTGGATAAATTAGGAGATAAAAAAGAAATCTACTTGTTAGGTGAAAATGGTGATGGAAAAACTTTGACTTTACAAGCCATTGTTGCTGCCCTAAAATGGAGTTTTATTAATACGAGTACAAATTTTGCAGATACAGGTAAGGTTTTAGACTTAAAGAAAAATAATTACAAATATTATGCAAGTAAAAATACTTCAATAGAAATTACGACTACCTCAAAAGAGAAATATAGACCCACAAGTACACAAAAAACTTCATTGGATAATTTATTTGCCTATGGTGTGCATAGAAGACCATTATCACCAAATAGTACAATAGAAGCAGAAAAATACGGTTTTATGTCTTTATTCAGAGATAATTCTTACCTCAAAAGTTCTATTAGCTTTCTTTTGGATTTATATAACCAAGAAAATGAGGCAAAAGCACAACATAAACTTTTTGAAAAAGCTATTAACTTGGAGAAAGCCAAAGAAATATTGAAAGACTTGTTAGATGATAACATAGAAATCAATGTGATTAATTCCAAAGTTGTTGAGTTTAAAGAAAGAGGTTTTGTAGTAGATTTCTATAATCTTTCAGAGGGCTATAAAAGTGTAATAGCTTGGGTAATGATAAAATTTTGTCTGGTAAAACTGTTGCTATTCATTGTTACGGAGGTATTGGCAGGTCTGCAACTATTGCAGTTGGTGTTTTATTGCATTTTGGTTATGAAGTTTTGGAGGCTGTAAATTTAGTAAGTGCAAGTAGGGGAATGGAAGTTGCCAAAGCAGCAGAACAAAGACAATGGTTGTATGAATATGCGTGGAAATTGAGAAATGCTTAAAATATTGCTCAACCTAAGATAAAAGGTTTGGTATTTTTATCAGAAAAATACTATATTTGTAATTCAAGCAATAAAGACTATGAAACTTATCGTAAAAAATTTAGGAGCTATAAAAGAAGGAACTATTGACCTCAGTAAAAAAGTGTATCTTTTTGTGGGTTATAATAATTCTGGTAAAACGTATATGTCTAAATTGATTTTTAAGATTTTCAGGAAAGAAACTGTTAATAAATTTTTAAAATCAAAAGAATATCAAGATTTAGCTACAACAATAAATTTTTTACAAGACAAAAGTATAGAGCTAACCGAAAAATTAGTAAATGATATACTCAAAAGTTTTGCAATGTATCTTGAAAAAGATATAGATTTTGCTACCCCAAATATAGAATTTACATTTTTATCTGAAAACCACAAAAGACAGTTCTTTACATCAGCATTTACACAAACAAATGGAATAGGTTTTGGAAATGGCGATAGATACGATATTTATACTTTCCGTAAAGAAAAAAAATCTAACTTGATAGAATATATTGATAATGATTTTTTTAAAAATTTGCCACCTGATATTTATGAGGAATTCCCAAAGAAAAAAATAGAGGAAGTTTATAATAATCGTATTAAAGAAAGTGAGCTAAAAGAAAATTTGATAACTCTATTACTTGAAAAATTATTCGATATGCGAAATTTAGCAAGCTATTTCTTTGCTGCGGATAGAATTTTTTACCTTAAAAATAATGACTGGGCAGCTAATAAAAAAATACAACAACTGAATGAAATCAGTAAAACATTAAGGGAAAAACATAAAAAAGAAAACCTATTTCTACCTGAAGAATTATTGCTATTATCTGAACAAAACTATACAGAAGCAGAAGATGTCTTACTAACAGAAATTTACAAATTGGAGCAAGACATTAAAAATGGAGAAGAAAAAAGTAATGATTATTATGTTAATTTATTGCATAAATTTAATAACATTTTAGGTGGTAAAATCATACACGAATTAGTTGTATTGGGAGCAATAAAAGCTGTACGTTGGAAATTTCTGTTCGAAGATGTCAATAAAAAAGAAATGAGATTAGAACTTCCAAAAGTTTCTTCTGCGGTTAATCAACTTTCTACGTTATCTTTATATTTAGAATATTTTGCAAAAGACAAACAAAATTTCTTGTTTATTGACGAACCCGAAGAAAACTTGCACCCCGAAAATCAAATTAAATTTCTGAATTTATTATTAGAATTTGCAAGTATGAATGAAAATAGGTTGTTGATGACAACGCACAGTCCATTATTAGCAGAACATTTGAATAATTATTTGGGCATAGCTTATCTAAAAGATAAAAATATTAATGCTAATCAAAATGGTATTGTAAGTAAAGATGTAAATTTTGATTTGGATA